>NZ_AGFG01000044.1 GCF_000226255.1 Desulfovibrio sp. A2
ACACCATGAAAATCGCAAATTGCAAAACTGGGCACGCCAAATACACCATCAAGAAGGCTGAGCATGATCATATTCCATTAATTAATGAGATAGAATTTGCAGCCGCAACAATTTTTCCTGAAAATTCACTTCCAGAGCATATTTTATCTGAAAAACTACCTCTAGATATACTTCTGGCTGCAAAGGACCAGGATATGCTTTGGGTAGCTGTTGATGCTGAAGATTCACCAGTTGGCTACATCCTCTTGCAAATAGTAAATGGCCTTGCCATTCTTGCACAGATTGACGTTCATCCGAATCACGGACAGAAAGGTATCGGAACAGCTTTGGTTATTCATGGCATAGAGCAAATTCGGAAACTTGGATTTTCTGAATTGTATTTGACTACATTTTCCACCATAAAATGGAACGCTCCATTTTATAGTAAAATTGGTTTTGCAATTCTCAAAGAAAATGAAATTCCAGCTCCAATCATCAGCATACTGCATGCCGAACTCGAGCGCGGACTAAATGACCGAGTAGCGATGCGCCTTGAAATTTCATAAAAATTCAGCAGCTACACCATGACAACTCCGAACAGACTATCGGCAAGCACAAAAAATACTCCGGATGCATGCGGAAATCTCCAAAGAAGTTCTTGGCATGGACATGGACAAATCTGAGTTTGGTGTAGCACCCAATTGGATCGGACACCTTGGCTAAGCCAAGAGGCAGGGCTAGGTGCGGTTGCGAACCTTACGGCTGGGGTAATGTCCGAAGACTTGCATAACGGCTGAAACTCCCCCCAAAAGCCTTCAGTTGTTTGCAGCTTGTATGCTTCGAGTATGGAGAGAAAAGGTGGTCCAAGGGGTGATAGCTCTTGGTCGCCGAGGCTTTCCAAAAACCGCACGTTGCATCAACCTGAGGTTGGCTCTATTTGGCCAGCCCCGGCCCGGTTTGCCAGGTCGATCCGGTCACACCGGCAGCTTTCCATCAGGACCACCACGCCCCGCACCGGGGCGTACGGCAACCGCGCGAACGCACCGCGCGCACACGCAGGACACCGCATGCACGTAAAATACCTGATCATCGGCGCGGGCCCCACCGGCCTTGGCGCGGCCCACCGGCTGACGGAGCTGGGCGAACAGTCCGTGCTGGTGCTGGAACGCAACCCCTACGCGGGCGGGCTGGCCGCCAGCTTCCGCGACGACGCCGGGTTCACCTGGGACATCGGCGGGCACGTGGTGTTCTCGCACTACACCTACTTCGACGACCTGGTGGCCAGCCTGCTGGACGGCGAATACCTGGAGCACATGCGCATCGCGCGGGTGCGCATCGCCGAACGCTGGGTGCCCTACCCCTTCCAGAACAACATCCGCCACCTGCCCAAGGACATGCAGTGGGAATGCGTGCAGGCCCTGCTGCCCGGCCGCAGGCCCGAACAGCACCCCGCCAACTTCGCGGAATGGTTCGAATACGTCTTCGGTGCGGGCATCGCCAGATATTTCATGCGGCCCTACAACTTCAAGGTGTGGGCCACCCCGGCAGAGCTGATGAGCTACCAGTGGATCGGCGAGCGGGTCAGCGTCATCGACCTGGAAATGGTGCTGCGCAACCTGGTGCTGCAACTGGACAACGTGAGCTGGGGCCCCAACAACCTGTTCCGCTTTCCGCTGCGCGGCGGCACCGGCGAAATCTTCACCCGGCTGGCCGCCCGCCTGGGCGACAGGGTGCGCCTGAACACCGCCGTGGCCTCGGTCGATCCGGCGAGCCGCACCGTGCACACCGCCAACGGCGAATCCATCACCTACGAGCATTTACTGTCCACCGGCCCGCTGGACCTCCTGGTCCGCGACCAGATCGGCGCGGGCCCCGCCGCCGCCATGGTGGGCGACGACCTGCGCGCCGCCGCCGGGCAGCTGGCCCGCAACGGGGTGTTCGTGGCCGGGGTGGGCGTGGACGGCATGCGTGATGATGACACCTGCTGGATGTACTTTCCCGAATCCAACGCGCCCTTCTACCGCCTGACCAACTTCCACAACTACTCGCCCAACAACGCGGCCCGGCCCGGCCACCAGCGCGCGCTGATGGCCGAAACCTCGTGGTCCGTGCACAAGCCGGAACAGCTGGACACCCTGATGGACAAGACCGTGGACGGGCTTGTAAACACCTCCATGCTCCATCCGGACGAACGGGAGCGCATCGCCTCGCGGTGGTCCATTGCCGTGGACTACGGCTACCCGGTGCCCACCCTGGGCCGCGACGCCGCCCTGCGCACCCTCCAGCCGTGGCTGGAGGCGCACGGCATATACTCGCGCGGGCGCTTCGGCGGGTGGAAGTACGAGGCCGCCAACATGGACCATTCGGTCATGCAGGGCGTGGAATGGGCCGGGCGCATGGTGCTCGGCGAAGAGGAAACCACCTACAAGCTGTGATGCGGCCGCCCCCAGCGGCCATCCGAGACCACCATGAATGCACAACGCTACGAGGCGCGGCGCGAAACCCTGCGCGCCGCCATGCGCGCCAAGGGGCTGTCCGCCCTGCTGGTCAGCCACGCGGCCAACCGCTTCTACCTTTCCGGCTTCGAACTGCACGACGTGCAGCTGAACGAGAGCGCCGGGTACCTCATCGTCACCGCCGACGGCAACGACTGGCTGTGCACCGATCCCCGCTACCTCGACGCGGCCCGCCGCCTGTGGCCCGAGGAACGCGTGTTCATCTATTCCGGCGACGCGCCGGGCCAGATCAACGGCCTGCTCAAGGACAAGGTGCGCGGCACCGTGGGCTTCGAGGCGCGCGCCGTGACCCTGGACTTCTTCGACAAGGTCTCCCCCGGCCTGACCATGGAGCGGGCCGACGGCATGGTCGAAGAGATGCGGGTGATCAAGGAGCCCGAGGAAATCGAGCTGATGCGCCGCTCGGCCGCGCTGAACCACCGGCTCATGGAATGGGTGCCCACCATCCTCGTGCCCGGCCGCACCGAGGCGGAAATTGCCTGGGACATCGAAAAGTTCTTCCGCGAGAACGGGGCCAGCGAGCTGGCCTTCTCCAGCATCGTGGGCGCGGGCACCAACGGCGCGCTGCCCCACTACGCCCCCGGCGACGTGCAACTGACCGAAAACTGCCCGGTGCTGGTGGACGTGGGCGCGCGGCTGGGCCTGTACAACTCGGACCAGACCCGCACCTTCTGGGTGGGCGACAAGCCCGCCGACCACTTCACCCGCGCGCTGGAGCAGACCAAGGCCGCGCAGGCCAAGGCCATCGAGATCATGCGGCCCGGCCTGCCCGTGGCCGACGCCTACCGCGCCGCGCGCGCCTACTTCGAAGAGCAGGGAGTGGCCGCGCAGTTCACGCATGCCTTGGGCCACGGCATCGGCCTGGAAACCCACGAGCCGCCCAGCCTGAACCCGCGCAACGAAATGGTGCTGAAAACCGGCATGATCGTGACCGTGGAACCCGGCCTGTACTACCCCGAATGGGGCGGCATCCGCTGGGAATACATGGTGCTGGTCACCGAGGACGGGGTGGATATCCTCTAGCCCCGCCCGCCGACGGAATCCGCAACGCACGCGCCCGGCCCTCGCGAGGGGGCCGGGCGTTTTGCGTGACCAGCGGCAAGGAAACCAGGGTCGCATGCCGCCGGGAGCACCGCTGGACAATCTCGGGACAAACTCGGGACGATCTTTCGGCGGGCGGCCGGAGGGGCCGGGCGGTGAACGGGCGGCGAAATGCCAGGCTCCCCCGCAGGGGCCTGCCTTGACAAGCACGGCGCGGCGGGGCACCTCCCCCGTACCGCCGTGCGCGTCCCGCACGGCCCTGCCAACCGCCGCCCGCAGGAGACCCCGTGGCCCGCAAACGCCCCCGCAAGCCCTCCCCGCCGCTGCCGCCGCCGCGCGCGTCGTCGCGGCTGTACGCGCGCATCGCGCCCCGGCACATCGCCATGTTCCGCTTCCTGCTGGAGGCCCAGGACAACCTGGGCTACATGACCGTGCTCGATCGCGGGATAGGGGGTGGCGGGGGAGACACGGACGGCGGCCCGAACGGCCCGGAAGGTCTGTCCGCCGCCGCCCATGACGGGACCACGGAACGGAGCGCCGCAGGAACGGGAGCCGACGCGCCGGGCAATGGCACCGCCAGCGGTTCTTCCGGCACGGGGGCCGACGCGGTGCTCAAGATCGTGTTCTCGCCCCACCAGGAACGGGAGATGCGCGCCTTTCTCGATGGCATGCGCGCCACCATTCCCTTCCAACTCTTCGAATCGCCGCTGCGCGTGCAGGGCACACAGATGGAATAAGACCAGCCGGGCAGGACCGGCAGACCGGACTGGCCGAGCCGCTTGCCCAGGCATCGGACGACAAACGAGCGGGGCGCACCAGCATGGTGCGCCCCGCTCGTTTCTGCCTGCCATGACGGCCGTTGCCGCGTTCCCTTCAGAACAGCGTGCCCTGTTCCCCCTCGCCGCCGCGCAGGGCCTGCATGCGCCGGATGTACGCGTTCACGTCGAACTTGGTGCGCGCGCCGTTGTAGGTCATGGAGCGGATGGTGCCCTGCACGGGCCGCGCGCCCCACGGCCGGTCATGCACGCCTCCCATGGACCAGGCGATGCCGGTGTAGCCGTTGCTGTCGCGCCCATCCAGAAAGTAGCGGTCGTTCAGGGCCACGGCCACGCGCACGGCGTCTTCCGGCGTGGGCGACCACAGCAGTATCTGCTTGGCCCAGTACATGCGCAGGTAACCGTGCATGCGCCCCGTGACCACCATTTCCGTCTGCGCCGCGTTCCACAGCGGGTCGGCCGTGCGGGCGGCGGCAAGCTGCCCCTCGTCGTACAGGGCCGGGCGCGCATCGTGGCGGTGCTTGTCCAGCGTGGCCCGCGCCCAGTCGGGGAAGCAGGTGATGGCGTCGTAGTCCTGCGCGTGCAGGCAGAAGTTGTCGGCCAGTTCGCGCCGCACGATCAGTTCTTCCAGGAACGAGTCGCGGCACTCGCCGGGCGCGTCCCCACGGGCCTGCGCCGCCAGGGCCGCTCGCTGGGCGGACAGCATGCCGAAGTGCAGGTACGGCGAAAGGCCGGACACCCCGCCCGCGTTGGGGTCGTTGCGCAAATGGTAGCGGTGCAGACGGGTGCGGACGAAATCGCCCAGCGCGGCATGCGCCGCGTCCTCGCCGGGCTCCACGGCGGGGATGCCCGGCAGCGGCCCCACCTCGCCCACGGCGCGGTCCACGGCAAGGCCGTCGCGCAGGGCCGCCCAGTCCACCTCCGGCACGGGCAGCGTCCAGCGCACGGGCGGCGCGGGGGGCAAGACAGGAAGGGGAACAAGGAATTCCGCCAGCAATCGGTGAATTTTCGGGCGCAGGGTGCGGGCCGCGTATTCCCGCTTGGGCGAGGCCACGCGGCAGGGCACCACATTGCGGCCGTCCACCTCGTGCAGGGGGCAGAACCCCGCCAGCCCGCGCGCGGCGGAGGCCAGCCACGCCCGCTTCACCCGCAGCACGTCGAAATCGGTGACCACCAGCGACGCGCCCACCGCGCGGGCGTAGCGCACCGCCTCTTCCGGCGGGTTGCCGCGCAGCACCACCAGGGGAATGCCCGCCGCCGCAAGATGACGCTCGGTTTCGGCCATGCCGCGCAGCAGAAAGCCGAACTGGCGGATGGTGGCCCCCAGAAAGGTGTCGGCCAGACACCACACCACGGCCAGCGGCGCGCCCAGCCGGGCGGCCTCGGCATGGGCGTGCAGCAGCGCCCAGTTGTCGCGGGCGCGATGCTCGCGGTGCATCCAGTACAGCACCGGGCCACGACCTGGGCGCGCGTCTGGATGAACGTCTGAACGCACGTCTGGGGCGACGGGGACGGCGGGGTCGCCGTGCATGCCCACCACGCGGCGGGGGTCCACCAACGGCAAAAGGCTCGACTGCGGATATGCGTCCTGCGGCGCCATGACATCCTCCCCTTGCTGGAGGGCTGCCGCCCGGCGCTCCCTGTTCCGGAGCGTGCCGCGCGAACGGTTCAGCGCGTTTCCAGCGTCTCCATGCACGACCTGAGGTCGCAGATCATGTCCAGCACGTCCATGTTGTGGTTGACGCGCCAGTAGAACTCCTCGACCTCGAAGGGCTTGGTCAGGAAATCGTTGGCCCCGTTCTTCAGGAACTGGGCGGTGAGCGGGCCGGACCCCACCGAGGACACCCCGATGATGGCCACGCGGTCCATCTTGTGGCGGCCGCGCAGCTCGCGCACCAGTTCGATGCCGTCCATGTTGGGCATCTGGTAGTCGGTGATCACCAGGCGGGTGTGGGGGTGTTCCTCGAACACGGCCAGCGCCTCCACCCCGTCCGCGGCGTCCAGCACGCGAAAGCGCTGCACTTCCAGCAACTTCTTGATCTGGGCGCGCTGGGTGCGCGAATCGTCCACCACCAGCGCGGTGATGAACTGGTTCTTGAACACCCGTTCCAGGCTGGCCACCATGGGGTCCATGTCCTGGATCGAGCCCTTGAAGAAATAATCCACCACGCGCCGCTCGATGAACCGGCGGCGGATTTCGTCGTTGAAGGTGGCGGTAAGCACGATGGACGGCACCTTCCAGGCAAGGCACAGGTCCACGGCCTCGCCGTCGGGCGCGTCCGGCAGGTTCAGGTCGATGACGGCGATGAAGATCTGCTGGCCGTGGTCGCGCAGCAGGGCTTCAGCCTCTTGCATGGAATGGGCGATGAGCGTGTCGAACTGGGTCAGCGCCTGGATCTGCTTGCGAATGATCTTGGACTGCACGTTGCTGTCCTCGATGATCAGCACCGTGCGTGGAACCTCGGCGGTCATGTTCATGCGGCCTCCCCGGCGCGGTGAACGTCTGTATGTAATGGCCGGATGCTACACGCTCGGCAGGGGGCGCGCAATGCCGCCCGGGCCGCGCCCAGCAAAAAGCTCGCAAAAAAGTTGTTATGTTACAAAGCATTGCCGGTAGCACCCCTAAGGATCTTCCCTTCCGGGCACGGCGGGGCGCACCTTAAACGCCGAGCGCCGGCGCTCTGCGGGCACGGCGGGCGGGGAGCATGGACGAGGCACGCGGAAGGGGAAAAACACCGCTCTGAACATTGGGCCACGGGCGGCGGCCGTAGCGGCCATGACCGCGGGGGAACGCCCGCGCGTGCCAGCCCGGAGGGGCCGGAGGCAACGCAGGAAACGACGGCCCGCAGGCGGCTACCGCACGCCCAGGAACAACCGCGTGGCCAGCCAGTCCATGACCAGCGCGGGGTTCACCGGGCTGGGGCTGAGGGACAGCGCCTCCTGCGCGGCGGCCAGGGCCTCGTCGCAGCGGCGCAGCCGGGCCAAGTCCATGCGCTCGGCCAGCAGGCGGCCCAGGGGGTCGGCGGCGCGCCCGGCCAGCACGTCGGCCAGGGTACGCTGGCAGTGCAGCACCACGGCGGCGGCAAGGGGGGCGTCCAGGTCGCCCTTGCGGGACGTGCGCTCCATCCAGCCGCCGCCGGTCTGGATGAACTCCACCAGCGCATCCAGCCAGCCGCGCACCGCCGGGGACGGCGGGTCGGCGTCGGTGGGCCAGGCCAGGGTGAGCACAAAGCTGCGCGACACCAGCGTGGGCAGCAGCCGTTCGCGCTGGGGGGCCAGCAGCACGAAGCAGGTGGTGGGGCGGGGTTCCTCCAGCGATTTCAGCAGGCCGTTGGCCGCCTCCACGCGGGTGTGGGCGTCCACCAGCACCACCACGCGCCTGCGGGCCTCGCGCGGGGGTTCGCCCAGCAGGCCGCGCAGCGCGCGCACGTTGTCTATGGAAAAGGAACCTTCCTCGGCGCTGGGCTTGTTGCCGTCCAGCACGATGAGGTCGCGGTGGCCGCCCCCGGCCATGCGCAGGCACGCCGGGCAGGCCAGGCAGGGGCGCGCGCCGTCCGTGCCATCGCCTTCTGGGGCCTCGCAGTTCAGCAGCGCGGCCCAGTACAGGGCCAGGGCCATGCGCTCCGGCGCGGCGCCGCCCTCGGCCAGCACCACCTGCGGCGGCGCGGCGGCCAGCGCGTGCAGATGGCCCACGGTGCGCTGGTGCCGGGGGGCCAGCAGCGGGGCCACGGCCTCGCGCGGGTCTTGCGGCGCGGGCGGGGCATCCGTTGCGGCGGCGGCGCGGCCGCGTTTGGGAGCTGTGGTGGTGTCGTTGGCCATGGTGGTTCCGATACTGGGGTGATGCGGGTCCCGGACTGCCGGGCCATGCTACCCGAAGGCGCGGGGGGCCGTCCATGCCCGTTGTCGCCCCGGCTCCGTACGGTTGCGCATCCGTCATGAAAAAGGGGCGGCCCGTGCCGCCCCTTCCGAGTGGACATTCAGAACCGGGAGTTACCAGCCCCGGCTGATGGTCTGGTCGCGCTCCGGCCCCACGGACACCAGGCTCACGCGCACGCCGGTCAGTTCCTCGATGCGGGCGATGTAGGCGCGGGTGGGCGCGGGCAGGCTTTCCCAGGTGGTGCAGCCGGTGATGTCGTCATCCCAGCCGGGCATGGTCTCGTACACCGGGGTGACGTGGGCCATGCCGTTCTGCTCCTGCGGGGCCACGGTGATGGTGGTGCCCTGATATTCGTAGGCGGTGCAGATTTTCAGTTCCTTCAGGCCCGAAAGCACGTCCAGCTTGGTCAGGGCGATGTCGGTGGGGCCGTTCAGGCGCACGGCCTCGCGCAGCACCACGGCGTCCAGCCAGCCGCAGCGGCGCTTGCGGCCCGTGGTGGCCCCGAATTCGTGCCCTTTCTGCTGCAGGTAGTCGCCGGTGTCGTTCAGCTGTTCGGTGGGGAAGGGGCCAGCGCCCACGCGGGTGGTGTACGCCTTGACGATGGCCACGATGCGGTCGAGCCTGGTGGGCGCGACGCCGCTGCCCGCCGAGGCGTTGCCCGACACCGTGTTGGACGAGGTGACGAACGGGTAGGTGCCGTGGTCGATGTCCAGGTGGGTGCCCTGCGCGCCCTCGAACATCACGTGCTGGCCCGCGGCCCAGGCGGCCTCGATCTCTGCGGTCACGTCGGCCAGGTGCGGCACCACGCGCGGGGCCACGGCCATGATCTCGTCGAACACCGCGTCCACGGTCATGGCCTCGCCGCCGTACAGGCCCGCCAGCAGGGCGTTCTTTTCAAGCAGCGCGGCCTCGATCTTGGCGCGCAAAAGTTCCGGCATGGCAAGGTCGGCGGCGCGGATGCCGATGCGCGACATCTTGTCCTCGTAGCAGGGGCCGATGCCCCGGCCGGTGGTGCCGATCTTGGATTCGTTGGACTTGTGGCGTTCGCGGGCCACGTCCAGCGCCTTATGGTAGGGCATGATCACATGGGTCTTGCGGCTGATCATCAGCCGCGCCGGAGAAACGTCGATGTCCTTGCCGCGCAGGGTTTCCACCTCGCGACAGAACACCTCGGGGTCGAGCACCACGCCGTTGCCGATGAGGCATTTCTTGCCCGCGTGCAGGATGCCCGAAGGAATGAGGTGCAGGATGTACTGCTTCTCGCCCACCAGCACGGTGTGCCCGGCGTTGTTCCCGCCCTGGAAGCGCACGATCACGTCGCACTTGCGGGTCAGCAGATCAACGATCTTGCCCTTGCCCTCATCGCCCCATTGGGCGCCCATCACGACCACGTTTGACATTTCCCACTCCTTGTGACATTGAGTGCCACCCTGCGGCCATAGGCGCTTGCCGAAGGCACGCAGAAAAGGCATCATGTCTTATACCGTGACTTCTTGGAAGTCAACGAAACTGCTGTCGATCCGGCATCGGCGGCAAAAAATCGCCCGCACGCGGACACGCAGGAACCTTTCGGCCGGGCCAAGGCCCCCGAAAAACGGCGCGCAGCGCCGCCCCCGCAACGCCGCACAACCCACGGCCCGACGGCCACCCCCGCGCACGGAAGCCCGGCCCGCCACAGGCGCACGCCCCTTCCGCCCCCCGACAGCACCGGCCTTCGCGCACCCGGCCACGCATCTTCTCCGCCTCGCCGCTCTCCCCCCGTCGGTCCACCGTAGCCCATGCACGATCATATCTTCACCACCAGGGAACGCTTCGCGCTGTTCGGCCTCGCCATTGCCCAGGCGTTCCTGCTGCTGCTCATCCTGCTGCCCGCGCCCCGCCATTCCGAGGTGCTGCGCGTGGCCGCCCCCGCCCGCGAGCGCGTGCAGACGCGCCTTTCGCCCTACGGCCCCGGATTCGAACAGGAACTGCTGACCGCCTTCTGCACCCGCTACGGCTACGAACTGCGCTGGGTGAAGGCCGACGACCGGGCCGAGGCCCTGCGCCTGGTGGCCGACGGCTACGCCGACGTGGCCGTGGGCTTTGGCGCGGTTCCCGGCGAGGACGGCGAATCCCAACCCGGTCCGGCCGCGCTCGACGCGACTTACGGTGACGGCGCGGCGCCCCCGGCCCCCGACATTGCCGAAGCCTCCATGGCCGACACGGACGGTACCCCCGGCTTCACCCTGGCCGCACTGCTGGCCCGGCTTGCATCGGGCGCGGACAAGGCCCCGCCCTCCGGCCTGGTGGCCAGCCCCGCCTATGACCATGCCCGTCCGGTGCTGGTGCGCTGGTCCGAGTTGGACCCCGCCACTCCTGCCAACGCCGTGGACCGCGACGGGGGCGACGCCCTGTCCGGCGACGGCCTGCGCTCGGCCTTGCTGCTGACCAGTTGGGAAACGCCCGGCGGCCCCGTTTTGCCGAGGCTGCTGCACCCCGCCGGAGGCCCGGCCACCGCGCCCGGCACCCAGCCCACCGCCAGCCCCGACGCCACCGACGCCCCTCGGCACGCGGTGATCGACGGCGACACCTGGCGGCTGTGGCAGCCCTTCGTGGCCGAGCCCACGGCGGGTCGGGCCACGGGCAAGCCTCTCTCCTACCGCTGGCACTGGCGCGGCGACGACGCCACCCTGGCCCCCCGGCTGGCCGAATTCTGGCGCGAGCGCATGGCCCCGGCAGACACCCTGCTGGACGACCTGACCGAACGCTACTTCGGCTTTCTGCCCGAATCGCTGGGCATGCCCGACGACGGCGAATATGCTGGACCGGTGGACATCTTCGACCTGATGGACCTGATGACCGTGGTGGCCGAAAAACTGCCCAACCACGCCCCCGCCATCAGCCGCGCGGCCGCGCAAAGCGGCATCGACCCGCTGCTGCTTTCCGCCGTGATCTTTCAGGAATCGCGCTTCGACACGTCCGCCCGCAGCAAGACCGGGGTGCGCGGCATCATGCAGCTTACCCAGAGCACGGCCCTGCTGCTGAAGGTGAACCGCATGAACCCCAGCCAGTCCATCCGGGGCGGGGCGCGCTACCTGCGCATGCTGTGGGAAAGCCTGGACGACCTGAACCTGGACCCGTGGGACCGCTGGTTCTTCACCCTGGCCGCCTTCAACCAGGGGCCGGGGCACCTGCGCGACGCCATCAAGCTCAACCAGGACCTCGGCGGCACCGGCCGCACCTGGCGCGAACTGAAGGACACCTTTCCCAAACTGGCGCGGCCCCGCTACCACGTCCGCACCCGGTACGGGTACTGTCGTGGCTACGAGGCCGTGGCGTTCGTGGAAAGCGTGCGCTACTACTATTACATACTCAACGGGCTAGTCGCCCTCTCGCGGCCGGAAGCTGAGCACCTTGCGCCGCTTCTGGGCACCGTTCCCGTCCGCTGGCCCTCCGTCTAGGGCGGGGTCGTCCTTGTCCGCCCCGGATCCGGGCACCGGCTCGAGGTTGAAGGCCATGCGCGGCGGAACCCCCACGGGTTCGCCCTCGGGCCGGGCCGCCGCGGCCCAGTGGTGGTTGAAGAGCTGGTTCTTCCAGCGCACCGCCTGGATCAGGCAGAGCACCAGCGACGCCTCTTCCCACCGCGTGGTGGGCTCGAAGCGGTCCACCACGGCGGCGTAGCGGTCCCACAGCGACATCAGCGACGCCTCGTCGTAGGCGTTCAGTTGCTGTGCCAGCTTTTGCAGCATGCGCTCCATGGGGTCATCGCTCCTTCATGCGGGGTGGTGTGGGGGCGGCCGGGACGCCGATGCGTCCGCGCTATTGCAGTGGCCGCGCCGTGCCTCGCAGGCTACGCCAATCCGGATGCCGGTTCAAATGGAAATTGCCCGCCCTTGCGGGCTGTGCTAGCATTCCCGCTGTCGCAGCCCGGAAGGCGACCGCGCCCCGCCCCGTGGCGGGGCGTTGCGCATGCCGCAGCAGTTTCCGCCCCCGATAACGTCCTTTCCGCCCGGCCTCGCCGCCGGGCGCAGGCCCGCCGTACCCGGCACGCCGCACCCGGCCGCAGTCCTGCCGCCCCGGATGCGCCCCGCGTGGCCGGGCCGCGCCGCCCCTTGCCGGAGCCCGTCATGACTTCGCCGAAGCCCGCCAGCCTCAAGGACATGTACCGCACCCTTCAGGACGATCCGTTTCCGGATTCCCTTACCCTGACGCTGGGCGACACCACCCTGACCTACCGCAAGCGCACCTGGACCATCGACGGTGAACGCAAGGGCCTGCGCTACGGCGAAAACCCCGACCAGCCCGCCGCCCTGTACGAACTGGCCGAAGGCGGCCTGACCCTTGGCGGCGTGGCCTTTCGCGCGGCCGGGCAGGGGCTTGTCTCGGCCATCGCCGAAGAACACATGGTGCAGGCGGGCAAGCACCCCGGCAAGACCAACCTGACCGACGTGGACAACGGGGTGAACATCCTGCAGTACCTGGCCGCGCGCCCCGCCGCCGTGATCCTGAAGCACAACAACCCCTGCGGGGCCGCCTGGTCGGACGCGGGCGTGGCCGACGCGCTGGACAAGGCCTACCGGTGCGACCGCATCGCCGCCTTCGGCGGGGCCGTGGTGGTCAACCGCCCGCTGGACCGCGCCGCCGGCGAACTCATCGCCGCCAACTACTTCGAGGTGGTGGCCGCGCCCGACTTCGAACCCGGTGTGCTGGAGCTACTGCAAACCCGCAAGAACCTGCGCATCCTGCGCATGCCCGGCCTGGCCAAGCTCGAACATTTCGCCGACGCGCCGTTCCTGGACATCAAGAGCCTGACCGACGGCGGCATGGTCATCCAGCATTCGTTCCGCAACCGCATCCGCACCGTGGCGGACTTTTTGCCCGCCGAAGCCACCAGCAAGGACGGCGTCACCGTCACCGCCCGCGCCCCCTCGAAGCAGGAGGCCGACGACCTGCTGTTCGCCTGGGCCGTGGAATCGGGCGTCACGTCCAACTCGGTCATCTTCGTGCGGGGCGGGGCCACCGTGGCCATCGGCACCGGCGAACAGGACCGGGTGGGCTGCGTGGAACTGGCCATCCACAAGGCCTACACCAAGTACGCAGACTCCCTGGCCTTCGCCGCGCACAACTGCTCACTGTACGACCTGAAGCAAAAGGCGGCCAGCGACCCGGCCCTGGCCGACTCGCTGGCCGACATCGAGCGCCGCACCCGCGACGAGCGCGGCGGCCTGCCCGGCACCGTGCTGGTCTCCGACGGGTTCTTCCCCTTCCGCGACGGCGTGGACGTGGCCCTGGCCCAGGGCGTCGCCGCCATCGCCCAGCCCGGCGGCTCGATGCGCGACCACGAAGTGATCATGGCCGTGAACGAGGCCAGCCCGCAGGTGGCCATGGTTTTTACGGGACAACGGTCTTTTAAGCACTAGAAACTCCAGCAATAAGAGATAGCGGGGAGGGGACCCTTTAAAAAGGGGCTCCCTCCCCGAACCCCTCCCCCCCAAACTTTTTGTTTTGTAGTCGGGCAACACCACGCCCTCCTGCCTCCTCCTCTACGGAGGCCGATAGGTTCCTGGGCTCGTCTGAAATTGCCTTTCTTCCTTATACCCCGCAGCGGTCTTCCGCTGCGGGTGGCTGGTGCGGGGGCGATGCAAGGAATTACGAGTTGTTGTGGCCGGGCAAGGCGGCGCGCGATTTTCGCGCGGAGATCGGCAGCCGTTAGGCGAGCGCAACGCGCGAGCCTTACGGATGGCGAAAGCAGCGCTGTACCGGCGTACGTGAGCAGCGAAAATCAAGCGCCAACGCAGCCCGGCCCAAAAAGGCGGCAGCCGTTAGGCGAGCTTGCGAGCCTTACGGATGACGTCCGCAACGCGCGGATTCCGCAAGCAGCGCACCCGCGCTGACAGGGCGCACCGACGCTAACGCACCTTCTCCAGCCTCACCGACACAAACCAAGCGGGAAACATGGCGGCTCCATCCGGCATCGTGCGCTACCCCGGCCCGGGGTGCATCGTGGAATTCATGCAGGGCAACCGCCCCATTACGGCCTGGGTGCTCGAAGAGCAGGCAGGCAAGCTGCGCCTGCTGCTCGCCAACCGCCGCGAAACCAAACTCACCACCAACCGCCTGCTGCCCTGGTCCGGCCCAGTCTACTCCGGCGAATACGGCCGCCAACAGATCATCGACCTGCTGGAACTGCACCGCCAGCGTCGCGACGACCGCGAAACCACGCTCGACCCGCTGGACCTCTGGACCCTGGCCCAGGGCGAGGTGGACCGCGCCTCGCTGGAATGGTTCGCGGAACTCCTGTGGGAATCCCCCGAGGTGGACGATCTCGCCGCCCTGGGCCGCGCCATGCTGGCTTGCAAGACCCACTTCAAGTTCCAGCCGCCCGACTTCGAGGTGTACACCGCCGAAAAGGTGGACGCCCGCATGGCCGAGCAGGAGGCCACCCGCCAGCGCGAAGCCCTGGTGGCCGCCGGACACGAATTCGTGCGCATCCTGTGGGACGTGCACTCGCGCCGCCGCACCCTGCCGCCGGAAACCTCGCCGGAGCGCCCCGCCCCGGACATCGCCGAACAGCTGGCCGCGCTGGTCATGACCCGCCTGGCCGACCCGGACGACCACGACTCCGAGGCGGTCTGGAAGCAGGTGACCAAGGGCCTGCCCGACGACCCGCACCTGGCCCTGCACCTGGCCAAAACCTGGGGCCTTGTGCCGGAACACCACAACTTCTGGATGGATCGCGCGGGCTACGACCCCGGCAACGCCTGGGCCGCCAGCCATGCGGACGACATCGCCGCCTTGCGCGCGGCCGTGGAGTCCGCCCGGCGCGAACCGCTGGCCACGCCGTTCGTCTCCATAGATTCGGCCACCACCCGCGACATCGACGACGCCTTCCACATCGAGCCGCGCGGCGACGGAGGCTTTCGCCTGTGGCTGGCCCTGGCCTGCCCGGCCCTGGCCTGGCCCTACGGCAGCGAACTGGACAAGGCGGTGCTGCGCCGCGCCACCAGCATCTACCTGCCGGAAGCCACCCACCACATGCTGCCCGAGGAACTGGGCACCGGCTTCTTCAGCCTGCTGGCCGGGCAAGACCGGCCAGCGCTGGTGCTGACCATGGAAGTGGCCCCGGACGGCGAATTGCAATCCTGCGTGCCCAGTGGCGCGTGGGTGCGCCTTGCCGCCAACCTCACCTATGACGCCTGCGAGGCATGCCTGGCCGCCGCGGCCCCGCCCGAGGCGGCCCCGAACCCCGACGACGACCTGCTGGCGGCCATGTTGGCGGGCGATGCGGACGCCACGGACGACGCAGGCGACGCCACCGCCGCGCCCATCCCCCTGCCGGACAACGCGGCCGCGCCCCATGCGGAGCAACTGGCCGTGGCCGACAGGCTGGCCCGCGCGCTGCAATCCCACCGCATCGGACGCGGGGCGGTGATCATCGAACGCGACGATCCGAAAGTGACATTGTCCGGCGAGGGCGCGGCCACCGTCGTGGAGATCGTGGACCAGCCCGCCGCGCCGCGCAGCCAGTCCATCGTGGCCGAGATGATGATCCTCGCCAACGCCGGGGTGGCTCGCTGGGCCGGGGAAAACCGCGTGGCCCTGCTGCACCGCACCCAGGACGTGGGCATCCCCCGCGAATACGCCGGGGTGTGGCGCGCGCCGCACGAGGTGGCGCGGGTGGTCAAGGCCCTGGCCTCGTCCCTGCTGGAAACCTCGCCCCGGCCCCACGCGGGCATCGGGGTGCCCGCGTACAGCCCGGTCACCTCGCCGCTGCGCCGCTACCCCGACCTGATCAACGAAACCCAGGTGCTGCACGCCCTGGCCACCGGGCAGGGCCGCTGGACCCGCGAGGAACTGGACGCCATGCTGCCCCTGCTGAACGCCCGGCTGGACGCGGCGGGCCAAGTGCAGCGTTTTCGCCCGCGCTACTGGAAGCTGCTGCATTTTCGCCAGAAGGGCGACAAGACATGGTGGTCCGCCGTGGTCACCGAAGAAAACGACGCCTTCGTCACCGTCAGCCTGCCGCGCGAGCAGCTGTTTTTGCGCGGGCGGCGCGCCACATTCGGCGACAAGGTGAATCCCGGCCAGCACTTCCGGGTGCGGGTGGGCAAGATCCATCCGCTGAACAACGAAATCCAGATACTGGACGCGGAAGAAGAGTGACGGCATTGTGGCCCGGCGCGGCCCGCGTTGCGGCCAGGACGGCACTCCGGTCCGCGACGCCATTCACCCCACCCGCCAGCCCCCGCAGGAGGCACGACCATGGGTAACCTGCTTTGGATCGCCATCGCCTACGTCATGGGCTCCATCCCCTTCGGGCTGGTGTTCGCCCGCACCTTCTGCGGGGTGGACCCGCGCACCGGCGGCAGCCGCAACGTGGGGGCCACCAACGTGGCCCGGCTGTGCGGCACCAAGTGGGGCGTGGCCACCCTGGTCTGCGACGCGCTGAAGGGCGCGCTGCCCGTGGCCATCGCCCTGTCGTTCAGCGATTCCACGTTCTTCCACAGCCTGACGGCGCTGGCCGCCCTGCTGGGGCACCTGCATTCCTGCTTCCTGGGCTTCAAGGGGGGCAAGGCGGTGGCCACCACGGTGGGCGTGTTCATTCCGCTGGCCTTCTGGCAGCTGGTGCTGGCGGGCATTGCCTGCATCGCGGTCATCTGGCGCTCCGGCTTCGTCTCGCTGGGTTCGCTGACCCTGGTCACGGCCCTGCCGGTGTTCCTGCTGGTGTACGGCAAGTGGAAGCTGCTGCCCCTGGCGCTGGTGGTCATGGCCCTGGTGTACTGGAGCCACCGCGAGAACATCGGGCGGCTGGCGCGCGGCGAGGAAAAGCCCTGGCAGAAGAAGCACCACGATGCGGCGCCCACCGGCTGCGCGGCTGACGACGCGACCACCCCCTGCGGGTGCGGCTGCGCCGCGCACGGCGAACCCGGCGCCACCCCGGAAAAGTAGCTTTCACGGCGCCGCCCCGGCTCTGTCGCCGGTGCCACGGCATGGCGCCACAACTGCTGCATTGCACGATTTCAAGGAGACCGGCCCCATGCCCTGTCCCACGCCTTGTCCCGCACCCGGCCACGACTTTCCGGCCGCGCGCACGCGGATGGAGTACGTCTGCCTCGGCTGCGGAGAGCGCCGCGGCATCGACGAACTGCTGTACACCTGCCCCAACTGCGGCGGTGTGTACCTGCTGGAAGACCTCGATTTCGGCAAGCTCGCGGAACTGCGCACCGGCCCCGAATGGCGCGCCCTGTTCGACGCCCGCGCCGCCACCCGCACCACCGCCCTGCGCGGCATCTTCCGCTTTTACGAGCTGATGGCCCCGGTGCTGGAAGAAGAGGACATCGTGTACCTGGGCGAAGGCAACACCCCCATCATCGAGGCGGCCCCCGTGCTGCGCGACGGAGTGGGCATTCCCTTCGCCTTCAAGAACGACGGCCAGAACCCCAGCGCATCGTTCAAGGACCGGGGCATGGCCTGCGCGTTCAGCTACCTGAAGGCGCTGGTGCGCAAGCACGGCTGGGACGAGGTGCTTACCGTCTGCGCCTCCACCGGCGACACCTCGGCCGCCGCCGCGCTGTACGCCTCGTACGTGGGCGGGCCGGTGAAGTCGGTGGTGCTGCTGCCGCACGGCAAGGTCACCCCGCAGCAGCTTTCGCAGCCGCTCGGCAGCGGGGCCACGGTGCTGGAAATTCCCGGCGTGTTCGACGACTGCATGAAGGTGGTGGAGCACCTGGCCGAAAACTACCGGGTGGCCCTGCTGAACTCCAAGAACAGCTGGCGCATCCTGGGCCAGGAATCCTACGCCTTCGAGGTGGCCCAGTGGTACGGCTGGGACATGAAGGGCCAGTGCGTGTTCGTGCCCATCGGCAACGCGGGCAACGTCACGGCCATCATGGCGGGCTTCCTGAAGCTGCTGCGCCTTGGGGTCATCGACAGCCTGCCGCGGGTCATCGGCGTGCAGTCGCACCATGCCGACCCGGTTTGGCGCTACTACAGCCAGCCTGACCCGGCCACCCGCACCTACGCGCCCGTCACCGTGCAGCCCAGCGTGGCCCAGGCCGCCATGATCGGCAACCCGGTGTCCTTCCCGCGCGTGAAGGCGCTGGCGGACAGGTTCATCGCCGAAGGGGGCGAACGCGCCTTCTCCGTGGTGCAGGTGACCGAGCAGGAGATCATGGACGCCATGATCCGGGGCAACCGCCACGGGCACATCGCCTGCACCCAGGGCGGCGAATGCCTGGCCGGGCTCATCAAGGCCCGGGAACTGGGCCTGGTGTCGCCGGGCGAGCACGCCGTGCTCGACGCCACGGCCCACAGCCTGAAGTTCGCGGGCTTTCAGGACATGTACTTCACCAACAGCTTCCCGCCCGAATACGGCGTGATTCCGGACGCCAGCCTGGCCAACGCGCCCGCGCTGGTGGTCAGCACGGAAGACAAGGCGCGCCTGTCGCCCGAGGCCTACACCCTGGCCGCCGCCAAGGCGGTGGTGGCCAAGCTGGGGCTGGCGAAGAAGGCGTAGCGCCCGCACGCGGGGCCACGCGCCCCGCCGGTTTCCATCACGCCCGCGCAAACGACGCGGCGCACGGAAAAACTCCGTGCGCCGCGTTTTCATTCCTGTCTCCCGTCCCCCTCTCCCCCTTGCCGCGCAGGCCCCTCCGGCGACGGTCGCGTTTTTGCGACCCATCCGCCTTGTGCCATTCTGCACAATTCCCCTCTCAATGCTGAAATATTTGATCAAAAATTTCATCGCGCCGCATTTCTGCAACATCCGGCGTTGCGAACCCAACGGGCAGTGCGACGGACCAGACGCAGCAATACGCTAAAATAAAACACTTTAACGGGGTGGCACACTCGATGCTTATGCCCGGCCAGTTCATGCATGTGCCGTGCATCCGCAACATCACTCACATGGGCCATGGCCCAGGGAGACCTACATGACCACCTGCTGCCTTTCCCCCCAGGAAGTGCGCCTGCAGAGCCCGGAACCGGACAAGGCCGGGCGCGAGCGCGTCTACGGCATTCTCGAGACCTTCCAGTATCAGGTTCCGTTCATCGACGTGGAGCGCGCCCGCTACTTCACCGAGTCCATGCGCGCCACCGAGGGCCAGCTGCTGGCCCTGCGCTGGGCCAAGGCGCTGAAGAACTGCGCCGAGAAGATGACCGTGTACATCACCCCCAACCAACTCATCGCGGGCCGCGCCGGGCAGTTCGGCCGCTACGGCATCCTGTACCCGGAAATCGACGGCGACTTCTACGGCGTGGTCATGCGCGACCTGCCCAACCGCGCCAAGAGCCCGTTCCGCATCTCGGACACGGACATCAACATCATCCTCGACGAAATCGCCCCCTACTGGGAAGGCAAGACCTACCACGAACACCTCAACGGCGCCCTGCCCGAGGAACTGCGCAACGTCACCTACGCCGACGATTCAGGCCTGAAGTCCAAATTCGTGGTCAGCGAAACCTCTTCCTACCGTTCCGCCCTGCAGTGGGTGCACGACTACGAAAAGGTGCTGAGCCGAGGCATGCTGGACATCCAGGCCGAAATGCGGACCCGCCTGAAAAGGCTGGACCCGGACAGCCCCATCGACAACTGGGAGAAGAAGCCCTTCCTGGAAGCCATGGTCATCGTGTGCGACGCCTTCATGATCTGGGCGAAGCGCCACGCCGACCTCGCCCGCGAGCAGGCCGCCGCCGAAAAGAACCCCGCCCGCAAGCAGGAGCTGCTGCGCCTTGCCGACATCTGCGAGCGCGTGCCCGCGCACCCCGCCCGCACCTTCCACGAGGCCGTGCAGTCGCAGTGGTTCGTGCAGATGTTCTCGCGCATCGAGCAGAAGGCCAGCGCCATCATCTCCAACGGGCGCATGGACCAGTACTTCTACCCGTACTACGCCAAGGACCTTGCCGAAGGCCGCATCACCGAAGAACGCGCCATGGAGCTTCTGGAGTGCATGTGGGTGGAGATGGCGCAGTTCATCGACCTGTACATCAACCCCACCGGCAACGAGTTCAACGAAGGGTACGCCCACTGGGAGGCCGTGACCATCGGCGGGCAGACCCCCGACGGCCATGACGCCACCAACGACCTGACCTACCTGTTCCTGCGTTCCAAGCGCGAATTCCCGCTGAACTATCCCGACCTCGCCACCCGCATCCACTCGCGCTCGCCCGAACGCTTCCTGTACGAGGTGGCCGAGACCATCAAGGACGGTTCCGGCTTTCCCAAGCTGATCAACGACGAGGAAATCGTGCCGCTGTACGTGGCCAAGGGCGCGCCCTTCAGGGACGCCCTGGACTACGCCGTGTCGGGGTGCACCGAGGCCCGCATGCCCAACCGCGACACCTACACCTCGGGCTGCGTGTACATCAACTTCGCCACCGCCATGGAAATGACCATGCACAACGGGCGGATGCTGAAGTACGGCCAGGACGACCTGGTGGGCCTGGAAACCGGCGATCCCACCACCTTCACCACCTGGGAACGGTTCTGGGAAGCCTACAAGGCCCAGCACATGAACCTGCTGTCCAAGGCCTTCACCCAGCAGTACGTGGTGGACTGCCTGCGCCCGCAGCACTTCGCCTCGCCCTTTGCCTCGGTGCTGCACGACCTGTGCGTTGAAGACTGCAAGGACCTGCAATCGCCCAGGATCGAAGGCGGCGTGGACTTCTCGTACTTCGAGTTCCTGGGCTACGGCACGGTGGTTGACTCGCTGGCGGCGGTCAAGAAGCTGGTGTTCGAGGACAGGAAGGTGACCATGGCCGAGTTGGTGGCCGCCCTGCAAAACGACTTCGAGGGCTACGAGCCCCTGCGCGCCCTGATGCAGTCGGCCCCCTGCTACGGCAACAACTTGCCTTACGCCGACGCCATCGCCAAGGAAGTGGACCGCATGACCCAGGTCTTCGCGGAAAAGTACTCCAGGATCCGGGGCATCAACTGCGACGTGCGCTACGTGCCCATCACCTCGCACGTGCCCTTCGGCAAGGTGGTCAGCGCCACCCCCAACGGCCGCAAGGCGTGGACGGCCCTGTCCGACGGCTCCTCCGCCTCGCACGGCGCGGACCACAACGGCCCCACGGCGGTGCTGCTGTCCAACTACAATTCCAAGAACTGCGACCTGAAGAACCGCGCCTCGCGCCTGCTGAACATCAAGCTGTCGCCCAAGTGCGTCTCGGGCGAGGCGGGCACCCGCAAGCTCGTGGACATCATCCGCAGCTGGTGCGACCTGAAGCTGTGGCACCTGCAGTTCAACATCATCAACAAGGAAACCCTGCTCAAGGCCAAGGCAGACCCCAACAAGTACCGTGGGTTGCTGGTGCGCATCGCGGGGTACAGTTCGTACTTCTGCGACCTGTCGCCCGACCTGCAGGACGACGTGATCAACCGCACCGAACACGACGAAATGTAGCATCCGCATCCACAGGAGAGGGGGGAAGAGGCTGACGCCCCCTCTCCGTCATCACGGGAAGAGGCACCCCATGCAGGACAAGGAACAGACGGGCATCGTCTTCAACATGCAGAAATATTCCGTGCACGATGGCGCGGGCATCCGCACCATGGTCTTCTTCAAGGGCTGCCCGCTGCGCTGCGCGTGGTGCAGCAACCCCGAATCGCAACGCCCCCAGCCGGAGCGCGGCTTCAGCCGCTACAGGTGCCTTTCCCCGGCCGTGTGCGGCTACTGCATTCCCGCCTGCCCCAGGGGGTGCATCCTCGACATCGAGGGACTGCTGGCCATCGACTACACCCGCTGCGACGGCTGCCTGCTTTGCGCCCAGGCCTGTCCCACCGGGGCCATGAACGTCTACGGCCAGCGGCTGACCGTGGCCGAGGTGCTGGAGACGGTGGAACAGGACACGGTGTTCTACGCCCGGTCCGGCGGCGGCATGACCTTGTCAGGGGGCGAGGTGATGCAGCAGCCTGAGTTCGCCGTGGCCCTGCTGCGCGAGGCGCGCCACAGGCGCATCAACACGGCCATGGAAACCTGCGGGCACTGCGATGGCGACATGCTGGCGGAAGCCTGTCGCCACCTTGATTCGCTGATCTTCGACATCAAGCAACTGGATTCGGAAAGGCACAAGCAAGGCACCGGCGTGGGCAACGAGCGTATTCTCGAAAACTTCCTGCGCGTGTGTCGAGAGTTTCCCGAACTGCCCATTCTGGCCCGCACCCCGGTCATCCCCGGCTTCAACGATACCGAGGACGACATCCGGGCCATCGCCCGGTTCCTGCCCAAGCGCGCCAACCTGCGCTACGAGCTGCTTCCGTACCACCGCATGGGCCAGGCCAAATACGAATTCCTGGGCCGCGCCTTTCCCATGGGCGGCGCGCAACTGGCGGATGGCGCCCTGAACCGGTTGAGAAGCGTGGCCCTGGCCCGTTGATCCTCCGCTACCCTCGTGGGCGCCGCCTCCCCCCCCTCGCCCCAGTCCCTGCTTTCCCCGGCATCCCTTTGTGGATGCCGTTTTTTTGCGCCGTTCGCAGGGAACAGTGCAAATCGGCACAATCTCCCCCTCCAGGCGATGCAATTTTGCACTACAGCCAAGGTGGTCTCGCCTAGCTCACTAATATTAAATGCTTTTTTCAGTGCGCGCCTTGCGTCGCTTTTTTGCATCATATATAAGACTTGGTGCACTTCTGCATTTCACTGTTTTGTAGTTTTTGATCATGGCTGTTTTTCAACATGTTAGAGCACAAAAAAGAACGCCTCCCATTACCATGATGTTGAAAAGCGACGTTGCCGGTCTCGTGCCGCGTGCGGTTCACAGCCAGCTTGCGGACAAGATGCCCCCCCAAAGGAAAATCACTTGGCAATATTACATAATATTATCAGTATATTGCCTGGCAAAAAAGAGTGTTCATACAATCAATTTCTTCGCTTGCTCAATCATTCACAACCGGCACCATTCTTGCTCCTCTCTGAAACACGCCACTCGCACATGGCCCGTAGCAGTGGCGGCGACGCGGCGGAGATGCAAACCAACTGCTTATCCATGCACACTGATGATCAGGCAGCTGTCTTATCCATGGAGTTTCCATGACGAAAAGCTTCCGTTGGTTGCAACGCTGCTCATCCGCAACGCATCACGCCATGCCCCGCCACGGCGTCCGCAACGAAGCACGAAGGGAAAAGCAGGCCGCGAATGGATTAGCCCGCGTTTCACATGCGGTGGGTGCTTGCGAAAGACACCCGTGCCACATCGTTCACCAACACGTCGACGCCAGCTCCAGATGGCGTCCGCTTGCGGCAGGTCTCCCATGAATCAGACCGAACGTCCCGTTGCACCCGCCCCGCCCCCCCAGGCCGGACTGTTCGACCTTGCGGGCAGGAGCGCGCTGGTCACCGGCGGCAGCGCCGGTCTTGGCGAAGCCATGGCCACCGCGCTGGGACTCGCCGGGGCGCGCGTGCTGCTGCTGGCCCGCCGCCAACCCGAACTGGACCGGGCGGTCGGGCGCCTCGCCTCTCTGGGCATCGATGCCCAGACGCTTTCCGCGGACCTGGCCGACCCCGCCGCCATCGCGGTCGGCGCGACGCGGGCCCGGGACATGCTGGGCCGGGTGGACATCCTGGTCAACGCGGCGGGCATCAACCTGCGCCAACCGTTCGAGGACATCACCCCCGAAGCCTGGCGGCGCCAGATCGACCTGCACCTTTCCGCACCGTTCTTCCTCGTCCAGGCGCTGGCCCCCGGCATGCGCGAACGCCGCTGGGGCCGCATCATCAACATCGCCTCCCTGCAAGCCTACCGGGCCATGCCCCACAGCGCGCCCTACGGCGCGGCCAAGGGCGGCATCGTGCAGCTTACCCGCGCCATGGCCCAGGCCTGGGGGCCGTACGGCATCACCTGCAACGCCATCGGCCCCGGCTTTTTCCCCACCGCGCTCACCGCTCCGGTGTTCGACGATCCGGAAACAGCTTCCCGCCACGCGGCGCAAACCTGCCTTGGCCGCAACGGGCGCATGGAAGATCTGCATGGCCTGACCATATTCCTCGCAAGCAACGCATCATCGTACGTCACTGGGCAAACGATCATGCTCGATGGTGGATTCACGGCGAAGTAACCGATGTTTTCCTGTGTCAGACGGCTCCGTCCCGGCTTCATGTGACAATTTCACAGCATAGCAACAGCGAGGTCGTACATGAAAAAACGTCTAGCCACTGCCCTTGCCCTCCTTCTTGCCGGCGCATTCATGGTCGCCGGATTCACCCCCCCTTGCGCCAGCGCGGCCGACAAGCCTGAAATCCGCACCAGCGCGCAGCCCTGCCTGCACGGCATGCCGCTGTGGTACGCGGAAAAGGCCAACTGGCTCGCCAATGCCCCGTTCACCAACAAGTTCATGCTGTTCGCCTCGGGCGCGCCCCAGGTGGAGGCGCTGGCCGCGGACCAGTGGGACGTGGGGGCCATGGGAGCCCTGCCCACCATGATGGCCAGCATGCGCTACGGCTACAAGTTCATCGGCATTTCCAACGACGAATCGGAAACCAACGACCTGTGGGTGCGCCCCGATTCGCCGCTGCTGAAGAACAAGGGCGTCAACCCCAAGCTTCCCGACGTCTACGGCAGCCCCGACGACTGGAAGGGCAGAAAGGTGCTGGCCACCACCGTGTCCACCGGCCATTACGCCCTCACCGCCACCCTCGCCGCGCTGGGGCTGAAGGACACCGACGTCTCGCTGGTGCACATGGAGCAAGGCCAGGCCGTCACCGCCTTCAACGCGGGCGAAGGCGACGTGATCCAGCTGTGGGCCCCGTTCAGCTACATCGCCGAGGCCAAGGGCTGGAAAAAGGTCTCCTCGGGCCACAAGGCCGGGGTGGTCATTCTGGGCGGCATCGGCGTGCGCAAGGACTTTGCCGAGAAGTTCCCCGACCTCGTGGTGGACTGGCTGGACGTGTACATGCGCGGCATCGAGATGATGAAGACCGAGCCCGGCAAGAGCGTTGAGCCCCTGCTGAACTACTTCACCGGGTACTGCGGCCTGGAACTGACCCGCGACCAGGTGGAAAAGGAATTCAAGTACCGCCCCCTGTACGACGTGAACGAACAGGTGCGCCTGCTGGAAGACCCGGCCAAGACCGCCGCGTGGATGGACGGCGTCGCCAGGTTCATGCTCACCCAGGGCCGCATCACCGCCAAGGAATACGACCGCTACGTCAAGAGCAACTACGGGATCGACCCGTCGTTCATGAAGAAGCTGGCCGAACGCCGCGCCGCGGCGAAATAGCGACGCCGCCTCCGCCGTCCTCCGGCGCTTGGCGCCGGAGGACGGTTACGGAGGATGGCGCGACGACCCGCGCGACAGGTTCCGCCCGGCATGGAGCCCTGTCGTCCTCCCCTTCCCACGCGCGACAGGAGTCTAGCATGCAGACAACCACAGACGACGCACCAAGCCCCGTATCGCTGGAGGTCGCAAAGGCCGGCTACCTCGCGGCCGCCGCCCGTGAACACTGGATATCCGTCGTCAGCCTGATCCTTTTCCTGGTCATCTGGGAACTGATCTGCCGGTTCGAGATCATCGGACCCTACCAGCTGGTTCCCCCATCCGAGATTCTTGGCGTCTTCGTGGACAAGCTGTCCGAGCCCAACCCCGACGGCGCGCTGTTGCAGCAGCACGCCTGGGCCAGCCTGTCGCTGGCGCTGGCCGGGTTCGGAGCCGCCGTGTGCATCGGCGTGCCGCTGGGGCTGCTGATGGGCTGGTACAAGCCCGTCAACCTGCTGGTGCGCCCGCTGTTCGACGCGGTGCGCCCCATACCGCCCATCGCCTGGATACCCATCGCCATCCTGTGGCTGGGCATCGGCATCCACGCCAAGGCGTTCATCATCTTTCTGGCGGCGTTCGTGCCCTGCGTGATCAATTCGTACACGGGCATCCGCCTGACCAACCCGGTGCTGATCCGCGTTGCCCGCATCTACGGCGCCTCCAATTTCGAAACCTTCCGCAAGATCGGCATCCCCTCGGCCATCCCCATGGTGTTCACGGGCATCAAGCTGTCGCTCAACGCCGCGTGGACCACCCTGGTGGCGGCCGAACTGCTGGCCGCCTCGCAGGGGCTTGGCTACATGATCCAGCTCGGCCGCAGGCTGGCCCGCCCGGACATCATCATCGTGGGCATGCTGGCCATCGGCCTGCTGGGGGCGCTGATGTCGTGGGGGCTGACCAGGATCGAGGCCCGCTTCGCATCTTCCCGGAGGCTCTCATGATCGGTCGACTCGGCAAGCGGCTGATGCCCGCCGCGCTCACCACCGGATCGCTGCTGGCCTTCGTGGCCTTCTGGCAGGTGGTCTCGCTGTACACCAACCCCGACTTCCTTCCCTCTCCCGGCCGCGTCTGGGACGAAGCCGTGCGCCTGTTCCACACCCCCGTGGGCGGCAAGGACATCCTGGCCCACGTGGGCTTCAGCCTCAGGCGGGTGCTCACCGCCTACCTGTGGGCCACCGTGCTGGGGCTGCCGCTGGGCCTGTGCATGGGGTGGAACCGGACGTGCGAGAAGATCGTCTCGCCCATCTTCGAACTGCTGCGGCCCATCCCGCCCATCGCCTGGATACCCATCGCCATCCTGTGGCTGGGCGTGGCCGAAGGGTCGAAGGTGTTCATCTGTTTCGTGGGCTCCTTCGTCATCCTGGTGCTGAACTCGTACACCGGCATGCGCTACGTGGACCCGCTGCTCATCGACGCGGCCCGCTCGTTCGGGGCCTCGCGCAGGCAGCAGTTCTTCAACGTGGCCGTGCCCGCGTGCCTGCCCTCCATCTTCGCCGGGCTGCAGAACGCGCTGTCCATGGCCTGGATGTGCGTGCTGGCGGCGGAACTGGTGGGCGCGCGCGAGGGCGTGGGGTTCATCATCATCCAGGGCATGGACCTGAACCGCCCGCCCATGATCCTCGTGGGCATGATCCTGATCGGCATCGTGGGTTCGCTGCTGGCGGCCTCGCTGCGCTGGGCGGAACGGGCGCTGTGCCCCTGGCGGAGGGAGCTTGTATGACGAAGCAGACTGCCAAGATCGAATGCCGCGACCTGTCCAAGGCATTCCACGTGCCGGGGCAGGACCAGCGGCTGCTGGTGCTTGACCGCGTGTCGCTGTCGGTGCGCGAGAACGAATTCCTGGTCGTCCTGGGGCCGGGCCAGTGCGGCAAGACCGTGCTGCTCAACTGCATCGCCGGGCTCATCGAACCCTCTGCCGGGCAAGTGCTGCTGGGCGGCACGCCGGTCACCAGGCCGGGGCCGGACCGGGCCATGGTCTTCCAGCGCTACGCCCTGATGCCGTGGAAGACCGTGGAGCACAACGTGGCCTTCGGCCTGGCCGTGCGCGGCGTACCCGTGAAGGAACGGCTGGCCACGGCCCACCACTACATCGACCTGGTGGGGCTGAAGGGCTTCGAGAAAGCATACCCGGAGCAGCTTTCCGGAGGCATGAAGCAGCGCGTGGGCATCGCCCGCGCCTACGCCAACGCCCCCGACATCCTGCTGATGGACGAGCCCTTCGGCGCGCTGGACGCCCAGACCCGCTACGCCATGGAACAGGACCTGCGCTCCATCTGGGAAAAGGACAAGCGCACGGTCATCTTCGTTACCAACAACATCGAAGAGGCCATCTACCTGGGCGACAGGATACTGGTCATGTCCGTGCTGCCCGGCAGGGTGAAGGCGGAATACGCCATCGACATCCCCTCGCCGCGCAACTACACCGACCCTGCTTTTCTCACCTACAGAAAGCAGATCTCCAACGCCACGGACCTTTCCCTATAGGAGACATGTCATGGAGACTGCCGCCACGTATCCTTACGCCGCCAACCGCAAGACCAAGGTGCAGGTGGAAAACCTCACCAAGTGCTACGGCGACCTGCTGGTGCTCGATAAGATCAACTTCGAGATCTATCAGGGGGAACTGCTGTGCATCGTGGGCCCCACGGGCTGCGGCAAGACCACGTTCCTGAACTGCCTTTCGCAGTTCATTCCCATGACCGAAGGGTCCATCCTGGTGGACGGCGTGCCCGCCTCGCCGGAAATCCACAACATCGCCTTCGTGTTCCAGGAGGTTTCCGCCATCCCCTGGCTGACGGTGGAGGACAACATCCGCTTCGGCCTGCGCATCAAGCGCCTGCCGGAAGCGGAGATAGAACTGCGCACCGAACGCATGCTCGACCTCGTGGGGCTGCGCAAATACCGCACCTACTACCCACAGCAGCTTTCCGCCAGCATGGAGCAGCGCGTGGTCATCGCGCGCAACTTCGCCATCAACCCGGACCTGTTGCTGATGGACGAGCCTTACGGGCAACTGGACGTAAAGCTGCGCTACTACCTGGAGGACGAGCTGATCCGCATCTGGAAGGAACTGGGCAGCACGGTGGCCTTCATCACCCACAACATCGAAGAAGCCATCTACCTCGCCGAGCGCATCCTGATCCTGTCGCCCAAGCCCTCGACCATCAAGGAAGAGGTCATCGTGGATCTGCCCCGCCCCCGCCAGTACGACGACCCCGAGTTCGTCCGGCTGCGCGAATACGTGACCGAGCGCATCAAGTGGTGGTAGGCCGCCTGCCCACCCCTCCGCCCGCCCCTCGTGCAGGCGGGCGGTGGACGGCGGCCCGCCATCGTTTCCCATCGTTCCCCAACGTTTGCAGTCCATAGCGGTTCTTTTCGTCCGTGCCGTCTCACCGGCCCCTTTTGGCCCGCTTGGCCACATTCCGGGGGGCGCGACGGACGCAACGTCAAACCGGGCCCGCGCGGTGCGCGGGCAACGCCAGCCAGGGAGAAACGTCATGCATATCGGATTCATCGGAGCAGGGCTGATGGGAGGACCGCTGGCCCGCAATCTCATCCGGGCCGGAAAGGACGTGCTGGTCTACGACCTGAGCGCCGAGGCCGCCGCGCGCACCGCCGGCGCGGGCCCCACCGGACGCACCGCCGCCGCCCTGGCCGACCTGGCCGGGTGCGACCTCGTCTTCACCAGCCTGCCCCTGCCCGCCCACGTGGAAGGAGTGATGCTGGGTGACGACGGCCTGCTGCAACGCCTGAAGCCCGGCGCCATCCACGTGGATCTGAGCACCATCGACCCGCAGACCTCGGCCCGGCTGGAGGCAGCAGCCAAGGCCAGGGGATGCGCCTTCCTGCAATGCACCCTGGGCAAGACGCCCGCCCACGCGGAAAAGGCCGAGGAACCCATGTTCATCGGCGGCGACCGGGCCGTGTTCGACAGCCTGGCCGACATCTGGCCCGTCATCGGCAAGCCCGCCTACTACATGGGCGGCGTGGCCGCCTCGTGCGCCGTCAAGCTGATCAGCAACATGGTGGGCATGACCAACCTGGCCGTGCTGGCCGAGGGGCTGCGCATTGGCGAAAAGGCCGGCATCGAGCGCGGCGCGCTCATCGCCCTGCTGCAGGACACCGGGGCGCGCAGCTTCCAGATGGACGTGCGCGGCCCGTGGATCGCGGCCGACGACTACGCCAACCGCTTCGGCCTCGACCTTGCCCTGAAGGACGTGCGCCTGGGCTGCGAAATGGCCGCCGCCTGGGGCATGAAGATTCCGGCCATGTCCGCCGCGTTGGAAACCTTTCGGCGCGCCAGCGCCGCGGGGCTCGGCCGCGAGGACTGCAACGCCGTGTACAAGGCGACCGAATAACCACGAACCCCACGGACCCCATGGACTGGGGGCGCAACGCCCCTCTTCGCCTTCCCCGGGCCCCATTGGCCCCCGCAGCATCCGGAACCTGAAAGGAGCACACATGTTAAGCAATCCCGAATTGATGCGTCAGGCATGCTACATCGACGGCGCGTGGGTGGGGGCCGACGGCGACGCCACCATTGCCGTACACAACCCCGCCAACGGGACGCAGTTGGGCACGGTGCCCGCATGCGGCAAGGCGGAAACCGCCCGCGCCATCGCCGCCGCCGCCCGCGCCTGGCCTGCCTGGCGCGCCCTGACCGCCCTGCAGCGCGCGGACATCATGCTGCGCTGGCGTGATCTGATCATGCAGAACCAGGACGACCTGGCCAAGCTGATGACCCTGGAACAGGGCAAGCCCCTGCCCGAAGCACGCGGCGAAATCGGCTTCGCGTGCAGCTTCCTGCGCTGGTTCGCGGAAGAAGCCCGCCGCATGTACGGCGACGTGGTGCCCGCCCCGTGGCCGGGCAAGCGCATCCTGGTCACCCGCGAGCCGGTGGGCGTGGTGGGCATCATCACCCCGTGGAACTTCCCCACGGCCATGATCGGCCGCAAGGTGGGCGCGGCCTTCGCCGCCGGGTGCCCGGTGGTGATCAAGCCCGCCAGCCAGACCCCCTATTCCGCCCTGGCCCTGGCCGGGCTGGCCGAGCAGGCGGGGGTGCCCAAGGGCGTGTTCAACGTGCTGACCGGTTCGGCCCGCGAAATCGGCGGCGAACTGACGTCCAACCCCGCCGTGCGCAAGGTCAGCTTCACCGGCTCCACCGAGGTGGGCAAGGAACTGATCCGCCAGTGCGCCTCCACGGTGAAGAAGGTGTCCATGGAACTGGGCGGCAACGCGCCGTTCCTCATCTTCGACGACGCGGACATCGACCTCGCCATCGTCGGGGCCATGGCCAGCAAGTACCGCAACACCGGCCAGACCTGCATCTGCGCCAACCGCTTCTACGTGCAGGAAGGGGTGTACGACCTGTTCGTGCAGAAGCTGGCCGTGGCCGTTTCCGGCCTGAAGGTGGGCAACGGCCTGGACGACGGCGTGACCCAGGGACCGCTCATCGACGGCAAGGCGCTGGCCAAGGTGGAATCGCAGGTCAAGGACGCCCTGGCCAAGGGCGGCACCCTGGTCTGCGGCGGCCGCCGCCACAGCCTGGGGGGCAACTTCTTCGAGCCCACGGTCATCGCCGGGGCCACCCCGGACATGGCCTTCGCCAAGGAGGAAACCTTCGGACCGCTGGCTCCGGTGTTCCGCTTCAAGACCGAGGCCGAGGCCATCGCCATGGCCAACGACACGGAATTCGGGCTGGCCGCCTACGCCTACACCCGCGACCTGGGCACCGCCTTCCGCGTGTCCGAGGCGCTGGAATACGGGCTGGTGGGCATCAACGAAAGCCTCATCTCCACCTGCGAGGCCCCGTTCGGCGGCGTGAAGGAAAGCGGCATGGGCCGCGAGGGTTCGCGCCACGGCCTCGATGACTACACGGTGATCAAGTACACCTGCATGGGCGGACTTGGCGGATAGGCTCCCCATGTCGGCAAGGCCGCAACGCCGGGACAAGGCCCCGCGCTGGATGGCACCCACGGCTCCAGCCGTCATGTGATCCGCTGGCCGGGCATGCGGGGCGACGCGCATGCCCGGCCCCTTTCCGGCAACACCCGCAGCCGGAAAGACACCCGCAGGGCGGGCGCGCCCACATGCTGGCCCGTGGAGGGCGTGCCCGCCTTTCCTTCACCCCGACCTTGGCCTATACCCGTCCCATGGCGGAGCGGAATCGCCGTCCCCGGACACCCGGCCGCGCCCTCCGTCGGACACCGGGCGAAGTGCGGCCGAGCCCTGCGTCAAGGGAGCGACATGCTTGCGGAATACCTCGACCAATTGCTGGACACCTTCAAGGACGCCATTTGCATTACCGACCGTGCGGGGGTCATCATCTACCTCAACCGGCGGCACAGCGAACTGACCGGCATCCCCAAGGAAGATCTGCTCGGCAAGTCGGCCATCGAGATGATGCGCCACGGCGTATTCGACGTGGTGCTCAACCCGGAGATCGTCAAAACCCGCCAGGGCACCACCTCTATCCAGAACATCTCCAACGGCCGCAAGCTGTTCCTCGACGGCAGCCCCATCCTGGACCGCGAAGGCGAGGTGGTCTACGTGGTCACCTTCATGCGCGACGTGACCACCCTGGTGGAACTGAAGCGCGAACTGGCCTCGCAAAAGGAACTGCTGGACGCTTTCCAGAGCCTGAGCAGCGCAAGCCCCGAACGCACCGAGAACTACCCCCAGATGATGCACAGCGCCGTCATGCGCAGCATCTGCGAACAGCTGGAAGGCATCGCCGAAACCGACGCCACGGTGCTGCTGCTGGGCGACACCGGCGTGGGCAAGGACGTGCTGGCCCGGCGGCTGCACTCGGTCAGCCCGCGCGCGGGCAAGCCGTTCATCAAGGCCGACTGCGCCAGCATTCCCGCCAACCTCATCGAGACGGAACTGTTCGGCTACACGCCGGGCACCTTCTCCGGCGGCAACCGGCACGGCAAGATGGGCCTCATAGAGGCCGCCGCCGGGGGCACCCTGTTCCTCGACGAAATCGGCGAGCTGCCCATGCCCATGCAATCGCGCCTGCTGCGCCTGCTGCAAGACCGCGAGGTGATGCGGGTGGGCTCCACCACCTCATCCAGGGTGGACGTGCGCATCGTGGCCGCCACCAACAAGGATCTGGAAAAGGAAGTGCGCGACGGGCGCTTTCGCAGCGACCTCTACTACCGCCTGAAGGTGGCTGTGGTCCGCATTCCCCCGCTGCGCCAGCGCAAGGCGGACATCGTGCCGCTGGCGCAGGGCTTTCTGAAGTTCTACTGCTCGAAGTACCGCCGCAGCCTCGCCCTGTCGCCCCAGGCCGAGGACGCCCTGCGCGAACACGGCTGGCCCGGCAACGTGCGCGAACTGGAAAATCTGATGCAGGGGTTGGTGGTCACCTGCCAGCGCAACGTCATCGAACCGCGCGACCTGCCCTTCGTCCGCCCCGCGCAGGCCAAGGCCGCGCCCTGCGCCAGCGCCGGGGCGGGGGTGGACATCGAGGGGCGCAGCTTCAAGGACATCATGCACGAACTGGAAGGGCGCGTGCTGCGCCAGGCGCTGGCCCGCTACGGCACCATCGCCGAGGTGGCCAAGCAGTTCGGCGTGGACCGCAGCACCATCTTCCGCAAACTGAAGGGCGGGCAGGAAGACTAGCCGGGCTGCAGAGTTGCGGGTTCCCCCGCCGCTTGTCCGCGCATGCGCCCGGCCTCGCCATTGCGCCGGCCGTAACCGCATTGCGATTCATGACGGGGCGGACGACGCACACCGACGCCAGCCAGGTGCGCGGCCCCGCACGCCACGGCCCGCGCCGCTCACGCCCTTGCGCTGCCGGACGTCTTCTGGCACTGCCAAGTGATCATTTACGCGCACAAGGAGTATGCATGGAGTTCCTGCCCATCAAACGGGCGCTCATGAGCGCCACGGACAAGAGCGGCCTGGCCGACTTCGCGGCCTTTCTGGCGGGCAACGGCGTGGAACTCGTCTCCACCGGCGGCACGCGCCGCATGCTCGAAGGCGCGGGGCTGAAGGTCACCCCCGTCAGCCGCGTGACCGGCTTTCCCGAAATCCTCGGGGGCCGGGTGAAGACGCTGCACCCGCACATCCACGGCGGCGTGCTGGCCGACAAGGACAACCCGGAACACGTGGCCACGCTGCGCGAACTGGGCATCGCCCCGTTCGACCTGATCTGCGTGAACCTGTACGACTTCGCCACCGCCGCGGCCAAGGGTCTGGACCTCAAGCAGGCCGTGGAGGAAATCGACATCGGCGGCCCCTGCATGCTGCGCGCGGCCGCCAAGAACTACCACTCCATCCTCGTGCTGCCCTCGCCCGCGTACTACGGCCGGGCCATGGAGGAAATGCGCGGCAACTCCATGCGCGTGGGGCTGGAATTCCGGCGCGAGATGTCGGTGCTCACCTTTGCCGCCACGGCGGCCTACGACCGGATGATCGCCGACTATCTGGCCGCCGCGGCACGGTAGCGACCATAACCTTCGTTTCGACTGCAGACCGGGCGTCCCCAGGGACGCCCGGTTTCGTCATGGGGCGGAATCCGTCCGGCCCGCATCCCGCGGCTGCCACTTCCCAGCCCGACAGCCGTGCGGATGCCCTGTTTCCGCCGCTTCCCCGCGCCGCCCCTTCCGCGTATGATGGGCTTTCGCGCCGGGCAGCCGCCCGCACGCCCCATTTCCATTCCGCCAGCGCAGGAGCACTCCCATCGCCAAGGTTCTCGGCAACACCCAGGGGCTCAAGCCCAGCCACGTCAAGGCCCTGACCCGCCTGTACCAGCGCCGCTTTCCCTCCGTGGGCGGCTATTCGCACGAGCAGGCCCGCGAGCTTGCCGCGCTGTCGCGCAGCGTAGGCCGTCAGGTGGCCCTGCTCATCGACCGCCAGGGCCGCGTGGAAATGGTGCTGGTGGGCGACACCGGGGCCATCACCATTCCGGAACTGCCCCGCGCCCGCACCGGCTCCGGCCGCCTGCGCGGCCTGCGCCTGCTGCACACCCACCTCGGCACCGACCTGCTCTCGCAGGAAGACCTGATGGACCTGCTGTTCCTGCGGCTGGACGGCTTTGGCGTGCTGACCGTGAACGAATGGGGCGAACCGCTGACCTTCCAGCAGGCCCATCTGCTGCCGCAGGCCGTGGACGGCAAGCCCTACCGGGTGCACCCGGCCCAGCCGTGGGACCGCGTGGACGCGGACATGGTGGCCCAGGTGGAGGCGCTGGAAGCAGAAATGGCCCGCGCCGCCAGCGACGCGCGCGCGGCCGCGCCCGTCCGCAAGGCAGGCGCGGCGGGCATTGCCGCAGGGGCCGTGCCCCAGGGACGCAGCCATGCCGAGCACATCGCCCATACCGCCAGCCTTGCCGCCGAAGCCGAAGGGCCCGCCGCCGTGCTGGTCAGCGTGTCCACGGCCCCCCGCGCGCTTCAGGAACTGAACCTGACCGAGCTTGTGGAACTGGCCCGCACCGCCGGGGTGCGCTGCGCTGGCACCCTGGTCCAGCGCGTGCCCACGCTGAACCCCAAGTTCATCCTGGGCAAGGGCAAGCTGGCGGAACTGGAGGTGCTGGCCCTGCAGGGCAACGCCACCATGATCATCTTCGACGGCGAGCTTTCCCCGGCCCAGTTGCGCAACCTGGCCGACGTCACCGAACGCAAGGTGCTGGACCGCACCCAGCTGATCCTGGACATCTTCGCGCAGCATGCCACCACCCGCGCGGGCAAGCTGCAGGTGGAAATGGCCCAACTGAAGTACACCCAGCCCCGCCTGGTGGGAAAAAACCGCGCCATGGACCGCCTGATGGGCGGCATAGGCGGGCGCGGCCCCGGCGAAACCAAGCTGGAAACCGACCGCCGCCGCATCCGCGACCGCATCGGGCGCATCAAGGACGAACTGGAATCGCTGCGCCGCCAGCGGGCCTATGCCCGCGCCCGGCGGGCCAAGCAGCGGGTGCCGCTGGCCTCGCTGGTGGGCTACACCAACGCGGGCAAGTCCACCCTGCTCAACGCCCTGACCAATAGCGACGTGCTGGCCGAGAACAAGCTGTTCGCCACGCTGGACCCCACCACCCGCCGCCTGCGCTTTCCGCACGAGCGCGAACTGATCCTGGCCGACACCGTGGGCTTCATCCGCAACCTGCCCAAGGAACTGCTGGAAGCCTTCCGCGCCACGCTGGAGGAACTGGAGGCGGCAGACCTGCTGATCCACGTAGCCGACGCGGGCCACCCGGAACTGGACCGCCAATTGGCGGCGGTGGACACCATCCTCACCGACATGGAACTGCACGAGGTGCCGCGCCTGCTGGTGCTGAACAAGTGGGACACCCTGGACGAGGCCACGCGCGAAACCCTGCGCGCGGTGCATCCCGACGCCATCACCCTGTCCGCCGCCACGCGGCAGGGGCTGGGCGACCTGGTGGCGGAAATCGCGGGCCGCATCGACTGGGAGCGCGACCTGCGCCCCTGCGGCAAACGCGCTGGCAAAGGGAGTGGCGCGGGCGATGCGGACGGCAGCGATGACGCCTGCCCCGCCACCGACGACGAGGCCGGGACGGACGCCGGGTACGACTGGCCGGACATGGAATCCGACGTGGTGCAGTAGCCGGGCGTGCCCCCGGCACGGCGCGGCCGCGCCCTTTCCGGCGCGCGAACCCAGCTCACCCGGCGGCAGCCCCTGGTTTTCACAGCGCGCGTCCGAGCGTGCATCCGGGGTGTTCCTCGCAGCCGCTCCAGCTGTCCTGCCGCCACGACCAGTGCGGCTGGCGGCGCATGGGGCACCCCCGTGCATCGTGCGGGCGCACAGTGCCGCATACCGGCGCGCCGCCCTCTGCACTGGCTCAACATGCCGCCATTGCTACTGGTATTTTTTTGAAGAAAAATACCCTTTTGCTACGCCATGTTGCACTGGCCGCATTTGCGCCGCGCGGCATGCCCGCATGCGCATATCCATGTCCATCAATGGATGCGCCATGTTGCAACACACCGCAGCATGCGGAAAAATGCCATGCATCCGCCGCAAGAGTGCCTTCACAACGCCACACCCCCTTTACAGCAACGCGACACACGGCTACGTTGTAATCACCGGCGGAAAAGATCGACCTAGCCAGTGGGTCGGCATCCCGCCGGAGTACGCAGCGATGCCGAGGGCGTCGCGAGGTTCGCAACCAGTGCACAGAGCGCTCGCAGCCTGCGCCGGAAGCAGGCGGAGCCCAGCCGAGCCACGGCACGACGCACGGAACGCGGCTAGGGTGAGCAAGCGAAGAACACCATCGGAGGACTGTTCTGGCAGAGATTTACCCCCATAACGGCAAAGCGAGTTGCCCCCGATGAATAGGGACACGGAAGATAATCCCTAACAGGCGTGCAGCAGAGATCCCGGCGCAGAGCGCGGAATCTCCCGGATATCCGGAGCGGCACGCCTTTCCTTTTGCCGTTTTCCGCCCGCCACGCCGCCCGGCGAGCCCCGCCCCACTTCCCGCCGCCCGCGCACCCTGCCCCCAGCCTCCCCGACTTCACGACGATCACCCGCCCTGGCCGGGGCTTCCCGCAGCCTCATTCTTTTCCGCCCGCGCGGAGACCTGCCACGCGCCAGCCCGTCCTTTCCCCCGCCTTCGCGGCGCAACGGCCGCCGCGCCCGCACTTTTCTTCGCCCCCTCCTTGCAGTAAGTACACGCAGACCTTGCCACGCGGCGCGAAAGCGCCTAAATCATACCCATACGGTAGGCAATACCCCCACTCGCGTGGGGTATTTCATGCCGTTATCCCGGCGCTGCGCCAGCACCCTGACTGCATGGCGTCACCGGAAATGGCCGATTCCACGCAGCCATCTTGACGGCCGCCCGCGCCTGGGGCAGTGCAACCCCTTGCGGGGCCGAACTTTTCCGATCGTTTCGTACCGCGTCGCCGCCGCTGCCGCATGTTCCGGCCAGCCCCGGCGCACCCGCGCAAGCCCGAACAGACGCGCGACCCCATGCCGCGCGCCGCACCCCGCGCCGCCAGACGCGCGCGCAGCCCACGGAGGTTCCAGCATGTCCAAGCACGTCGTCGTCATCGGGGCCGTGGCCCTTGGCCCCAAGGCCGCCTGCCGTTTCAAGCGCCTCGAACCCGACGCCAAGGTCACCATGATCGACCAGTCGCCGCGCATTTCCTACGGCGGCTGCGGCATTCCCTATTTCGTCTCGGGCGAGGTCAACAACATCGACGCGCTGCAGGCCACCCCCTACAACGTGGTGCGCGACCCCGAATTCTTCCGCGTCAACAAGGACGTGGACGTGCTGACCGAAACCCGCGCCGTGTCCATCGACCGCGCGGCCAAGACCGTGCTGGTGGAACACCTGCGCACGGGCGAGAAGCAAACCCTTTCCTACGACAAGCTGGTGCTGGCGCTGGGCAGCCGGGCCAACCGGCCGCCCGTGGAAGGGCTGGACCTCGCGGGCGTGACCGCCGCCACCAATCTGGAAGAGGCGGAATTCATCCGCAATTCCGTGGCGGCGGGCACGGTGAGCAACGCGGTGATCGTGGGCGGCGGGTTCATCGGCCTGGAAATGGCCGTGGCCCTGGCCGACATGTGGGGCATAGGCGTGACCGTGGTGGAACTGACCGACCGGCTCATGCCGGGCTTTCTGTCCTCCACCCTCACCCGCATGGTGCGCCATGACCTGGAGAAGAACGGCGTCACCGTGCTGACCGGCGAAAAGGTGGTGCGGCTGGAAGGCGAGGACGGCACCGTGGCCCGCGTGGTGACCGACAAGCGCACCATCGACGCGGAACTGGTGATCATGGCCGCCGGGGTGTCGCCCAACACGGCCATCGCCAAGGCGGCGGGGCTGGACACCGACCCGCGCGGCGCGCTCATCGTCAACGACCGCATGCAGACCAGCGACCCGGACATCTATTCCGGCGGCGACTGCGTAACCATCCCCAACCTGATCACCGGCAAGCCCGGCTTCTTCCCGCTGGGGTCCATGGCCAACCGCCAGGGCCGCGTGGTGGGCACCAACCTGGCCGGTGGCGACGCCACCTTCCCCGGCGCGGTGGGCAGCTGGGTGGTGAAGCTGTTCGAGGTCTCGGCCTGCGGCGCGGGTCTGACCATAGAAACCGCCCTGCGCGAAGGCTTTGACGCCATCAACGTGCATGTGGAGCAGTTCGACCGGGCGCACTTCTATCCGGAAAAGACCATCATGTCGCTGGAACTGGTGGTGGAAAAGCCCACCCGCCGGGTTCTGGGCATCCAGGGCGTGTCCACGCTGGGCGACGCGCTCACCGCGCGCATCAACGCCGTGGCCACCCTGCTGGCCGACAAGCCCACCATCGAGGACGTCAGCAACGCCGAAATCGTGTATTCGCCCCCGTTCGCCTCGGCCATGGACATCCTGAACGTGGCGGGCAACGTGGCCGAGAACATCCTGGAAGGCCGCTGCGCCGTCATCGACCCCGAAGAATTCGAGCGACTGTGGAACGAGCGCGCCAGCAACGACACGGTGTGCTTCATCGACACCCGGCTCATCGGCAACTCGCAGCCACTGGCCGAAAAGTACCCCGGCCAGTGGAACGCCATCCCCGAAGAGGAAATCCACGACCGCATCGCGGAAATCCCCAAGGACCGCACCGTGGTGCTGGTGTGCAACACCGGCCTGCGCGCCTACGAATCGCAGCTGATGCTCAAGGAACTGGGCGTCACCAACACCGTCAACGTGCAGGGCGGCATGGTGGCCATGCACAAGATCGGGGCAGACATCTAGCACGCAGGGTACGGAAGCACTCAAGGCGCGCACCAACCGCCGCATCCATTTCCGCAAAGCAATACGGCGGGCAGGAAACACGATTCCTGCCCGCCGTCACTTTTTCATTCAGGGAGAAATCCTTACAGGGACGCCCTGTTTTTTCCTATCCGGGCATCCGTCCCCGGAACAGCTGGCGCAGGTCCAGCAGCAACACAAGACCGACCACGATGCACGCGGCCCCGAGAGCCATGGCCGGGGTGATGCGCTCGCCAAGGAACAGCGCGCCCCAGCCCATGCCGAACACGGGAATGAGCAGGGTGACGGTAAGCGCACGGGCCGGGCCGGTATCCTCCACCAGCCGGAAGTACAGCAGGTAGGCCACGGCCCCGCAGACCAAGGCCAGGATGGCGATGCACGCCAGCACCAGCGGGGTGAGCAGCGCGGGGTTTTGCACGGCGGGCGCGGGCCACAGGGGCAGCACGGGCAGCAGGGTCAGCGCCGCGCCGATCTGACTGCCCGCGGCCACCGCGCCGGGGCGAATGCCCGCGCCGTGCAGTTTGATGTACGTGGCGGCAAGGCCATAGCACAGCGGCGCGGCCAGACCGGCCCCCACGGCCAGCAGCACCTGAGGGGTCGGCCGCACCGGCCCCACCCCCACCATGACGGCCACCCCGGCGATGCCGAGCGCCAGCCCGGCCATGCGAGCCGGGGTGAACCGCTCGCGCAGCCACACCGCCGCGCAAATGGCCCCGAACAGCGGGGCCGTGGCGTTGAGCACGGCGGAATAGGCCGCCGGAATGTGCAGCGCGGCGTAGGCGAACAGCGCGAAGGGCACGCCGGAATTCACCGTGCCCACGATGGCGAAGAAGCGCCAGTGAACGCGCAGGCCAAGGTCCATGCCGGTGGCGCGGAACCAGGCGAACAGGGCCAGGCCCGCCAGCAGCACGCGCAGTTCCGCGGTCAGCAGCGGCCCCAGCGCCGGGGCCACCAGCCGCATGAACAGGAACGACGAGCCCCAGATGGCGGCCAGCAGCAACAGACGAAACAGATCGACGGGACGCATGTTCCCTCCCGATGGAAGACAGGTGACCCCGCCCCAATCGAATGGTCGGTCACGACGGGGGGGGGGACGGCACTCCGGCGCGCGTTGCGCCTGCCGGAACTGCCGGTAATGGCGGCATTGGGCAATGTAAGGTGGCTGGGTGCGGCGGTCTTGCGCCTTCCCGGTCGTCGTCGCCGAGCCTTCCTTCCGCATGCGGCGGGATGGCCGATGACCTTGCGGCCTCCATCCCCTGCCGCTCGTATCGGCCTGATCTGCCTTGCGGTCAGCCTCTGGATGGCGGACGGCGGAGACGGGAGACGCGTCGCTGCGGCAAGGCCGGGAGACGGTGCGATGCCGTCACCCGCCAGGCATTCGGGCGGATTCGCGGCGCAGCAGTTCGGCTTTTCGGTCCAACCCCCAGCGATAGCCGGTGAGCGCGCCGTCGCGGCCCAGCACGCGGTGGCAGGGCACCACCACGGCCACGGGGTTGCGGGCGCAGGCGCCGGCCACGGCGCGCACGGCCTTTGGCCTGCCAATGCGCGCGGCAAGCTGGCCGTAGCCCAGGGTGGCGCCGGGCGGCAATTCGCGCAGGGCGCTCCATACCGCGTGCTGGAAGGCGGTGCCGCGCACGTCCAGCGGCAGCGCGGGATGCGCGCCGCCATGCTCGACGAAGGCCACCACCGTGCCCAGCCACTGCTGCACCTCGCCGCTGGGGGTGTGCAGTTCGGCACGGGGAAAGCGGCGCTGCAGGCCGGAAAGCAGGGCTTCGCGGTCATCACCGATGTCGATGGCGCACACCCCGTCCTGCGTGGCGGCCATGACCAGCCAGCCCAGCGAGGTTTGCGCGGCGGCCACGGCCAGATGCTGGCCGGGCGCGCCCTTGCGGTAGCGGGCCGGGGTCATGCCCAGCATGCCGTGCGCATCCTCGTACACCCGGCTCGGCGAGCCGAACCCGGCCTCGTAGATGGCCTCGGCGACGGGCGTGCCGCGTTCCAGCGCGCCGCGCAGGCGCTGTTCGCGGCAGGCCTGCTGATACTCGCGCGGAGAGACGCCCACCAGCCGGGTGAACACCCGTTGGAAATGGCTGGGGCTCAAGCCCGCCGCCTCGGCCAGTTCGGCCAGGGGCACCGACTCCGCACGCTCGCGCAGGGTGACGCAGGCGGCGCGCACCAATGCCAGGCGCGGGTCGTCGGACCGTGGCGCGGGGGCGGGCGCGGTGGGCTTGGTCGCGGCCCCGGTATGGCGGATGGGCGTGTCCATGACGGCAACATAGGGCCGCCGCGTTCGCTTTTCCATCCGAATCTTGCGCTGTCCCCCTGCCGGTCCGGAAAAATTTTCGCCCTTCCCCCCGCTCCATGCCCTCCCCGCGAATCACGGCCCTGCTCGATTGAAGGCGCACCCCCCGGTCGCACTCCCGCGCAGGGTCCATCGTCACGTGGCGCGCCGCGTGGACGAGGCCATCCGATGCGGGTATGCAGGGTCAGGGGTATTGTTCAAGGGGTATCGTTTGGGGATATCGTTGGGAAGTACCGCAGGCGGGCGCAACCTGCGTCCGGACGCGACCGATCACGACCGATCACGACCGATCACGACTGGGCATGCGCCGGAACGCCGCCATGGAGGCCGCCGCACGGCGGCCCGGGAGGCACCATGGAAGACGAGGCTGGATACCTGGCGATGCTGGAACGGCAGATGGACGAGGCCATGGCGCGCCTGGCCGATGCCTGCCGCGACGAACAGGGTTGCGCCGCCCCGGATGGCGGCGGCGCGAAGGCCAAAGGCGCGAAGCAGGCCGCCCGCGCCGCCTGCGAACAGGCCGAAGAGGCCGCCCGCTCCACCTACGAGCAAGAATGGTCCAAGGTGTGGGGCGTGGTGCGCCAGCGCAAGCACAAGGGAGGCCGTGGCGGCGGGTAGCCCTGCCCGCGCGCCCATCCCCGGCATCCCGGCGGCCTGCGCCGCAGGCGGCGCCACCTGGCGCAAGCCCGATCCGGGCGCATCGCGGCAGGAACTGCCGCTTTCCGCTGGCGCAGAACTTGCTTTCTCCGGCACGGCCCGAAAACCCGCCGCCCGTGCACTCGCCGGAGATGTCATGCATTACAAGTACGTTCCCCCCGGCCTTCAGACGGAACTGGAAGCCCTGACCGTCGATGACGCCATCGACCATCTGCGCAACCACCTGGGCAACTTCCTGCTGGATACCCCGGTCTGCGTGCACTACCTGAACCGGATGGGAAGCGAGACGGGCGGGCTGAAGACCCACCGTCAGGTGGCGTGGCTGCACTGGCTGGTGCGTTCCTATGCCCGGCTGGCCCCGTTTGACGAACAGGCCGCGGTGCTGGCCGCGCGCATAGAAGGCGCGCCCGAAGATTCCCCCCTGCACCGCGCACTGGCCAAGGTGCGTACCCCCGAGGCGCTGGTCAACCGCATCGAACAGACCGTGAACCGCCCCCCGGACGAAGCCCGGCAGTTGCTGCTGGGGCTGTTCCGCGAATTGCCCTTTTCCGTGGCCCTTGCCGACCGCCTGCTGCACCTTGACCTGAAGCAGGACATCACCCCCGGCGAGGGGTGGCACGAATCGCTTCGTTGCCCGCCCCTGCTGCGCGGCATCTTCGACCGCGAGCGGTTCCGGATGTGCATGTTGCACGGCAACGACGCCATGGCGCTGGACCTGCGCGACCAGACCCGAGAGGCAGGCGCGGGTGATCCCGGCTGGCTGAACTGCGCCGCCGAACTGGCCGTGCGCACCGGCCACCGGGCCGAAGGCATGGATTTTTACCGGGCCTCGCTGCGGCAAGACCCCACGCAAATACCCGTGGCCCTGCGCCTGCATGAGTTGGAGAACCCCTTCGCCCCCCAGCCGGATGCGCTGGGCGACGCCTCCGGCCCCATCGCCATCTTTCTGTATTCCTACAACAAGCGCGACCTACTGGAGCAGACGCTGCGCTCGCTGGCGGCCTCGGACACCGGCAACGCCACCATCACCCTGCTGCTGAACGGCTGCTCCGACGGTTCCTCCGAAATGGCGGCGGGTCTGAACGGCAGCCTGTTCGGCGGGCGCATGGACATCATCGATCTGCCCGTCAACGTGGGTGCGCCTGCCGCGCGCAACTGGCTGCTGCACACTCCACGCGGGCGTGAGGCTGCCTACGTGGCCTTCCTGGATGACGACGTGGAGGTTCCCGCCAACTGGCTGGCCGCGCTGGTTTCCGTGCTGCGGTCCAACCCGCGTGCGGGCGTGGCCGGGGCCAAGACGGTCTTTCCCGGCGGCCCGCGCCGCTTGCAGTACCTTTACCGCACCGTGTCCGTGGCCCAGCCGGGCCTGCTGCGCATCAGCCTGGACACGCCCAACTTCAACTACGACGGCGGGTTCTACGATTTCGTGCGGCCCACCGCCAACGTCATGGGTTGCTGCCACGTGTTCACCCGCGCCGCGCTGGACAAGGTGCGCGACTTCGACATCCGCTTCTCGCCCTCGCAAATGGACGACATCGCCCACGACCTGGACCTGTGCCTGCACGGCTTCGAGGCCGTCTACTGCGGGCTGGTCACGTGCGTGCACCACCAGATGTCGGGCACCGGCATCGGCAACACGCAGATTGTGCGGCTGGGCAACGTGCTGGGCAACGACGTGAAGTTCTACTACCGCTTCGCCGAGCACCTGGCCGCGCTGAAGGAACTCACCGCGCGCCACGCGGTGCCCGACCTGCCCCCCGGCGCGTGACGCGCCCCCCATCCAACAACGAAAGGACGCCGGGTCTCGCGACCCGGCGTCCTGCATTTTCTGCCCTGAAGCTGACGGCCTAGCTGCCGGTCTTGAGCATCTCCCAATACTTTTCATACACTTCCAGCGCGTTGCCCACGCTGTTGGTGAACTCCGCGTTCTTCAGGTCCGCGTCGGTGGGAGAGGTGATGCGGCTCTTGGCCAGATCCGGCGAAAGGATCTTCTGGGCGCCCACGTTGGGGGTGGAGTAGTTGTATTCCTCCACGCATTCCTTGGCCACGTCGGGCCGCAGCAAAAAGTCGATGAACTTGTGGGCGTTTTCCTTGTGCTTGGCCCCCACGGGGATGGCCAGGCTGTCCACCCACAGGGGCACGCCTTCCTTGGGGTAGATGTACACCAGGTTCTTGTTCTCGCTGGCGGCGATGTAGGCGTCTCCGTTCCAGATCAGGCCCGCGGCCACTTCCTCGCTGATGAAGGCCTGCTTGCTGGCGGTCACGTCGAACACGCGCACGGCGGGCAGCAGCTTCTTCAGCCATTCGTAGGCGGCCTTGATCTCCGCCTCGTTGGTGGAGTTCACCGAATAGCCCAACGCCTTCAGGGCCACGCCCATGGAGTCGCGCTGGTCGTCGGACAGGATGACCTTGCCCGCGAACTCGGGGCGGTTCAGGTCGTTCCAACTGGTGATGGAGGCCGGGTCCACCACCTTCCTGTTCACCATCAGCCCCGCAGAACCCCACATGTAGGGCACGGAGTATTCGTTGCCGGGGTCGAACGGCTGGTCCAGCACCTTGGGCGAAAGGTTCTTGAAATTCTTCAGCCTGGTCTTGTCGATCTTGGCCAACAGCCCGTCGTCGCGCATCATGGAGATGAAGTAGGTGGACGGCACGACCACGTCGTAGCCCACGCCCTTCAGCAGCTTGATCTTGGCGTACATGGCCTCGTTGGATTCGTAGGTGGTGTACACCACCTTGATGCCCGTCTCCTTGCTGAACCTGTCGAGCACCGACTGGGGCACGTATTCCGACCAGTTGTAGACGTGCAGCACCTTTTCTTCCGCCGCCACGGCGGGGCGCGCGAACATCGTCGCCGCCAGCACCGCCAGGGCAAGGCCCACCATCACCAGCGCGGCGCGGGCCGCGTGCAGCTTCGTGCGCATCATTTCCTCCTCGTCCTGGTAAGGGTTTGTGCCAGCAGCACCAGCACTATGGTCAGCGTGAACATCACCGCCGACAGGGCGTTGATGTCCGGCTTCACGCCAAGGCGCACCATGGAATAGACGCGCAGGGGCAGCACCTCGAAGGTGGGGCCGGTGACGAAGAAGCTCACCAGCACGTCGTCCATGGACAGGGTGAACGACAGCAGCCACCCCGCGGCCACGGCGGGCGCGGCCAGGGGCAGCAGCACATGGCGGAAGGCCCGCCATTCCGACGCGCCAAGGTCGCGCGCGGCCTCGATGAGCTGCTCGTCGAACTCGGCCAGGCGCGCCAGCACCGTCACGGTGACGAAGGGCAGCGCCAGGGTGACATGGGCGGCCAGCAGGGTCCAGAACCCCAGCTGCACCCCCATGGCGATGAAGAAGATGAGCAGCGAGATGCCCATGACGATGTCCGGCGACACGGTGAGCACGTAGATGCAGCCGTGCAGCACCTTGCGCCCCGGAAAGCGGTAGCGCCGGATGCAGATGGCCGCCAGCGTGCCCAGCACCGTGGCGATGGTGGCGGCCAGCGTGGCCACGGACAGCGAGTTCAGCGCGGCGTCCACCAGCGGGCCGTTGGCGGCCAGGGCGGAATACCACTTCAGGGTGAAGCCCTTCCATTCGGTGGTGTAGCGCGCGTCGTTGAAGGAATAGACGATGACCACCAGGATGGGCACGTACAGGAAGGCGTAGACCAGCCAGACGAGCCAGGTGCGAAGGGTGCGCAGGCGCAGGGTCATGTCATGCCCTCCCCCGCGCCCTGCGCGCACCGTCCGCGCCGTGCGTCATGTCGTGGCCGCCGTCGGGCGTGCGACCCGCAGTGGCCGCGCCGGTATCCGCGCCCTTGCGTTCGCGCAGGGCCACCCGGCGGCTGCTGAGCCAGTAGCCGATGATCATCAGCACCAGCAGCGCGGTCATGATGGTGCTGGCAGCGGCGCCCAGCGGCCAGTCGCGCGCCACCAGAAACTGGTTCTTGATGAAGTTGCCGATGAGCATGCTCTTGGCCCCGCCCAGTATCTCCGGAATGTAGAAACACCCCAGCGAAGGCAGGAACACCAGCATGCACCCGGCCACGATGCCCGGCAGGGTCAGCGGCAGGGTGACGTGCCAGAAGGCCCGCAGGCTGCTGGCCCCCAGGTCCTTGGCCGCGTCCAGCAGCCGCTTGTCCAGCTTTTCTATGGACGCGTACAGCGGCAGGATCATGAACGGCAGCAGCGTGTAGGTAAGCCCGGTGAACACCGCGAACTCGCCGTACATGAACGACACCGGCTCGCTGACGAGGCCCAGGGCCATCAGCACGTTGGAGGCGATGCCCTGCGACTTCAGGATGATGATCAGCGCGTAGGTGCGGATGAGCGAGTTGGTCCAGAACGGAATGACCACCAGCAACAGCAGCCACGGCCGCAGCCCGCGCCGGGCCGTGGCCACGGCGTAGGCGAACGGGTAGCCGATGAGCAGGCACACCAGGGTGCTGGCGGCGGCCAGCCACAGCGATTCGCCCAGTATCCTGACGAACACCGGGTCGGCGAGGCGGGCGTAGTTGTCCCACGTGAACACCAGGCTCACGAAGTCCGACTCGCCCCGCTCCAGAAAGGTGACCAGCAGCAGGCCAAGGTTGGGCAACAGGGCGAACAGCCCCAGCCACAACCAGACCACGGCGATGCTGGCGGTGCGGAAGGGTCTACGCCGCGTCATCGGGCAGCAGGACCTCCCATCCGTCCACCCAGCTTACGGCCACGCGCTCGCCGGGGTTGTAGTTGATGTCCTCGTCGTCCTCGTTGAAGAACTCGGCCGCCATCAGGCGCTGCCCGTCGTCCAGGGTGATGACCAGGTCCACCGTGGCGCCCTTGTACACCGATTCCTCGATGCGGCCCCACAGGTGCGGCCAATCCGGGGTTTCCGCAACCGCAATGCGGTCGATGCGCAAATCCTCGGGCCGCAGCAGCACCTGCACCGCGTCGCCGGGGGCCAGCCTGCGGGGCGAACGCACCGGAAACACCGTGCCACCCACGGTGGCGTCGTACAGGTGCTCGCCGGGTTTCAGGTCCGGCGGCAGGGCGGCGTGCTCCGGCGTGCCCGGCGCGGGCGGGGCCAGGGGCGCGCCCGGCGCGGCGGACCAGTCCAGGCGCACGGCGTCGATACGGCCCGGCAAGGCGTTGATGTCGCCCACGAAGCGCGCCACGTACATGTTGGCGGGTTCCTCGTAGATTTCCTTGGGCGCGCCGATCTGCTCTATGCGGCCCTCGTTCATCACCACCACCCGGTCGGACATGGCGAACGCCTCTTCCTGGTCGTGGGTGACGAACACGAAGGTGATGCCAAGCTGCCGCTGCAAATGCTTGATTTCAAGCTGCATCTGCTTGCGAAGCTTGAAGTCCAGCGCGCTGAAGGGTTCATCCAGCAAGAGCACCAGCGGGTTGTTGATGACCGCGCGGGCAATGGCCACGCGCTGCTGCTGCCCGCCGGAAAGCTGGCGCGGCTTGCGATCGGCGAATGTTTCCAGGTGCACCATGCGCAGGGCGTCATGCACACGGCGGGCCGTCTCGTCCGCCGCCACGCCCTGCATCTTCAGGCCGAAGGCCACGTTGTCGCGCACAGTCATGTGCGGGAACAGCGCGTAGTTCTGGAACACGGTATTCACCTGGCGCTGTTCGGGGGGCACGCGGTTGACCACCTGGCCGTTGATGCGCACCTCGCCCGCCGTGGGCTGCTCGAAGCCCGAAAGCAGGCGCAGGATGGTGGTCTTGCCGCAGCCCGACGGCCCCAACAGGGTCAGGAATTCGCCGTTGCGGATGGTGAGGTCTATGGAGTCGAGCGCCACGGTGTCTTCGAACGTCTTGGTGACGCCGCGCAACTCGATGATGTGTTCCTGGTCTGCCATCGTCGCCTCTTGGTGTGCTCTGTCGGGGGGCTGCCCCGGATGGCCCTTGCGGACCGGAAAGCCGTCGGGAACGGATCGGGAACCGTCTGCGCCGTGCCCGCGCGCGGGGTGCGCGCGGCTCCGGAGTATCCGGAGCCGCGTTCCGGATCGACGCCGCCGGATGCCACATGCATGCCGCCCCGGCACAGGGGGCCGGGCAGTGGGCAAGTGCGGCGCCGGTGCGCCGTGGCGCATCGCACCGGGAGCCGGTACGTCGAAAGTCGCGGTAAGGGGTGGGGGACGGAATCGCTACGCTACGGGATGCGGGGCGCGCCGGTTACCGGCGCGCACGGGCCAAGGGGCCGGCATCGCCGGCCACGGGCGTTCGGGCGTTGCCGGAGCGGCGAAGCCCCAGATTGCGCACCCGGTGCACCGGCCGGGATGAAAGGATGACCTGCGAGCAGCGTATCATGCGTTCGTCTTCCGTCATGCAGCCGGCCTTGCGGCCGGTGGTGTGACTGGCCGCGCGTCCAGAACTGGCGCGGGCCGGAAGGGGGTCGTTCGGGGTTTGTGTGCCATGCGAGGGGCAGGGTGACAAGCAAAAAAACACCCCTGCCCGCAGGGGGCTTGCCGCAGGCTGGGCCAGCTTGCCGGAGCGCCTCCGGCCGCCACCGATGCCCTGCCCTTCGGGGCTTCGCCCCCCCCCACTGCGGCGTCACCGTCCAACGGTGCAGCATACCGTGGAAATCACTTCCTGCGGAAACCGCTTGCGCGCCTCGCGGCTTCCGCCTTCGAGCCCCCATGCCGTGCCGGGGGCCGAACATCCGGCTATCGGCTCGCCGCCCCCGCCGCGTCCGCCGCCTCGGACAAGCGCACCAAGCGCACCCCCCGCCGCAGCAGTTCCGGCAGGGCCGAGCGCAGCCCCGCACCGGTGCCCGCGCCCGGCTTGTTCACGTGCAGCAGCAGGATGTCGCCATTACGGGCGGCCAGCAGGTTGCGCGCCACGGCCGGGGCGGGCAGCGTGGCCCCGGCGTCGGCCGCCACGGTGCAGCCGGTGACGGTCTGGCCAAGGTCCGCCGCAATGCGCACGGCCACCTCGTCGCAGAACAGGGTGGCGGCCCGGTAGAAACGCGGGCGCGCGCCGGTGAGCGCGGCCAGCCGCCGGGCGTTGGACTCCACCTCGTCCACGAATCCGGCCACGGAACGGGTGCCCCGGATGCCATAGGCCGCGCGCCCGGTCACCGAGGCCGGGCGGTGGCGCGCGCCGTGGTTGGCGATCTCGAACAGCGGGTCGGCGGCAAGATCGGCGGCCTCGGAGGGGTGGGCGTTGAGCCACGGCCCGGCCAGGAACAACGTGGCGGGCACGCGCAGTTCACGCAGCAGGGCAATGATGGAGGCATCGTACCCGCCGCCGCAGGCGTCAAACGTCAGGGCCACGGTGACCAGGCCGTTCTTGGTCATGGCGGAGGCGGGCAGGCGGGTGAGCGTGCCGGGCAGTGCCGGTCCCCACTGGGTGGGCTGCTGGCTGGCATATCGGGCGTTCAGCTTGGCCGTCAGCTCCGGCAGGGGCAATGCGGCCAGTTCCGGTTCCGCAGAACGCGCTGTCGGTGCGCACAGCAGGACAAACAGCGCGGCCAGCAGGGCCAGCACGTCCCGCGTCCGGCATTGCCAGGGCGAGGGCACGGACACGCGCGCGGGCAACGGCCAGAGCCGGGGCGTGCCCCAAGGGGCGATGCGGCCCTGCCCGCCAGCGGCGGCCACGGCCTAGCCTTTCCCCAGGCCGGGCAGTTCGCACTGGCCGCAGGCGCGGCCCACGGCAACGTCACCGAAGCCCAAAGCCACGGCAACCAGGGTGCGCGCCCCCTCGGCGGGCAGCTCACGGCCGGTCCACAGGCGGAACTGCTCGCGCCCCTGCTCCACGAACATGGCCAGGCCGTCCTGCGTATCCCAGCCCGCGTCGGCGGCCTCGGAAAGGAAGCGGGTCCGCAACGGGTTGTAGACAAGATCATAGGCAAGCCCGCGCCCCCCCGCAGCCGGGGCGGCAAAGCCCTGCGCGGGATACGCGGTATCACCCTGCCGCTCACCGGACATGCCCATGGGGGTGGTGTTGACGATCAGGTCCGCGCCCCAGGCGGCGCGCGCTTCCCAGTCCACCACCGCCGCGCCGAATTCGGCGGCCAGCGGCGCGGCCTTTTCCGGGTTGCGCCCGGTGACGGCCACCGCGCCCACCACGCCCTCTCCGACGGGGCCAAGCTCGTTCAGCCCGGCCAGCACGGCGCGGGCCGCACCGCCATTGCCCAGAACCAACGCCCTGGCGCACCGCCACCCTGCCGCCGCGCGCTGGCGCAACGGGGCCAGAAAACCGGTGACATCCGTGTTTTCGCCCAGCAACTGCCCGTCGCGCCAGTACAGGGTGTTCACCGCACCCACGGCGCGGGCCCGCTCGCTGACGCCGTCCAGCAGGGGCAGGACGGTCTGCTTGTGGGGAATGGTGACGCTGGCCCCGCGTATGGGCAGGGTGCGTACGGCGGTGATGAAGTCGCCCACCCGGCCCGGCTCCAGCGGCCAGGCCATGTACACGGCGGGGATGTCCAGCAGGCCAAAGCCCCAGTTGTGCAGCAGGGGGCTCATGGTATGGCCCAGGGGATGACCGATGATACCGTAGAGTTCGCGGGGCAGAAACAGTTGTGCGGGCATGGAACGGCCTCCGGCGGACGCTCCCTGCCCCTTCCGTCAGGGCTGCCCGCCCACAATGGACGTTTTGGAGGGAGGGGTCCGGGGAGGGAGACCTTTTGCAAAAGGTCCCCTCCCCGGTTCATTCTTCAAACCTTCTTTCAGCCCGACCCTAGATAACCTTGTTCAGCGAGTACTCAATGATGCCTTCGGCACCGGCGGCGCGCAGGCGGGGGATGAGGTCGCGCACCACGCCGTTGTCCACCACGATTTCCACGGCGAACCAGGTGCTGTCGCGCAGCCCGGCCACGGTGGGCGAATTGAGGCTGGGCAGCTGGTCGAGCACGGCGTCCAGGTTGCCCGAGGGCACGTTCATCTTCAGGCCCACCAGCGAATCGGCGCGCAGCGCGCCCTGCAGCAGCAGGTCGATCTGTTCGATCTTGGCGCGCTTCCACGGGTCTTCCCAGGCGGCCTTGCTGGTGATGAGCACGGTGTTGGTCAGCAGCACTTCCGCGATGATGCGCAGGCCGTGGGCCTTGATGGTGGTGCCGGTTTCGGTGACCTCGACGATGGCGTCGGCCAAGCCTTCCACCACCTTGGCCTCGGTGGCGCCCCAGGAATACTGCACCTTGACGGGGATGCCCGCGTCCTCGAAGTAGCGGCGGGTGACGCCCAGCAGTTCGGTGGCGATGGTGCAGCCCGCGAGGTCCTCGGGCCGCACGTAGGGCGAATCGCCGCCCACGGCCAGCACCCAGCGGGCCGGGCGATTGCTGACCTTGGAGTAGACCAGGTCGGACACCACGACCACGTCGGCCCCGGTTTCCAGCAGCCAGTCCTTGCCGGTCAGGCCCACGTCGAGCACGCCGTCCTCGATGTAGCGGGGAATTTCCTGCACCCGGCAGAGGCGAGCGGTCAGTTCCGGGTCGTTGATCTCGGGGAAGTAGTTGCGGTGATGCTTGCGGATCTTCCACCCGGAGCGGGCGAACAGGTTCACGGTGGCTTCTTCCAGCGAGCCCTTGGGAATGCCGATCTTCAGCATGTTGTTGCCGGACATTATTTGTAGACCTCCTTGGGGTCGAACACGCGGGGCGAGCAGATGACGGGTTTGCCGTCCGTAAGCTCTCGGTAGAAACAGCTGCGGTACCCTTCATGGCAGGCCGCGCCGCCCTTCTGTTCCACGAGCAGCAGCACGGTGTCGCTGTCGCAGTCCAGGCGCACGGCCTTGATATGCTGGGTATGGCCCGACGTGCCGCCCTTGTGCCACAGCCGCCCACGGCTGCGGCTGAAGTAATGCGCCTCGCCGGTGGCGAGGGTGGCGTCCCATGCTGCCTCGTTCATCCAGGCCATCATCAGCACTTCGCCGGTGGCGGCGCACTGGGCGATGGCGGGCACGAGACCGTTCATTTTCGCGAAATCGGGGCGGAAGCCTTGTGCGGCGTCGGAAGCCTGAGCCATGTGCGATGTCCTCGCGCGGGGAAATCCCCAAGGGGGTTGCGGGGCAAGGCCCCAAAAAGGTTTCGGGGGCGTGGCGATGGCGGGCAGTGGCGAACAGCGCGTTTGCCCGGTGCATGGCCGCAAGGTGGCGAATCTAGCCGTTCCGTGTGACGGACGCAAGGCGTCGAGGCGGGGCGAGCGCCGTGAACGCGCCGCAACGACAGGCCACTGACCGCCGGAGCCCCCGGAGAACCGACCCGACGCCGCTTTGATCAGTCCCGTACCTTGGCGTGGGCGGACAGCACCGCCAGTTGCACTCCGGCCAGATGTTCCAGTTCCTCGGCCAGGGCCAGGGCGCGGGCGGCGGAAGGGCCGGTGCAGCACAGGCCGTGGCGTTCCATCCACACCGCGTCGCGGGTGGCGGCTGCCGCCGCCACGGCGTCGGCCAGTTCCTGCGTGCCGGGGGCGTGGGCGGGCGCGAAGCCCAACTGGGCGCGCAGCAATTCCGATTCGTAGATGGGCAGGCGCAGCATGTCGTCCGGGGGCACCAGCGCCCCCAGGGCCAGCAGGCGCGGCGGGTGGGTGTGCACCACGGCCATGGCGTCGGGCCGGGCGCGGTAGATGGCCAAGTGCATGGCCCCTTCGGACGAGGGTTTGCCCCCGGCCAGCACCGCGCCGGTGGCGATGTCCACCAGCGCGAGATCGCCGGGACCCAAGTCGCCCCGACCCAGGTCACCCTTGATCGTGCCGGAACAGGTCATCAGGCAGGCAGCCCCCAGGCGCAGACTGGCGTTGCCGTTGAACCCGGAATACAGCCCGCGCTGCCAGCCACGCAGACAGATGCGCCGCAACTCGTCGGCATGCCCTTCCGGAATGCCCTCGCCCCACGCCGAGGGGGCGGAACCGACAATCGCGCTTACGAATCCTTCACCATTTGAAAGACACTTCGTCATACGATTCGTAGCACCGGGCTCGCCGCCGCGCTCCTGCGCCATGCCCTCCGCACGCTGGCGATACGAAGTCTTGATGTCGATGACCGGTGTGCCGTCCAGCGCTTCCAGCGGAGCCACGCGAAGACGCATGGAGCCGTCCGCGCCGGGCACCAGTTCCAGCAGGCGCACCTCGTGCAGGCCCACGGGGTTGGGCCGGGCGGGGGAGCGGGTGTTGAACACCCCGCGCCGGGGGCGCTTCATGTCGCCGCGCGGATGCACGGACAGCACGTCGCGGTCGGCGCGGTGCAGCCAGGTGAGCAGGGTCAGCGACAGGCCCGGCGTCAGGGTGTCCAGGCCGGGCACGTAGGGAGCGGCAATCTCCACCCACGCCTCGGGCGCGCCCTCGTCGCCCTGCTTGGGGCACTGCGAAAGGTCGGTGCGCGGCGACACAATGACGCCGATGGGCCGCAGGGTGGTGTCCATATGTCCCGCTCCTTGATTGTCTGGGGGTTAAATGTCGCCCACCGGCGACCCCAAATGAACTGTTTTTTGGGGGGAAGGGGCCTCTTACCCCGAAAAATGGTCGAACCCGGCGGACGCGGGCAGATCACCGTTGACCAGCACCACACCGTCGGCGGTAACCTGGCCGAGCAGGGTCAGGCCGGGCACGGCCTCGCGCACCCTGTCCAGCAGGGCCGGGCGGCAGCTGCCCAGCAGGGCGTAGTCCTCGCCGCCGATGAAGGCGATGTCCACGGGGTCCAGATCGTTGGCCAAGGCATAGGCGCGCACCTCGTCGGGCTGGGCGTCGGGGTCCATCACCAACTCGGCCCCAAGGCCGCTGCCCCGGTCCGCGCCGATGAGCCGGGGCAAGTCGCGCACCAGCCCGTCGGACACATCCATGAGCGCGATGCGCTCGTCGCCGGCGCCGCAGATGGCCGCCAGCGCCAGCCCCGCCGCCACCTGCGGACGCGGCCGCAAATGGGCGCGGCACGCTTCCGGGTACAGGTGCGCGGCTTCGCCGCCCATGCTTTCCAGGGTCAACAGGCCCACGCGCGCAAGGCCGGTGCGGCCCACCAGAAACAGCGGGTCGCCCGGCAGGCAGCCGCCCCGGCGCAGGAAGGGCGATGCGTCTTCGCCGCCAGCCTCCGCGCCGTTTCCGTCCCCGTTCCGGTCCGCACTGTCCGCCTGCGACGGGCGCGGCGCGGGGCCGCCCCATACCGTGATGCACAGGGACAGCGCGTCACCGCGCGCAAGGTCACCGCCGGACAGGGCCATGCCGTGCTCGCGCGCCAGCGCGGCCATGGCGCCCAGCATGTCGTCGCAGAATTCGCGCGAAAGGTCGGCGGGCGCGGTGAGCGCCAGGCTGAAGCCCAGCGGACGCGCCCCGCAGGCGGCCAGGTCGCTGATGTTCACGGCCAGCGCCTTGTGGCCGATGTCCGCCGGGCTGAAGTAGCTGGTGCGGAAGTGGGCGTGCTCATTGAACAGGTCGGTGCTCACGGCCATGCGCGGCGGGCAGGCGATGACGGCGCAATCGTCGCCGCGCCCCACGCGCAGATGGGGGTGGGCGTTGGTGAAGTGGCGGTCGATGGCGGCGAGGAAATCGTCCTCGGAGGCAAGCCGGGTCATGCGAAGGCTCCTGAACGGATGATGTGGGACGCTACCGGGCGCTGACGGCATCTTGCACGCCGCCGGAGCACGCAGCCATGCCATGATGGCACGGCTGCGCCGCCCGCGTCAGTCGGATTCCAGCGTCAGGTATTCGGCCATGATCACCTTGAGGCCGAAACCGGGAAAATTCACGCGGTACTTGTCGGGCGGCAAGTGCTGCACGATCTTGCCGCGCCCGAAGATGCGGTGGGTGCAGTAGCCGCACTGGCCCGCCGGGGCGGTGCCCCCGGCAAGGGGCGACGGCGCGGCGGGCTGTGCCGAGGGTGATGCCGGTAAGGACGACGCCGGGCGGGTTGCCCCCCCCCCTGCCCTGCCCGGCACGGTCCCTTCCGCAAACATGGGCGGCCGGGGAATGCCGGGCGCGCCGTCGAAACGCCCCCCCTGCGCGAAGCCGCCGCCCCCAATCCCACCGACACCACCGGCCCCGTTCCTGCCGCCGCCAAACCCCGCCGCCCGCTGCCCGTTCTGGACATCGCGGCGCATCAGGCCGCCGGAATAGCTTTCATGCTGCTCGTCGAACAGGTGGGCGGGCAACTCGCGCACGAAGGGGCTGGGCACGGCGGGCTGGTTGCCGCCGTCGCCCCGGCTGTACAGGCTGGCGGGCACGAACAGGCACAGGTGGTCGCGGGCGCGGGTGCAGGCCACGTACATCAGCCGCCGCTCTTCCTCGAAGTCTTCGGCGCGGGCAATGGCATGCCGCGAGGGAAAGCGCTCTTCCACCAGGTCGATGAGCAGCACCGCGCCCCATTCCAGTCCCTTGGCCGAATGGATGGTGGACAGCACCACGCTGTCGCGGTTTTCCTCTTCTTCGCCGGGGTCTTCCAGCGACAGGTCGGAGATGAACAGATCCAGGTCGCGGTACGACGCGGCGATCTGGAGCAGTTGCTCCAGCCCCTGCTGCCTGCGCGGCCAGTCGTCCGGGAAGGCGGCCTCCATGCGCGGCTTGTAGTGCTCCATCACTTCTTCGAGCAGCGAGGTGGGCGTGTGCGGCCGCTTGCGCAGGCCGTCCAGCAGGTCCAGGTCGGCGCGCAGTTCCGGGTGGCGGGCGCAGGCGCGGCGGGTGGCCTCGGCATCGCCCAGCCGGGCGATATCGTACAGCTTCAGGGTGGTCTTTGGCCCCACGCCCTTGGACATGGCGGCCACGCGCTGGAAGGCGGGCAGGTCCAGCGGGTTCAGCACCAGGCGGGCGTAGGACAGCACGTCCTTGACGTGGGCCGCCTCGGAATAGCGCAGCCCGCCGTACTTGCGGAACTTCACGCCCAGTTTGTTCAGCTGCACTTCCACATGGTACGATTGGTACCCCGCCCGGAACAGCACGGCGATGTCGTGGGGCGGGTAGCTGCGCAAGAATTCCACGATGCGCGAGACCACCAGCGAGGCCTGGGTCAGGTCGCTGAGCGGGCGCACCACCAGCGGCCTGTCGCCCCCTTCGCGCGCGGCGAACAGCTTCTTGCGGTAGGCTTGCGGGGCCTCCGCCAGGATGGCGTTGGTCAGGTCCAGCACCGGCTGCACGGAGCGGTAGTTTTCTTCCAGCTTGATGACGTGCGCGCCGGGGAACAGCTTGGGAAAGTCCAGGATGTTGCGCACGTCCGCGCCGCGAAAGGCATAGATGGACTGGGCGTCGTCGCCCACGGCCATGATGTTGCCGCCCTCGCCCGCCAGCAGGTGCACCAGCCGGGCCTGCACCAGGTTGGTGTCCTGGTATTCGTCCACCATGATGTAGCGGAACTTGGCGCGGCACCAGTCCAGCACGTCGGCCCGTTCGCGCAGCAACCGTTCCAGCTCGAACAGCAGGTCGTCGTAGTCCAGCAGGCCGTGTTCGCGGCGGTACGCATGGTAGGCAGCGGCGATGCGGCCAATGCCTTCGGCGTGCACCAGCAGGTGGTAGGCCTCGCGCCGGATCACCTCGTCGATGTCCAGTTCCTTGTTGCGGGACTTGCTGATGAGCCCCACGATGTTCTGGGTGCGCGGGAAGGACCGGTCGCCCTTGCCGACGCCCAGGTTTTCCTTGCAGTGGCGCACCGCATCCACGATGTCCGCGCCGTCCATGACGGTAAGGTCGCCCGCCTCGTAGCCGGAAGGGCGGAACTGGCGCAGCACCGAGTAGGCGAAGGCGTGAAAGGTGCCGCCCTGCACCCCGGTAACCCCGTGCACCCCGCCGTGCACGGCGGCGGTGGCGCTGTGCTCCAGCAGCCGCCCGGCCCGGTGCAGCATTTCGCGCGCGGACTTGCGGGTGAAAGTCAGCAGCAGGATGGAGGAGGCGGGCACGCCCTGCTCCACCAGGTTGGCCAGCCGGTAGACGATGGTGCGCGTCTTGCCGCTGCCCGCCCCGGCAATGACCAGCACCGGGCCTTCCAGGGTGGTGGCGGCCTCGTACTGAGCGGGGTTCAATTCCTTTCGATAATCTATCATACAGTTACCGGATGGTGATCGGTGTGTTTTCGTTGTGAAAGATTGCGGAGCATCACTTAGCGCGACAGAATCATGCGGCTATCGGAAAGCACCGAAAACGAACTCTCCGGGTGCCCGCCGGCGACGACGCCATCCGCCATGCCCGGCATGCGTTCGAACGGACCAGCGCCGCCCCCGCGCCACCCCGCCTGCCCGGTGAGTGCGCCGGGGTACTCCACGGTTCGCGGCGGCGCATCCAGCCCGAAGTGGCGCAGCACCGCCGCGCCCGCGTCGCGCACCGAAACGGGCGCGGGGCCGTCCGGCTGCGAATCGTACCAGAAGACGTCGTCCGGGGTGTGCGTGCCGGTGCGGCCGTACTGCTCCGGCAGGCCGAAGACCTGCGTGCGGTTCCACTTGGCTTTCAGGTCGAAGCCGTATGCGGGCACGCAGACCAGGTCCGGCGCGGCCCAGCGCATGGGCGGGGCGGCACTGGGCGGACCGGGCGACGCTGCACCCGCACCGGAAACCACCGCACCCGGCGCTTCCGGTCCGTACACCTCGTCGGCCGTCAGCACGGCCCGAAACACGGGCGTACCATCGAAGGCCAATTGCGAAAGATCGTGCCGCAGCCGTTCCGCCAGCGCCCGCCCCTGCGCGTCATCCAGCGTGCCGTCGGGGAAGCGGCGACGGGTGCGCAGGTAGATGCGCCCGGGGTCCAGCGCGAAGCCCGCGCTGCCCGGATGCAGGGTGGTGGCGTCCAGTTCGTGGCACTGCTCCACGCCGCCGGGGGTGACTTGCCGCAACAGTCCCTGCCCGCGCAGCCAGGCGTTCAGGTCCACCTCGGCCCGCACCGGGCCGAAGCCGTGGTCCGCCAGTGCCAGCAGGCGCACCGGGCGGTCGTCGCGCGCGGCAAGGGCCTTGGTCAGGTCCAGCACCTCGCCAAGCAGCGCATCCCATTCCGCCAGAAATTCCATGCATGCCGGGTGTTGCGGATGCCCTTCGTCGGTCACCGCGTCCCACAGAAAGTGGAACAGCCGGTCGGTTTCCGTCAGCACCAGCACGAACAGGTTCCACGCAAGGTCCGGCCACAGCAGGCGCAGCGCGGCGCGGCGGGCGGCCAGGGTGGCCCGCAGTTCCGCCAGCAGGTGGGCCGGGTCCGATCCGCCGCGCGCGGTGTCGGCCTCCAGTCGGTAGCCCGCCCCGGTCAACGGTCCCAGCAGGAACGACGGGTGCACCGCCCGCGCAAGGTCGTGCGCCACGAACCCGGACACCAGCATGCCCGGAATGGGCCGGGCCGGGTAGGTGTTGGGCAGGTTGATGACCCGGCTGGTCAGCCCGCGCTCGCCGAGGCGGTCGAAAAGCGTGGGCGCAGCCACCTGCGAGAAGTCGGCCAGCGACAGTTCGTGCGTGGTGACGTTGAACCGCGTGAAGCCGTACACCCCGTGCGTTTCCGGCCCGGCTGCCGTGTAGAACGAGGTCCAGTTCACCGGCGAGAGGTCGGGAAGCTCGGCGGCCATGGCCGATGCGTTGGGGGATGCGGCGATGCGGGCGAGGTTGGGGGTGCGGCCCCGCGCGCAGAGGTGGCGGGCCAGCGAGAACGGCAGGCCGTCCAGCCCGAGCACCACCAGACGGGGGCGCGTGTCCGTGTGCATGACCTGCCTGTAGCAGATGGGGGGGCGATGCGCCAGCGGCGCGGGGTGCGCGGCGGGGCGGTGCCGACGCCATCCGCCCGACGAGCGGGGCACGACGGGCGCGGCACGGCGAAAGCGTCCATCCCCCCTGCGGCTATGCCCCGCGCTTGCGCCGCGCGGTAATGGTTTCGCCGCCCACGCCCCAGTTGTCGGTTTCCACCTCGTCAATGGTCACCACGGTGGTGGCGGGGTTCTTGCCCAGAATGTCCACCAGCAGTTGCGTGACGCCCTGGATGAGCGCCGCCTTTTGTTCCGGGGTCGCGCCTTCGCGGGTGATGCGGATGTTGACATAGGGCATGGCAAACTCCTTCTTGGGGGCCGGATGCGGGGAGATGATTCAAAACGGCGCTGCTGACGGGATGACTGACGAATGCGGCAGTATGGCCCGGCGCTCCGGACACGTCCAGCCTCTGCGGATCTGCCCGGAGAGCTGGCACCTGCCCCCGCCGCTGCCGCATTGCACACGCACCGCAGCGGTTTTGACGCCCGAAACGGGCTCGGCTATATCATTGGGGTATCCGTGGGTTTCGGCTTACGTTCGCATGGGGCCGAAAACACTGCCGGAGAGCGCACGTACAGGGACATTTCGCGGCGCGCCTCGTGCCCGACCGGGCTGTGACCGGACCGACCGGACCGACCGGGCCGGCACGGCACCTCTCGATGCACGGCAGCGCCACATTCGGCGCATCTCGCGTGCCCCCTGGCTGACAACGAACACGACCGTTCGGGACGCCCCGGCGTCCCACATGCAAGGACCGACCATGGCCAAATTCGACTGTGAACTCTTCGGGCACTTCGTGTACGGGCCGGAACTGACCTACAACGACCTGTTGGCCCGCGAGGCGGAGCTGGTGGACGCCATCCACGCCGCGCTGGACGCCAGCGGCGGCGAGCACATCGACTTCAGCCCCACCGGCGACGCCCTGCGCGTGCAGTGCGTGTTCGCCCACCACGAGGAAGCGGCCTTTCACACCGCGTGCGCCGCCGTGGCCCCGCTGTTGCGCGGCGACGTGCAGGGACGCATGCTGTTCGTGGACAAGGGGCTGGACCTGCTGCACCTGTACCTGCTGGCCGACGGTCGCTGGCGCGAATCCGGCCTGCGCCTGCCCGCCGCCCGCGAAGGCATGGCCACCCACGCGCAAAAAGACCCGGCGTTGGCCGTGGTGCCCACCACCACGCCCAAGCCGGGCGCACGGCGGCGCAAGAGCGAACCGAAACCGAAGCGATAGGCCCGGCACAGCAGGACACCGCCCGACGCTGCCGGACCCCAGCGGGCGCTGGCGGCTGCTGCCCGGACGCAACACGCCCGGAACGGGGGGAGCGTACGGCGGCCCCGCGCGGCGTACGCGCCTTCAGCTTCGCGTCCCGACGCCCGAGCCATGCCTCCTGCCTGCGCCCGGCCACCCCTTGCCATGCCCGATCCGGCCGTACTTGCCCAAAGGGCTGGCGGGCCTCACTGGGCCTAGACCTCATCGGGCCGCATCGAGTCGAACCCGGCGCGCCCACGCCGCACGCGGGCCGCGACAGCTTGGCGTTGACGGCAACCGGCCCGCATACTAGGGTTTCGGCCCATTCCCACCGTGCCCGGATGGCGGAACTGGCAGACGCAAGGGACTTAAAATCCCTCGGCCTCACGGCTGTGCGGGTTCAATCCCCGCTCCGGGCACCATCGCAAAGAAGGGTTGCATATGCGGCATCCGCACCATGCAACCTTTTCCTTTTGCTCCACCTCGAATCCACCCCGAAAAACTCCGAGCTCTCTGCATCTGCCCGACGCGGACGCCGAGGGGCCATCCGCGCCACGGCCACATCCTCCACCGCCGGCCAGTGCACGCGCGAGCCAAGGCGTCCAGCCATGCCCACTGCGCCATTCCCCCCCCACTCGCACCTTGCATCCGTACGAGGCCGGATGCGGCCGTCTGGCGAAAGCGGGAGGAGTCAGGCAACAGCCGGGTCGCGCCGCGCCCGGCACCTGCGTGGGGCACGTTGCGCGCGGCCCTGTTTGCGGTATGGTGCTTCAACCATCCCCCGTCAGGAGGCCCGCCATGCCGCATGCGTCCCCCGACCCCGCCACCCCCCGCATCCACGGCCCCGAAGACCCGCGACCGCGCAAGCCCCTTCTTCGCGTCCCGCGCCTTCCCCCTCCCCTCGGGCGGCCTGCGGCATGGGTTTCTGTGCTAGCCCTGCTGGCGTCGCCCGCCCTGCTCGCTGGCTGCGGCGACAAGACGCCGCCCGGAGAGGCCGTGGTCATGCGGGCCTGCCGCATCTGTCACGGCGCGGAGCGCATCTGCGTCGACATCGGCAAGCTGGACCGGGCGGGCTGGGAAAAGACCGTGGACCGCATGATCGCGGGCGGGGCCAACATTGCGCCGGACGAGCGCGCCCCCGTCATCGACTGGCTGGCCACCCGCAAGCCGGGCGACAAGTCCCTGTGCCCGTAGGTCCGCCGCCGGACTATCGTGCCGAGGGCTGCCGAAGCCGGTGCATCGAGGGCATGCGGTCCTGAAAGGACAGGCGACACGTGCAGCCGGACGGAGCGCGCCCCTTCAGCCCTGTACGCTCCGTCCCCTGCCTCGGCTGCTCGCCACCGGTCTGTTCGCATCCTGTCCGACCATGACCGCGCCTGTTCTCATCGGCCCGCCCGATTTTCCCCTTTTCCGCATCACCCCATTGCGCCCGGCGCGCGCCCGCGTGTACACTGGCCGCAGTCCCCTTCAACCAAGGAGTTGCCCATGCCTCGCCTGTCCGCCTTCCGTGGCCGGATTCCGGCCGCCCTGCTCGTCGCCGCCGCGTTCACCGGCCTGGCCGCCCTGTCCTTCACCGCGCCCGCCAGCGCACAGGACCCGGCCGCCACCGTCATGTCCGCCTGCAGCAAGTGTCACAACACCCAGCGCATCTGCGCCAACCTGGGCGTGAAGGACAAAACCGCCTGGAACACCACCGTCACCCGCATGATGGGCAAGGGCGCGCAGGTCAGCGAGGCCGATAAGCCCGCCGTGGTGGAATGGCTGGCCGCGCAGCAGGCTGGCGCAAAGCCCGTCTGCCAGTAGCGGCGACGCGGATACCCCCCTACCTCCCTGACGGAAACGGCGCACTCCGGAAGGCGTGCGCCGTTTCTGCAGTCGTGCCTTTTCCCTCTGCCTCACCGTCCCGCAGGCTCCCGGCCTGGCACCGCACATCCTCCAGACGCGTGCCGGTCCCGCCCCCTTGCCCCACGGCACGGCCCGTAGTAGCTGGGGTCATGCCCGCACTTCCGCCCACTCCGCATCCGTCCCACGCCCCTGAGGCGGCCGACGCCCCCGCGACCCGGCACACGGCGGCGCAATGCCCCCAGACGGGCGGCGGGGGCGTGTCCGGCATCGTGCCCCCAGAGGACGAAGCCGCCGGAACCGAATGCCTGGACAGAAGGGACGAAGCGGGCAGGACGGGCAGACCGGGCAGGTCGGACAGATCGGACAGACCGGACTGGGCAGAATTCCGCCGCAACGCCGGGCTCCCGGGGGTGGAAGTATACCGTGCGCGCATCGGCCGACTGGCCTTCGCCCCGCACGTGCACGACGCTTACGGCATCGGGGCCGTGGCCTCGGGGGGACAGCGCTTCCGCTATCGCGGCGTGGAGCACGTGGCCCCGGCAGGATCACTGGTGCGCATGCAGCCCGACCGGGTGCACACCGGACAGCCCGCCACCGGCGATCCGTGGTGTTACGCCATGGTCTACGTCGCGCCCAGCGTGCTGCCGGAACTGCTGGCTGGTTTTCCCGAGGCCGCAGGCGCCAGCGCGCGTCCGCCGCGCGACGGGGACATCCGCGACGTTGGCGAAACAGTCTGCCTCGCGCCCGACGCGGCCCGGTTGCTGCTGCACGCCGTGGAACGGCTTTGGAACGAACCGGACCCAAGGCTGTGGCGCTGCCTGCTGGCGGAAGCGCTGCACGCCTGCCTGCCCCCCCATGCGGCCACCAGCCAACGGGACACCCGCCGCTCCCGTGCTGCCGATCCGGCCTGGATCGACGACGCGGGGCGCGCCATCGCCGCATCTGCCGACAGCCCTTCCCGCCCCGACACGCTTTCCGCCCGTCTCTCCGACTCCCCCTGGGCCGATCCGCGCCTGGCCGCCGTGCGCGACCATATCGAAGCCCATTTCGACACGCCGGTTTCCGTGGCGGACATGGCCCGCGCGGCAGGGTTGAGCCTCTTCCACTTCCTGCGCGTGTTCCGGGCCGCCACCGGAGCCACCCCGCACGAATACCTGCAGGCCCGCCGCGTGGCCGCCGCCATGGCCCTGCTGGCTGCCGGGCAAGCCCCGGCGCAGGCCGCCCTGGCCACGGGCTTCACCGACCAGAGCCACCTGAACCGCTGGCTCTACCGCACCCACGGCACCACCCCCGGCCGCTATCGGCAGCAATTCCGTACAAGATGATTCCCCTCTCCGGCAGGTAGGTTCCGCGCACGCCGCGAGACCGCTCGCAATCCCGCCGCCGGCCGCGCGTCCAACGCAGGTTGCGGGCTGGCGCCGGTTGCGGGCTAGCGCCGGTTACGCGGACTGGCGCCGGTCGTGAGGCCAGGCGCACGCATCCATGCCCGATACCCCCGGCGTCACATGACCGCCCTCCACCTTCGCCAGCATCCCGCCGCAGGAGCTCCCATGTCCCGTGCCGCCGCATCCGCCGTCCCCGCCCTCCCCCCGCGCGTGCTGGCAGAAGGCTCCTTATGCGCCCTGGGCGCGGGGCTGGCCTGGGGGCTGGTGTTCATCGTGCCTCTGCTGCTGGGCGACTACCCGCCCGCCCTGCTCTCGTTCGGCCGGTACACGGCGTTCGGGGCCATCGCGCTGGCGCTGGGCCTGCGTGACCGCGCCCGGCTGCGCCTGCTGGACCGGGCAGACTGGCTGCGCGCGCTGGAACTGGCCCTGACCGGCAACATCCTGTACTATCTGTGCCTTTCCGCAGCCATCCAGCTTGCGGACGCGCCCCTGCCCACGGTGATCATCGGCACCTTGCCCATCATCATCGCCATCATCTCCAACCTGCGCGACCGGCGGCTGCGCTGGAGGCGGCTGGCCCCGCCGCTGGCGGCCATCACCGCCGGGGTGCTGCTGGTGAACCGCCACGAAATCGACCGCCTCGGCTTCGACCGGCCCATGGCCGACTATCTGACCGGCGTGGCGCTGGCCTGGGGGGCCGTGGCCTGCTGGACGTGGTACCCGCTGCGCAACAGCCAGTGGCTGGCGCAGCGCCCGCACCTGGGGTCGGGGCTGTGGGCCACGGCGCAGGGGCTGGCCACCCTGCCGCCCGCGCTGCTGGGCATGGCCTGCGCCATGGCGTGGTACGCCCTTGCCGGGAACGGGGCGGGCGGTGGGTTCGCCGCCCCGCTGGGCCCCCGGCCGTGGACCTTCGTGGGACTGATGTTCACCCTGGGGCTGCTGGCCTCGTGGCTGGGCACCACCCTGTGGAACCGGGCCAGCCGCCTGCTGCCCGCCGGGCTCGCTGGGCAGCTGATGGTCTGCGAGACGCTGGCCGCCCTGGCCTACGCCTATTGCTGGCGGGGCGAAGCGCCGGACCCCGGCAGCCTTGGCGGCGTGGCCCTGCTGATGGCCGGTCTGCTGCTGGGGCTGCGCGCCTTCCGGTCCGGACACCACTGACCCGGCACCGTTGAGGGGCGGCATCTGTAGAGGACATTGACGGGCGGCAACCCGGCCGTTCCCGCTCCCCGGCCACGCCACCCGGCCTTCTTGCCGCTTCGTCCGCCGCCCCTTGCGCCGCGGCGCGCCCCCCCCCGTCGGCCAGGCAAATCCGCCAGACGCGAAAACGGCGGCACGCACGCGTGCCGCCGTATGGCGCAATGCAAAACCACGGCCCTTGGGGCCGCAACCGCAGCCGGGGCTAGCCCGCCGCGGCGCCGCCCTTGCTGATCAGGAAACCCTTGGTGGAAGGACCGGTGGAGGCGGAGGTGCCCGCGATCTTCGACAGGAAGGTGTCGCCCAGGGTTCTCAGGTGCTCGCCCACGTTGTCGAAGTAGTTGAAGTGGGTCTGTTCCTCTTCGATGATGGTCTCGAACAGCTTCATGCTGATGCTGTCGCCGTTTTCACGACACACCAGCAGGAACTGGTTGTAGAAGTCGATGGTGTCGTCCTCGAGCCCGGCGTCGTAGGGGAAGATGGCCCGCACGTCCTGGCCCTTGACCAGTTCGCCGTCGCGGTCGGTGCACGGTTCGCCGCCCAGTTCCTTGATGCGTTCCGCGAACATCTCGGCGTGGCGCATCTCGTCGATGGCGATGAGCTTCATGTTGGCCGCCAGTTCGCCGTAGTCCATGTTGTCCAGCCCGTAGTGCTGGTTCATGTACTGGGTGATGGCGTTCAGTTCCATGGCGCGCGCCTTGTTCAGCACTTCGATGACCTTGGCCTTGCGGGCTTCGCGCGGGGAGGGCGCCGCCGTGGGTTTGGCGGGCTTCGCGGGCTTGGCCTTTGCCGGTTTCGTCGCCTTGTTCATGCGTCCACTCCTTTGCTTCGATTATGATTTTACTATCGCGGGGTTGGCCGCCTTGCCCCCGGCATACCACAGGCATGAACCTGGCGCATCAATTTCGTGCGCGTGCGGCTCTGCCCACGCACGACGCCAAACCCCGGCGCCGGTCCGGCGCGGACCCGGCGCGGACCCGGTGCGGACAGGCCCATCCCGTCCGCCGGTTGTGTGATCACCTTCAGCAGTCCGCATATTTTCATCTCGCCTCGCGTACGGTTTCGCGTATACTCTCCACACGCACCATCTTGCGCCGCGTCCCGCGCGGCGTGCCACCCGCGCACGGGGAGCCGCCATGCCCAGCATGCATCATTCCGGGTCCGCATCCGCTGTCGCCCGGCTCGTCGCCCTTGCGATGGCGGTCTCCCTGTGCTGGCCGACCGCGCTGGCCCCGGCCGCGCCCTTGGCAACAGCCCGGATCGCAGTGCAAGCCACCGCGCAGACAACAGACAACGCCGCCCCCCAACCTCCCGCGCCCCCCGCCGCCCCGTGGTGGAACGGCGTCGCCGACGACGCCGCGCTGGTCATCCCCGCCGCCGCCCTGCTGCTGTGGCTGACCCTGCGCCTGCACCGCACCCGGCGCGCCCTGGGCCGGGCCGAAAGCACCCTGCGCAGCATCGTGCAGGTCACCTCGCCGCTGGTGGAGGAAGAGTTCTTCCAGATGCTGGTGCAGCAGTTGGCGCGGGGATTGGGGGCGCGCTACGCCCTGGTGGGCGAACTGCGCGACGACGGGGACTACCTGCGCGTGCTGGCCGCGTGGCTGGGCAACGCACCCGCCGAACCCTTCGACTACGCGCTGCGCGGCACGCCCTGCGCGCAGGTCCTCAATTCACCCGACCTGTGCGTGTTCGCCGACGGGGTGCAGGACGCCTTTCCCGAAGCCGAGCTGCACGTTTCGCTGGGCATCCGCTCGTACATGGGGCTTGGGCTGCGTGACGCACGGGGCAACGCCCTGGGCGTGCTGGCGGTGTTCCACGACCTGCCCATGCACCTGCCCTCGGGCGAGGGCACGGCGATCATGCGCATCCTGGCCGGGCGCGCCACCGCCGAGCTGGAACGGCTGCGCGCGGGGCGGACCTTGCGCGAAAGCGAAGCCCGCTACCGGGGTCTGTTCGAGAACAACCACGTGGTGGCCCTGCTCATCGACCCCGCCACCAAGGCCATCCGCGACGCCAGCCCCGCCGCCGCCGAATTCTACGGCTGGTCGCGCGCCGTGCTGCGCACCATGCACATCTCGGACATCAACACCCTGCCCCCCGATGCGCTGCGGGGCGAGCTTTCATCCGCCGCGCGGGGCGAGAAGCAGCGCTTTCGCTTCCGCCGCCGACTGGCCGACGGCTCCACCCGCGACGTGGAAGCCAATACCGGAACCCTGGTCCTGCACGGCGAGGCGCTGCTGTACTCCATCATCACCGACGTCACCGAGCAGCGCCGCGCGGAAGAAGCCCTGCGCCGCAGCGAACTGCGGCTGCGCATGCTGGTGGAAAGCGCGGGCGACGCCATCTACCTCGTGGACGGCGGGGGCCGCATCCTGGACGCCAACCCCGAGGCGGAACACCAGACCGGCCACACCCGCGAACAATTGCTGCGCATGAGCCTGTTCGACATCGACGAGCGGCTCGACCGGCGCGCCTTCGCCCGGCTGCGCGCCAACCTGGAGGAACGGCGCAAGACCACGTTCGAAACCACCCACCGCACCCAGGGGGGCACCCCGCTGCCGGTGGAGGTGCGCCTGGCCCTGATGGAGGAAGAAGAGGGCGACCCGCTACTGCTGGCCATCGTGCGCGACAGTTCCACCCGCAAGCAGGCCGAATGCGAACTGCGCTGCGCCAAGGAGGCGGCCGAGGCCGCCAACCGCACCAAAAGCGAATTCCTGGCCAACATGAGCCACGAGATACGCACGCCGCTCAACGGCATCATGGGCATGCTGCAACTGCTGCTGGAAGACCCGGCCGCCGCCATGCGCAAGGTGTATGCGGGCGCGGCCATGCAGTCGTGTCGCCGCCTGGGGCTGCTGCTGGGCGACATCCTGGACCTTTCGCGCATCGAGGCGGGCAAGCTGGAATTGCACGACGAGCCGTTCGAGGCGCGGGCGGTGCTGGACGAGGTGCGCGGCCTGTTCGAGGGCCCGGCCGCCGAACGGGGCCTGGCATTGCGGGTGGTCGTGGACGAGCGCATCCCCCGCCACCTGCGCGGCGACGCCATGCGCCTGCGCCAGGTGCTGTTCAACCTGGTGGGCAACGCCGTGAAGTTCACGGACGAGGGCGAGGTGGCGGTGGAGGCGTGGCGGGTGCAGGCCACGCGATCGCGGGGGTGCCGCGTGCTGTTCACCGTGCGCGACACCGGCATCGGCATAGCCGACGACCGGCTGGACGACATCTTCAAACCGTTTGTGCAGGGCGAGACGGCCTCGACCCGGCGTTACCAGGGCGCGGGGTTGGGCCTGCCCATCGTGCGGCGTCTGGTGCGGCTGATGCGGGGCACCATCGCCGTGGAGAGCGCGCCCGGACAGGGCACCGCCTTCAGCGTCAGCCTGCCCTTCCGGTTCGTGAACAAGGTGGAGGAGACGGCGGCGGACCTGCCGACGGCGGACGTCATGGCGCTGCGCGGGCGGTCCATCCTGCTGGCCGAGGACGACGCGGTGAACCGTCTGGCGGTTACCCGCCTGCTGGAAAACATGGGGGCGCGGGTGACCACCGCCGACAACGGCGAACGCGCCGTGCAGGCCCTGCTGACCGCCGATTACGATTGCGTGCTCATGGACATCCAGATGCCGGTCATGGACGGGGTGGAGGCCACCCGCAGGGTACGCGCGCTGGCGCGGGCAGAAACGGCGCCCCAGGCCGGGCCGGGCGGCGCGACGGACGCAATGCCGCCAGATACCATGCCACCGGACACCACGCCGCCGGACGAGACCCCGGCGACGGAAAACCGGCACGCCCGCGCCATCCCCGCCGCGCCGGGCTCGCCAGGCCTGGACCCGAGCACCCTGCGGACGCGCTCGGCAACGCCCATCATCGCCCTGACCGCCCACGCCATGCGCGGCGACCGCGAACAGTTTCTGGCGGCGGGCATGGACGGCTACCTGACCAAGCCCGTGGAGGCGGCCACCCTGGTCAACGCCATCGCGCGGGCCATCCGCGAGCAGGGGCTGCGGGAATACGACCCCGAGGCTACGGTGTAACCCGACCCTGAAATTCCGAAAACCCCACGGGTTCGGCTACAGGTGGCGCAGCAGGTCCAGCGGGTGGGACAGCAGCACCGCCGCCCCGCTCTCGCGCAGTTCCGCCTCGCCCCGGAAGCCCCACAGGCAGCCCACGGCCAGCATTCCCGCGCCGTGGGCGGTACGCATGTCCACGTTGCTGTCGCCCACGAAGGCCGCGTTCGCCGGGTCCACCCCCAGCGCGCGGGCCGTGGCCACCGCCGCCGCCGGGTCCGGCTTGCGGGGCACGCCGGGGCGCGCCCCGGCCACCACCGCGAACGGACCCAGCGGAACATCGTCGCCCGCCGCATCCCCCATCCCGCCCTCCGCGCCTTCCCCCGCGCCTCCGAAGAAGCTTCCCACCATCAGGCGGGTGAAGGCGTGCGGCTTGTTGGACAGCACACCCAAGGGCAGTCCGGTGGGGGCCAGCGCGGCCAGCAGCTCGGGTATGCCGGGGTAGGGGCCGGTCTTGGCCGACCAGCGCGCGCCGTATTCCTCGCGCATGCGGGCCACCAGCGCGGCCACGGCCTTGTCGGCAGCGCCGCCGGGCGGGATGCCGGGCGGCAGCGCGCGGCGGAACAGGGTTTCCACGCCGTCGCCCACGAAATGGCGGTAGGCGTCCACGGGGTGCGCGGAAAGTCCCTCGGCCAGCAGGCAGGCGTTGGCCGCGTCGGCCAGGTCCTCCAGCGTGTCCAGCAGGGTGCCGTCAAGGTCGAAGATGATGGCGCGTATGGGCATGGGCCTCACCTACCGCGTCCGAAGCGGCCTGTACAGACCGGGCGAAGCCGGAGCGACCGGCGTGGAACCGGCCGCGCCAGGCGCTCGCGCCGCTCCGGGCTGAACGCCGGATTCCTTGCTGCCGTGTAAAGAAAGCTGACACCCCGCTCTGGCTGCGTGCTTCCTGCGCCAACCGCAACCATCAAAACACCCGGAGTGAGCTTGCAACATTCCGGTTTTAAACAACTCTCCACAACGAGCAGCGCGCGCCATCCGCACACCGCCACACCGCAATGCGCAGCCGGTCCAGTTGCACTGCTCCGCACCGCGCGCGCCAACGTGGCGGTATTGGCCGACTGGCGGGCCGTTGCAAAGATTCCGGACAGCCGCGCCCCCCTCCCCCCCTGTCACGCCCCAAGGGCCTCGCCGCAGCCTGGACGCCATCACAAAAAAATCATTTATTTCGGCGTAGTATATAAAACATGCTGGTCTCGTTCGTTTTGGCACAACCATTGCTCTTCCCGGTGCGTCCCACTGCGCCGCGAGGGGTGCATGGGGGCGGAGGCTGGGTAAAGGGTATGCATCACGCATCGTGTTTCACGGAGGAACCATGAGCTTTCCAAGACAAGTCTTCGAATTCCTGAAGGCGAGCTCCATCGCCCACGCGCAGTGGGATATCGAGGTGTCCACGTCCATCATCAAGAACCGGAAGAAACTGATCATCCTCGGCATCCTGCTGCTGCCGATCCTGATGTTCAGCTTCGCCGAGGCGGGCTCCATGCTGGGCAGCAAGACCGCCTACGCGCCCGCGTTCTACTCCACCAAGATCTTCCTGGTCTCCATCGCCGTGGGCCTGGCCGCCGGCCTGATCACCGGCTGCATCGGCGCGGGCGGCGGCTTCATCATCACGCCAGCGCTCATGGCCGCCGGGGTCAAGGGCATCCTTGCGGTGGGCACGGACCTGTTCCACATCTTCGCCAAGGCCATCATGGGCACCACGGTGCACAAGAAGCTGGGCAACGTGTCGGTGAAGCTGGCCATCGCCTTCCTGGTGGGGTCCGGCGCGGGCACGTTCATCGGCGGGGCCATCAACAAGGGCCTGTACAACAAGGACCCGCTGCTGTCGGAAATGTTCATCAGCTCCATCTACGCGGTGCTGCTGGGCTTTCTGGGCTTCTACGCCCTGTTCGACTTCATCAAGTCCAGCAAGTCCGGCGGCGGCGGTGACGCCCACGGCGGCAGCAGCGGGGCCACCGGCCTGTCCGTCAAGCTGCAGGCCATGAACGTGCCGCCCATGATCACCTTCGACGAAGACCTCGTGCCCGGCGGCCGCCGCATTTCCGGCTGGATCGTCGCCGCGGGCGGCGTGGTGGTGGGCATCCTGGCGGCCATCATGGGCGTGGGCGGCGGCTTCATCACCTTCCCCATGTTCGTGTACATCTTCGGTGTGTCCTCCATGACCACCGTAGGCACCGACATCCTGCAGATCATCTTCACCGCCGGTCTCGGCGCCATCGCCCAGTACGCCATCTACGGTTACGTGTTCTACACCCTGGCCATGGGCATGCTGATCGGCTCGCTGCTGGGCATCCAGGTGGGCGCGCTGACCACCAAGGTGGTCAAGGGCATCCACATTCGCGGCTTCTACGCCATGTCGATCATCGCGGGCTTCATCAACCGCGTGGCCACCCTGCCCAAGAAGATGGTGGAACTGGAAATGATCTCCATGCCCAAGGAACTGGTTGCCAACATCGAATTCGTGGGCAACATCGTGTTCTGGGTGGTGGTTGCCATCTTCGGCGCCTGGGTGTTCGGCAAGTTCTTCGCCAACATCGGCAAGCTGAGAGCGGAGGCGTAACATGCTTATCCACAGCAAGAGCAGTTTCATGAAGGGCCTTCTGCTGATGGGCTCCTTCTGCGCGGTCTTCTTCCTGATCTTCATGCCCCTGTTCCCCGGTGACGGCGGCAAGGCCCTGAACGGCCTGGAATACTCGGACGACCTGTTCAACAAGCTGTCCAAGGGTTCCTCCTACTTCATCCCCGAAGTGCAGAAGCGCATCGAACCGCTGAAGGGCAAGGCCGTCGAGGTGTCCTACACCTCCAAGAAGGCCGCCGATGCCGCCAAGGTGTTCACCGCCGCGGGCGTCACCGCCACCGCGGAAGGCACCACCCTGAAGGTGCAGGGCGACCTGGGCACCCTGCTGGCCGCCGCCGTGGTCGATGCCGACGCCATGTACAAGAACGACGGCAAGGCCGTTGCGGCCCGCTACGCCGGGATGGACCACATGGTGGTCATGGAAGCGTGGTGGGAAGGCCTGAACCCCATGATCAAGGCCCTGCAGAAGAACAAGATGGTGGAAGAAGCCAACGTCGTGGACGCGGTGCTCAAGCGCGCCGTGGAAACCGGCTACAACTTCTACGGCATCCCGGCCGCCAAGGTCATGGACAAGATGGGCGTGATGGTCGGCCTGCTGATCTTCTACGTGCTGTACACCGTGTGGTACGGCTTCGCCATCTTCGAACTGTTCGACGGCGTCGGCCTGACCATGAAGAAGTCCAAGATCAAGCAGGAAGCATAGCCTCCTGTCCGAGACGGCACCCAAGGCCCCTTCGCCCCCCCGGCGAAGGGGCCTTTCCGTTTTCCTCGTCCGCGCCCGCCGCGCCGCGCCATCCCCCGCCACTCCCGCCTTTGGCCCCGGTTCACCTGCCGCCTCGCTCGCCTCTCGGCATCCTGCTGTTGCGACGCGTGTGTTTCGTGCTATGACGATGGTACTTGCCCGCGTTTCCGTCGCGCGTCGCAGGCGCCTGCCCCGCGACCTTCCACATCTTTCCCACGCGGGCCCTGGCATTCCGGCCCATGCGGGGCCCTCCGCGCCCCGCTCCACCCTGCCGTCCCGCCGTCCGGCCTTACCGCCAGGCGGACCGGCGAGGCACACCCTCATCCGCAAGGAGAACGCCATGCCGTCCAATTTCACCCGTCGCTGTTTCATGTCCCTGTGCGCCTCCGCCGCCGTCGTGGCGGCGGGCACCCGCCTGCTTGGCCCCACCGTTGCCCACGCCGCCGACGCCCCCGACGCCTTTCCCATGCCGCCGCTGCCCTACCCCGAAAACGGGCTGGAACCCGCCATCAGCGCGCGCACCATCTCGTTCCACTACGGCAAGCACACGGCGGCCTACTACGGCAACATGAACAAGGCCGTGGCAGGCACCCCCATGGCCAGCATGAAGCTGGAAGAACTGGTCAAATCCGTGGCGGGCGACCCGGCCAAGGCCGCGCTGTTCAACAACGCCGCCCAGTCCTGGAACCACACCTTCTACTGGGCGGGCATGAAGCCCGGCGGCGGCGGCACGCCCCCCGCCAAGGTGGCCGACGCCCTGTCCGCCGCCTTCGGCTCCGTGGACGCCTGCGTCACCCAGCTTTCCGACGCCGCCAAAACCCAGTTCGCCAGCGGCTGGGCCTGGCTGGTCAAGGGCCGCGAAGGCGGCAAGGACGTGCTGAAGGTGCTGAAGACCGGCAACGCCGACACCCCCCTCACCCAGGGTTATACCCCCATCCTCACCATCGACGTGTGGGAACACGCCTACTACCTGGACTACCAGAACAAGCGCCCCGACTACGTCCAGGCCTTCTTCGACAAGCTGGTGAACTGGGATGAAGTGGCCAAGCGATTGTAGAAAAAGATTTTTAAAGAGAATCGGGGAGGGGACCTTTTAAAAAAGGTCTCCCTCCCCGAACCCCACCCCCCCAAACCTTTAGTTAGGGGCCAGCTAATCGCGAGAGCCGGGCGAACAAACAACCTCTTCTGTCAGCTAGCCCCACAATCGAAAAGTTTTGGAAGATG
>NZ_AGFG01000043.1 GCF_000226255.1 Desulfovibrio sp. A2
AAGGCCGCCTGCCCAAGAAGGACGGCGACCTCGTGCTGTTCGTGGACACCACCAACGAACCCACCACCGAACAGATCGACGACTTCGCCGCCGCCACGCGCGCCCATGACAACCGCCTGCCCTGCACCGTCGTCGCCATCGGCGGCGGGGCCACCCTGGACGTGGGCAAGGCCGTGGCCAACATGCTGACCAACCCCGGCCAGGCCGCGGACTACCAGGGCTGGGACCTGGTCAAGAACCCCGCCCCGCACAAGATCGGCGTGCCCACCCTGTCCGGCACCGGGGCCGAATGCTCGCGCACCTGCGTGCTGCTGAACGCCAAGCGCGGCATCAAGCTGGGCATGAACAGCGACATCACCATGTACGACCAGCTGCTGCTGGACCCGGAACTGACCCGCACCGTGCCGCGCGACCAGTACTTCTACACCGGCATGGACACCTACATGCACTGCATCGAATCGCTGCGGGGCAGCTACCGCAACGTCATCGTCGATGCCCTGGCCCAGAAGGCCGTGGACATGTGCGAGGAAATCTTTCTCTCCGACGACATGATGGCCGAAGAGAACCTGGAAAAGATGATGATCGCCTCGTACCTCGGCGGCATGAGCGCCGGTAACGTGGGCGTCATCCACCCCATCTCCGCCGGCCTCTCCGTGGTGCTGCACACCCACCACGGCATCGCCAACTGCTACGCCCTCAGCGTGCTGGGCGAATTCTACCCCGAAGACTACCCCAAGTACGCCCGGATGATCGAACGCCAGGGCGTCAACCTGCCCAAGGGCCTGTGCGCCAACCTCTCCGACGACCAGATGAAGGCCCTGGTGGCCTCGTCCGTGGTGCACGAAAAGCCGCTCATCAACGCCCTCGGCCCCGACTTCCGCAAGATCCTCACCGACGAGAAGGTCATCTCGCTGTTCAAGGCCATGTAGGGCCGCCTTTCCGGAAAATGAGACGAACCGGGGGAAGGAACCTTTTGAAAAAGGTTCCTTCCCCCGGACCCCCATCCTCCCAAACTTTTCAATGGGGGGCAGCCACTCTGGCAGAGCGGCGGGGGACAATCCGCCTTGGCTTTGAACCTCGCCCTTTGTGCCGCCTTGCCCACATCCTGTTTGCAGCGCACGCAGTGCGATGCAAACAGGCAGAAGGGGTCAAGGGACGGTAGCCGTTATGTGAGCGCGTAGCGCGAACATTACGGATAGCGATCGCAAAGCGTCACGGACCCCTTGCGGGGTGCGGGGCAGAGCCCCGCATGCAAATCCAGTTCACGTCGCAGGAGCATGGACAGATGGATATCAAGGTGAATTTCAGCGGCCGCGCCCTCTACTACACGGAGGACGAGATTGCCGTGGTGGCCGAGGCCATGCGCACGGCCGAGACCCTGACCCAGGGCCGGTACATGCAGGAGTTCCAGCGCAAGTTTGCGGACTACCTGGGCGTGGAGCACTGCTTTGCGGTGATGAACGGAGTGTCGGCGCTGGAGTTGTCGGCGCAGCTGTGCCGGTTCAAGCCGGGCGACGAGGTGATCATTCCCTCGCACACGTTCACGGCGTCGGCGTATCCGTTCCTGAAGAAGGGCGCGAAGCCGGTGTGGGCGGACATCGACCTGAAGACCCGCGTGGTGACGGCGGAAAGCATCGAAAAGGTGCTCACCCCGCGCACCAAGGCCATCGTGGTGGTGCATCTGTACGGCTATGTGGCGGACATGCCCGCCATCATGGAGCTGGCGCGTTCGCGCGGCATCCTGGTGGTGGAGGACACGGCCCAGTCCATCGGGGCAGACGTGGACGGCAAGATGTCCGGCAGCTTCGGCGACTTCGCCATCTATTCCTTCCACTCGCACAAGAACCTGACCACGCTGGGCGAAGGCGGCATGCTGGTGGTGCAGGATCCGGAACTGGCCAGGCTGGTGCCCGCGCTGCGCCACAACGGGCACTGCGGCTTCGACTACGAGCGGCCCGACTACTGGGTGCCCGCCATGGGCAACGTGGACATGCCCATGATCGACGGCGAGATGCTGTGGCCCAACAACTACTGCATCGGCGAAATCGAGTGCGCGCTGGGCATCAAGCAGCTGGAACGCATCGACCGCATCAACGCGGAAAAGCGCGAACGCGCCGTGCGCTTCATCGACGCGCTGGCCGACTATCCGGAGCTGGAGTTCCACCGGGTGGACACCACCCGGCACAACTACCATCTGCTGGCGGCCCGCATGACGGGGAACGACTCGGCCAACAAGCGCGACGCGTTCATCCGCACCATGTTCAACGACAAGGGCGTGAAGTGCGTGGTGCAATACTACCCGCTGAACCGCTACCCGTTCTACCAGCGCCTGGGCTACGGCGCGGCCGACTGCCCCAATGCGGACACGTTCTTCGACAACATGATCTCCTTCCCCTTCCAGCACTGGCTGACCGAGGCGGAATTCGACTACATGCTCGCCGCCACCAAAGACGTGCTCGACGGGCTGCGCAGGGGCTAGCGGCACCATGACCGCCCCCCGGCGCTGCATCGTCATCCCCGCCATCAAGAAGAACGCGGTCATCCCCGACCAGCTGGTGAAACGGCTGGCCGGGGTGACCCTGATCCAGCGCGCCATCGACACGGCCCGGTCCGTGGCCGAGGCGGCGGACATCGTGGTGGTCACCGACAGCCAGGAAATCGCCCTGGTCTGCGAGCGCAACGGCGTGCGCCACCACTACAACGCCAGCCTGCGCTTCACCTCGCTGGACATCGTGCGCGAACTGCGCGGCGTGCTGGAAGAACTGGCCGCCACCTACCCGTACCTGGTCATCTACCGGGCCAGCTGCCCGCTGCTGACCGGGCACGACATCGACGACGCCTTCGACCGCTTCGTGCGCGAAGGGGCCGACGTGCTGGTGACGGTGAAAAGCATCCGCCAGCGGGTATGGGAAAAACGCGACGGCAGCCTGGACGCCATCCTTGCGGATGAAGGGCCGGAAGACGGGGCGGACGCGGGCACGGAAGACGGGGCGGCGCTGCCGGACCGCCCGACGGGTGACCGCCCGTCTGGCGACCGACCTTCCGGCAGCCGCGAAGTCTACGTGGAAAGCAAGGCGCTGGTCATGCTACGCGCGGCCGCCCTGGCCCCCGGGGCCACCCCGCGCGTGATGCCCTACTTTCTCAACGACCGGGCCATCGAGATCAACAGCTACCAGGACTGGTGGCTGTGCGAAAAGCTGCTGGAGCGACGGCACATCGTGTTCGTGGTGGCGGGCTACCCGGCCATCGGCATGGGGCATGTGTTCCGCGCCCTGATGCTGGCCCACGAGATTTCCGACCACAAGATCACCTTTCTGTGCACCCGCGACAGCGAGCTGGCGGTGAAGAACATCGCCGCGCGCGATTACCGCACCCTCATCCAGCGGGCCGATGACCTCGCGGACGACGTGCTGCGCCTTGCGCCGGATCTGGTGGTCAACGACATCCTGGACACCGACGCCAGCTACATGCTGCGCCTGAAGGCCGCCGGGGTGCGCACCGTGAACTTCGAGGATGAAGGCCCCGGCGCGGCCCACGCCGACCTCGTGGTCAACGCCCTGTACGAGGAAAAGCACGAAGACCCGCGCCTGCTCTACGGCCACCGCTACTTCTGCCTGCGCGACGAATTCATCGCCGGCGAGCGCAACCCCTTCCGGCCGCAGCCCCGGCGGGTGCTGGTAACCTTTGGCGGTACCGACCATTCCGACTTCACCCGGCGCACCCTGGACGTCATCGAGCCGCTGTGCCGCGAGCGGGGCATCGCCATCAGCATCGTGGCCGGGCCGGGCTACGCCCACCGCGAGGCCATGCAGGCCCACGTGGACGCCCTGAATTCGCCGCTGGTGGAATTCACCCACGCCACCAACGTCATGTCGCGCAAGATGGAAGGGGCGGACATCGCCATCTGTTCCGCCGGACGCACCGTGTACGAACTGGCGCACATGCGCGTGCCCGCCATCGTCATGGCCCATCACGAGCGCGAGGCGCGCCACACCTTTGCCCGCGCCCGCAACGGCTTCGCCTACCTCGGCGTCATGCACCCCTTCCGCGAAGGGGCGCTGCGCCGGGCCTTCACGCGCATGCTGGTTGAAGACTTCCGCCGCACCCTGCACGGCCGCATGCAGCGGCTGGACTTCACCCGCAACAAGGCCGGAGTGGTGGCGCGCATCGGCGCGCTGCTGGCCCCCGCGCAGGCCGGGGCCGCCCCGCGCCGCCCCTCGTACATCGACGAGCTGCCCTTCGGCCCGGACTTCGACCTGCGCACCGCGCTCATCGAGCAATCTCCGTCCGTCGAAGGGGCGGTGGCCGTGTCTGCCTCCACCGTTACCTCGGGCGCTTCCCCCCATTCCCCCGACTCCCCGCTTTCGGGCGCGCCCGTGATGCCAGACGCATCGCGCGGCCCCCACGGAGATTCCGCATGAGAACTGTCGCCCTCATCCAGGCCCGCCTGGGTTCCACCCGCCTGCCCTGCAAGACCATGCTCTCGCTGCACGGCCTGCCCGTCATCGACTGGGTGGTGCGCCGCACCCGCAAGGCGGCGCTCATCGACGAGGTGGTCGTGGCCACCTCCGACCGGCCCGAAAACGACGTGCTGGAATACCACCTGTCGCGCCAGGGCGTGGCCGTGTTCCGGGGGCCGGAAGATGACGTGCTGGAACGCTTCCGCCTGGCTGGCGCCGCCCACGGCGCGGAGCAGGTGGTGCGCATCTGCGCCGACAACCCGCTGATCTGGGGACCGGCCATCGACGACCTGATCCGCTTCTGGCGCAGCGAGAACGCCGCCGGGGCCTGTGACTACGCGTACAACCACATCCCGCGTGGCAACAGCTACCCCGATGGCCTCGGCGCGGAAACCCTGTCCTACGCGCTGCTGGCCGACATCGCCGCCAGGGCCACCCTGCCCGCCCACCGCGAGCACTGCCTGTCGTACATCTGGGACAACCCCGGCCAGTACCGCATCCGCACCTTCGACCCGGCCAACCCCGCCCTGCGCCGCCCCGACCTGAAGCTGGACATGGATACCCCCGAAGACTACCGCGCCCTCGCCCTGCTGGACATCCACCCGGACATCACCCCCGAGGAGATCGTGGCCCTTTTTCCGCCCAAGGGGTAATGAGAGCAGAAGGAACAGGCGAGAACGGGGGGAGAGGGAAAACCCCTTTTGCGGCAGCCGTTGGGCGAGCGCGCAGCGCGAGTCCTACGGATGGCGACCGCAAAGCGCAGAAAGGGTTTTCCCCTCTCCCCCCCGGCCCCCCTCTCCCTTTCCCCAAAACTTTTCCATTGGTCCGTTGCATCAGAGTTTTAGAGGCCAGTCAGGCCCCCCTTTCACCGACGGACACCTACAGCGCTTACTGAACCGCAAGATAGCCGTCCCCGAGCCCCCACCCCCAATAAAAAGTTTGGGGGGGAGGGGGCCGGGGAGGGAGACCCTTTCCAAAGGGTCCCCTCCCCGGTTACTCTCCCACCCACAAGTTTCGTTCCCACCACCAGTCATTTCACAAGGAGCACGACCATGCGCCTGACCGAAATATGCAGCACCAAGCCTGCGTGCGCACGCAGCGCGGGCATCCAGCGTCCGTACATCATTGCCGAGGCGGGCGTGAACCACGAAGGCAGCATGGACATTGCCAAGCGCCTGGTGGACGAGGCCTGCGCGGGTGGCGCGCACGCCATCAAGTTCCAGACGTACAAGGCGGCCACGCTGGCGTCCAAGGACTCCCCGGCCTACTGGGACACCACCAAGGAGCCGACCAAGAGCCAGTACGAGCTGTTCACCCGGCACGACAAGTTCTGGAAGGGCGAGTTCGAAGCGCTGAAGAAGCACTGCGACAGCGCGGGCATCGAGTTCCTATCCACGCCGTTCGACGTGGAGTCGGCCAAGTTTCTGAACGACATGATGGACGTGTACAAGATCTCGTCGTCGGACATCACCAACAAGCCGTTCATCGAGTTCCTGTGCGGGTTCGGCAAGCCCATCATCCTGTCCACGGGCGCGGCGCACCTGCACGAGATCGCCGAGGCGGTGGAATGGATCGAGGCCAAGGGCAACCCGCTGGCCCTGCTGCACTGCGTGCTGAACTACCCCACGGACGACGTGAACGCCGCGCTGGGCATGATTCCGGCGCTGCGCCAGCACTTTCCGCAGCACGTCATCGGCTACTCGGACCACACCCTGCCCCGCGACATGAAGGTGTTGGAAGTGGCCACCCTGCTGGGCGCGCGCATTTTGGAAAAGCACTTCACCCACGACAAGACCTTGCCCGGCAACGACCACTACCACGCCATGGACAAGGACGATCTGGCGCGCTTCAACGCCTCGCTCGACCGCATCCTGCCCATGGTGGGGCCGTTCACCATTTCCGCGCTGGAATCCGAGGCCCCGGCCCGCCGCAACGCCCGGCGCAGCCTGGTGGCGGCGCGGCCCATCGCGGCGGGCGCCGTGATCACCCGCGACGACCTGACCTGGAAGCGCCCGGCCCACGGCGTGAGCCCGCGCGAGATCGACGCGGTGCTTGGCAAGCGCGCCCGCGCCGACATCGCGGAAGACACCGTGCTCCAGTGGAGCCATCTGGAATAGGCGGCTGGCGAATCATCCGTTGACGAACCGGACGCGCCGGACACCATCCGGCGCGTCACGGGCGCGCAACTGGTGCGCAACCGGAGCCTTTCCGATCACTGACCAGCCGTCTTCCGTGTACCGCACAACGCACATGACCGCCCGGCGTCCCGAACATTCGGGCGCGCCGGGCCTTCACGAAACACCGCGCCCCGCGCGCAGCCGCACATGAGCCAACGCCGTACCCTCGTACTTGCCATCGCCCCCGACAACGCCGCGCCCGATACCCATCTGATGGCCGGGCCGTGGTGCTTCCACGGGCGCGAGGACGCCTTTCCCGACTGGGACGACCGCTTCGTCTTTCCCCCCGACCCCTACGCCACCGGCGACGAGGTGGCCGCGGCCATCGACGAGGCCAACAGCTACGCCATAGCCCGCATCCCCGATCTGGCCCTGCGCCTGGGCGCGCACCACGGCGCGGATCTGCCGCGCGACTTCTGGGACCTGACCCTGTACCCGTGGCTGACCCTGTGCTGCCAGATGCTGCACGAGCGCCAACGCCGCGTGCAGGACATGATCCGCCTGTGGGGCAACGAGGAACTGGACGTCCCCCTGCTGCCCCGCGACTGCGAATTTTCCTTCGAGGACAGCCACCAGTTCATCCTGGCGGGCGCGCAGGACCAGCTGTTCAACTGGTGGGTGTTCTCGCGCATCCTCGAGCCGCAGTTGCCCGCCGCGTGGCGCGCCATCCATGCCGACCCGGTCGTCCGCCATTCCGGCGCGCCCGCCGAAGGCGGCCTGCGCGCGCTGGCGCGGCGGCTGCTGTACGCGCTGCCGTTCCCGCGCATCAAGGGTTTCTCCACCCTGCAATCGCTGGTGTTCTCCATGGCGCTGGCGGGGCCGCGCACCTGCGAGGACCGCACCATCCCCCTGGCCCAACTCAAGGGGCGCATGCCGGCGTGGCGCTTCGAGCCGGATGACGTCATCCTGCCGTCCATCCCCCGCGCGCTGTGCCAGCAGCGCCTGCCCCGCACCGTGACGCCCGGCCGCCCGCGCACCCGCGTGGTCAACGTGGCCTCGTACCACGACGACGCCTACCGCATGCGCGTGGCCCTGGACCGCGCCGCCGGGGCGCGGCTGGTGTTCATCCAGCACGGCGGCAACTACGGCCACATCCGCGAATCCGCCGTGGTGCCCTATTACGAGTACCGCCAGCACGCCTTCGTCACCTGGGGCTGGACCAGCCATGCGCCGTTCCGGGGCAACTTCGTACCCCTGCCGCACGGGCAGCTGAACCGCATCAAGGACAGCCACGCCGACCGCACCGGCGCGCTGGTGCTGGTGGGCGCGGAAATGAGCCTGCTCTCGTACCGGCTGGATTCGCGGCCGCAGTCGCTGCAATGGCTGGACTACCGCCGCGACAAGGCGCGCTTTCTCGCCGCCCTGCCCGACCATGTGCGCGCGTCCGCCCTGTACCGGCCCTATTTCCAGACCATGAGCGGGCTGGACGACGGCCCGTGGGTGCTGCGCCGCTTTGCCGACGTGCGCCGCTGCGAAGGCAGCCTTGACGAGCACATGCTGGGCTGCCGCCTGCTGGTGTTGGACCACCACGGCACCACCCTGGAACTGGCCATGGCCGCCAATACCCCCACGGTGCTGTACTGGAACCCCGAGCACTGGCGCGTGGGGCGGGAAACCGCCGCCGCCCTGGCCGAACTGGCCGCCGTGGGCATCCACCACGCCACGCCCGACGCCGCCGCCGCGCACATCTGCCGCATCTGGCCCGACGTGCAAGGCTGGTGGCAGAGCGAACCCGTGCAGCAGGCCCGCCGCAACTGGTGCGCCCAGTACGCCATGACCACGCCCGGCAGCATCAACGGCATCTGGCTGGACGCGTTGCGCGGGTTGTAAAAGAAGAAAACGAGCCGGGAAACTTGCGGGGGAGGGGCACCCTTTGGAAAGGGTGTCCCCTCCCCCGCACCCCCACCCCTCCCAAACTTTTCAGTTGGGGTAGGCAGAAAGCAGGCGCGAAAAGAACGCGCAAAGGTCGGGGACATGGGCGGATTCATCACCAAGGCGCTGCGCAAGGTGCGCGAAGAGGGGCTGACCCCGCGCGACATCGTGTCCTACGGTTGCATGGCCGTGCACCGCAACGCATCCTGCCTGTGGGGCACGGCGCGCATGCGGCTGAAGGCCGCGCTGTTCGGCGTGCGGCTGGGCCACGGCTGCGAGTGCTGCGGCCCCATCATCCTGCAGCGCTGGCCGGGCAGCCGCATCGAGCTGGGGCGCGGGGTAGGCATCATTTCCTCGTCGCGGCGGTGCACATCCGCCACCATCCACGCCCCCACCCGGCTGCGCACCTTTGCGGGCAGCGCCGCCATCCTGGTCGGCGACGGCGTGACCATGAACGGCACGGCCATCACCGCCCGCTCGCGTACCATCCGCATCGGCAGGGGGACCATGATCGGCCCCAACTGCGTGATCACCGACTCCGACTTCCACGCTCCTTGGCCGCCGGAAACGCGCCTGACCACCCCGGCCTTCGAGCGCGACCGCGACGTGACCATCGGCGACAACGTCTGGCTGGGCATGCGCTGCATCGTCCTGAAGGGCGTGACCATCGGCGACGGGGCCATCGTGGCCGCTGGCAGCGTGGTCACCCGCGACGTGCCCCCCGCCACCCTCGTGGCGGGTACGCCCGCCCGCGTGGTACGGCATTTGCCGTAGCTGCCGCGCCGCCCTCGTTCCCTTTTTCCCCGATGCGGTGTATGCGCTCGCGCAACGGCCAGGCTCTGGGCCGAACCGTGCTGCTCAAGCACAAACCGTAGCGCGATTCGTGCCCGCCGCCGGAGATCGCCGCCGCATGGCGGCGGAAGCTCCGGCGGAGCGGGTACGCCGCGAACAACGTGTGATACCGGCACCCCACGCCCCGCCATGGCGACGAGAGCAACGCGCGCCTTGCATTCCGCCGGTCAGATCACCCGAAGGCGCGCCGGCCGCAGGGAAGCTGACCGGCACAGGAATGTCGGCGCATGAGGCCGGGGGGATCGGGGGGCGCGCCCCCCGAAGCGCGGGGGTCGGTAGGGGGCCGCCGCTATGCGGCCCCCTACCCCACGCCGGAGGCGGCCCAAACCCCGCCAACACTCGACCGTTTTTGTTTCCGATACTTCCGTTCGTGCGCAGTCCTTCCTCCACACAGCAACCAGCCCACCCCATGACCCAACAAACCCTTGCCAAGCGATACGCGTTCAAGCTGCTGGCGAACGTGGCGTCCATCCCGGTGTACCTGACCATGGAGGCGGTGTTGCCGCGCGCCCTGGGGCCCACGGGGTACGGCAACTACAGCTTTGCCACGAACATGTTCCAGCAGTTCGCTGGGTTCCTGGACATGGGCACCTCCACCTGCTTCTACAACGCGTTGTCGCGGCGGCAGCAGGAATTCGGGCTGGTGTCGTTCTACGTGCGGGTGGCGGCGCTGGTGCTGGCCATCACCATGCTGTTCTCGCTGTCGGCGTTCGTGCCGGGGCTTGGGCAGTGGCTGCTGCCGGACGTGCCCGCGTGGATCGTGCCGCTGGCGGCCTTGTGGGCATTTCTGTCGTGGTGGGGACGGGTGCTGCGGTCCATGAACGACGCGCTGGGGGTAACGGTATCCAGCGAAATTTCGCGCACGGTGCTGAACCTGGCCAGCGTGGCGGGGCTGCTGGCCCTGTTCCTGCTGGGCTGGCTGAACATGGGCACGCTGTTCGCGCACCAGTACGTGACGCTGATCGCGCTGGCGGTGGGCTATGCCATGGTGCTGCGCGGGGGCTGGCCCACGGTGAGCTTCCGCATGGACCGGGAAACGCGGCGGGCCTACACGCGCGAATTCGCGGACTACAGCACGCCGCTGTTCGTGCAGGCGCTGGCGTCCACCGTCTTTCTGGTGGCGGAACGCTGGCTGCTGCAAACCTTCAACGGCAGCGCACAGCAGGGGTTCTTTGCCCTGTCGCAAAAGGTGGGCATGGCCTGCTTCCTGTTCGTTTCGGCCATGACGCCGCTGGTCATGCGCGAGTTGTCCATTGCCTGGGGCAAGGGCGACCGGACGGAAATGGGCAGGCTGATGGACCGCTTTGCGCCGCTGCTGTTCACCGTGGCGGGGTATTTTTCGTGCTTCACGGCCATGGAGGCCCCGGCGGTGGTGCGCATCTTCGGCGGGGCGGACTACGCGGCGGCCATCCTGCCGGTGCAGATCATGGCCCTGTACCCGGTGCACCAGGCCTACGGGCAGCTTGCCGGGTCGGTGTTCTACGCCACGGGCCGCACCCGCACCATGCGCAACATGGCGGTGACGGAATACGTGCTGGGCTTCGGCCTGTCGTGGCTGCTGCTGGCCCCGGCGGACAAGTTCGGCTTCGGCCTTGGGGCCATGGGCCTTGCGGTAAAGACGGTGCTGGTCCAGTTCCTGTCCGTGAACTTCATGCTGTGGGTCAGCTCGCGGATCATCCCGCTGAACTACCTGCGCAACGTGGCGCATCAGGCGCTGTGCCTGGCCTTTCTGGGCGGCGCGGCATGGGCCTGCCGCAGCCTGACCATTGCCACGGGGCTGGGGGACGCGCAGGACATCGTGCGCTTCTTCGTTTCCGGCGTGGTCTATTCCGCGCTGGTGGGCACGGCGGTGCTGGCCGTGCCGCAGCTGGTGGGCCTTACCCGGCAGGACCTGCGCGGGTTGGCCACGCGGGCGCTGGGGCGGTTCAAGAAATAACGGGCGCATTCATGCCAAAGGCACAGGCAATGGCACCCTTGGAATTCCGCCTCCGCTATTTGTATTTGGCTGGCTTGCACGTACCACGCGCCATCCCCCTGCAAGAAGGCGTGGAACTGCTGCCCGCATCTCCTCCGCCCGCCCTGCTGGATTCGCTCCGTGACGACCCGGACCTTACGCGCCTCGGTTTGATGTGCCTGTACCTGCCGTTTGTCGGGGCACAATTTCATATATCCTGCCGTCGACCACAAGACTTCGCCCCTCTCACGCAAAACTGCATGTGGGATGCCCTGCTCATGGGTGCGCTGTTCGATCGAAGCACGTCCATCAATCTACAGTCCGACGTTCCACTTGAAGAAGTCAAATCCTCTGGGCAAATCGATATCGCAAGCAACCACCGGTTGCCGACCCCGAACAGCAGAGCCAAATCGTTACAAGCTACAGAAACAGCATGGATCTGCCGACATTACACACAAGCAAGACACCTGCTTTCCAGCAACATGGCATTTACCACATCGACCCACTGCCTTGCCTCCCACGCATGGCATGCAAGCCCAAGGGCACAATTGACACTCCTGTGGTCCGGCATCGAAGCCCTGTTCGCGCCGCGCTCGGGCACATCATTAATGCTCTGCCAATGCATTTCCCGCTTCCTGCATCCTGCTGACGAAAAACTCGGGGAGAAGCGGCTTGCTGCCGTAAGACGACTCTACGCGCAGCGCTCAACGGCCGTTCATGGGTGTGAAATCACACAGGATACTCAGTCAGCAGTACGTGATTCCGCAGAATTGCTCCGTACACTGCTTTTCAGATGCGTCGAAACAGACCGAATTCCCGACCGCGCAGAATAGGCGCCCAAGAAACGGATCACCAAATCTCCAGCATCTCCCTCCCTGGCCTGACACCGGCATATTGCACCCCGCATCGTGCGCGGATATACTGCCACCGCCTGAAAAGCCCCCCTGCCAGGCCGCGCGGTGCGGACTCCGCACGAGGGGGCACGGGGGCCACGGGACAACGGGCTACAGGGCGCGCACCGGCAGCATCAGCATGACCGGGACGCAACCGAATGCGACCTTGCGCAGCCCGGCCCGCGCGGTTCCCACATCATCGACGGACGCCACCGCGCCCGCCCCACACCATCCGGCGGCACTGCCGCCGCACCGCACGCGAACGCAACCACAATGATCACCGCACGCGACATTCGGGAAAAGATGCGCCGGGGCGAAGCCACCATCGGCACCTGGATGCAGATTCCTTCCACCGACGTGGCCGAAATCCTCGGCCGGTCCGGCTATGACTGGGTGGCCGTGGACCTGGAGCACGCCGCCTTCACCCGCAGCCAGTTGCCCGACGCCTTCCGCGCCATCGAACTTGGCGGGGCCGCGCCCTTCGCCCGCGTGGCCGAAGCCACCCTGACCGACATCAAGGCGTCGCTGGATTCCGGCGCGCGGGGCCTGATCTTTCCCATGATCGAAACCCGCGAACAGCTGGACGCCGCCATCGGCTGGGCGCTGTACCCCCGTACCGACGGTCCTTCCGGCGTGCGCGGCGTGGGCTACTGCCGGGCCAACCTGTTCGGCCGCGAATTCGCGCCCTACGTGAACGAAACCGCCCGCGACACCCTGTTCGTGGCGCAGATAGAGCACATCCGCGCGGTGGACAACCTGGACGCCATCCTGTCCCACCCGCGCCTGGACGCCATCATGGTGGGGCCGTACGACCTTTCCGGCTCCATGGGGCTTACCGCGCAGTTCGACCACCCGGACTTTCTCGCCGCGCTGGACCGCATCGCCGCCGCCGCGCGCGCCCACGACGTGCCCATGGGCCTGCACATCGTGCAGCCCGACACGGCGGACCTTGCGCGCCGCATCGGCGAAGGCTACCGGTTCATCGCGTGGTGCATTGATGCGGTGTTCCTGTACCGCAACTGCTCTTGTCCGCCCGCTGGCGGCGCGGCGTAGTTCCGGCACCTGACTTGTCCCTTCGCTGACTGAAGGGCAGGACAACTCCGGGCCACGGCTCGACGCACAACACAGCAACCGAATCCATACGGCCCGCACCGCGCCCCTGATGCGCGGCGGACCACCCCGCCCACGGGCGGCATGGGGCACAGCCCCGAAGGGATGCAGCACAATGAAGATCACCTTTTTCGGCGGGGCCGGGTTCCTCGGCTCCCACGTCTGCGACAAGCTTTCCGACGCCGGGCACGAGGTCACCATCGTGGATCTGCGGCCCTCGCCATACCTGCGCAACGACCAGCGCATGGTGGTCGGCAACATCCTTGACGAGGCCGCCGTGGACGCCGCCATTGCCGGGGCCGACGCCGTGTTCAACTTCGCGGGCATCGCCGACATAGGCGAGGCCAACCGCAAGCCCGTGGACACCGCGCGCATCAACGTGCTGGGCAACGTCATCCTGCTGGAAGCCTGCCGCAAGGCCAAGGTTTCGCGCTACGTGTTCGCCAGTTCCTTGTACGTGTACGGCAAGTCCGGCGGGTTCTACCGGTGCAGCAAGCAGGCCTGCGAACTGTACATCGAGAACTACCAGGCCATGCACGGCCTTGATTACACCATCCTGCGCTACGGCTCGCTCTACGGCCCACGCGCCGACCGCCGCAACGCCATCAACCGCTTCGTGGCAGAGGCGCTGGAAACCGGGGCCATCACCTACTACGGCAGCGCCACCGCCCTGCGCGAGTACATCCACGTGGAAGACGCGGCCCTGTGCACCGTGGAAGTGCTGAAGCCGGAATACGCCAACGAGAACATCGTGCTCACCGGCAACCAGCCCATGCGCGTGGGCGACCTGTTCAAGATGATCGGCGAAATGCTGGGCAAGGATCTGAACATCGTCTACCAGCACGACCCCAACAGCGGCCACTACCAGGTCACGCCCTATGCCTTCATGCCCAAGGTGGGCAAGAAACTGGTGCCCAACCTGACCACCGACCTCGGCCAGGGCGTGCTGCGCGTGATGGAAGAAGTGCACCGCGAACTGCACCCCGACATGCACGACGTGGGCGGTTACCTGCTGCCGCGCGAGGAGTAGGGCGCGGACAGGATGATTTTGGGGAAAAGAACTTTCGGGGAGGGGACCTTTTAAAAAAGGTCCCCTCCCCGAGCCCCTCCCCCCCAAACTTTTTAAATTGGTGAGAAGACGCCGCTGGCACTGTCCGCAACCGCGATGCTCTCAACACCTTTATCCTCACAAAAATTTCCATCTGCTGATCTGACAATGCCTTTCTTCCTTATACCCCGCAGCGGTCTTCCGCTGCGGGAGGCTGGTGCGGGGACGATGCAAGGAATTACGAGTTGTTGAGCCGGACAAGGCGGCGCGCGATTTTCGCGCGGAGCGTACTTTGGTACGTGAGCAGCGAAAATCAAGCGCCAACGCCGTCCGGCTCAAAAAGACGGATTCTGCAAGCAGCGTGTCCGCAGTACCCTGAGCGCCACTCCACCAACCCAACAGGCCGGGCCTTGCCCCGCCTTTCCACCGCACCCAACCAGACATTTCCCGGCGCACCGCGCCGCCAAAGGAGCAGCCATGAACATCGTCGCCATCATCCCCGCCCGCATGGGCTCCAGCCGCTTTCCGGGCAAGCCCATGGCCGACATCCACGGCGTGCCCATGGTGGGCCACGTCACCTTCCGCACGGCCATGAGCCCCACCCTGACCGCCACCTACGTGGCCACCTGCGACCAGGAAATCTACGACTACGCCGAAGGCGCGGGCCTGAAGGCCGTCATGACCGGCGACCACCACGTGCGCTGCACCACCCGAACCGCCGAGGCCCTGCTGAAAATCGAGGCCGCCACCGGCAAGCGCGTGGACATCGTGGTCATGGTGCAGGGCGACGAGCCCATGGTCACCCCGGACATGATCGACGCCGCCATCGAACCCATGCTGTCCGACCCCGCCATCAACGTCACCAACCTGATGGCCCGCATGGAAACCGTGGAAGAATTCGAAGACCCCAACGAGGTCAAGGTGGTGGTGGACCTGAACTCCGACGCGCTGTACTTCTCGCGCGAGCCCGTGCCCTCGCGCAAGAAGGGCGTCACCGACGTGCCCATGCAGAAGCAGGTGTGCATCATCCCCTTCCGCCGCGACTACCTGCTCAAGTTCAACGACATGCAGGAAACCCCGCTGGAAATCATCGAATCGGTGGACATGATGCGCATCCTCGAACACGGCGAAAAGGTGCGCATGGTGCCCACCGACAAGCGTACCCTCAGCGTGGACACCCCCGAAGACCTCGCCCGCGTGGTGGACATGATGGCCGAGGACACCCTGCGCCTCGTCTACACGAAGTAACGGAGCAACCATGCCCACGCCGCACATGCCGCGCATGCCCGACATGTCGCGCCTTGCCGCCCTGGCCGAGGAACTCTGGCTGTCCCTGTTCGCGTGGATTCCCACCATCATCGGCGTGGGCGCGCGTCTTGTCGCGTGGCAGCCGCTGTTCTGCCACTGCGGCCGGGTACGCTTCGGCCAGTCGGTGACGGTGCAGGGCTGCCGCAACATCGCGCTGGCCGACGGCGTGCGCATCGGCAAGGGCTGCCACCTGTACGCCCGCACCGGCGCGCTGGAAATGGGCGAGAACGCGGCCCTCAACGTCAACGTGGTGGTGGACGCCGACGGCGGGCACATCCGCATGGGCGCGCACGTCACCGTGGGCCCCGGCACGGTCATCCGCGCGGCCAACCACAATTTCGACCGCACCGACGTGCCCATCATGTTCCAAGGCCACGAGTACGGCGAGGTCACCATCGAGGACGACGTGTGGATCGCGGCCAACTGCACCGTCACCCCCGGCGTGCGCATCGGGCGCGGGGCGGTGGTGGGGGCCGGGGCCGTGGTCACGAAGGACGTGGAGCCCTACACCGTGGTGGGCGGCGTGCCCGCGAAACCGCTGCGCAAGCGCGGCGTGCATGAGCGGGCGGCAACCCCGCCGGAAGCGTAGCCCGCCCGCCATATCTGACCTGTCGACAACGACACGCGCGGCATGCCGCGCGACAGCCGAGGGGCCATGCCCCCGGCAAAGGATAACGAATCATGAAGGTAGCCATCACCACCTCGTCGTTCGCCAAATTCAGCGACGAACCGCTGCGCCTGTTGCGCGAGGCGGGCATAGAGTACGTGCTCAACTCCACGGGCCGCGCCATCACCGAAGACGAAGCCATCGAACTGTTGCAGGGCTGCATCGGCGTGGCCGCCGGCACAGAGCCGCTGACCCGCCGGGTGATGCAGGCCCTGCCGGAACTGAAGGTCATCTCGCGCTGCGGCACAGGCATGGACAGCGTGGACCGCGCCGCCGCCGCCGAACTGGGCATCGCCGTGCGCAACACGCCCGACGCGCCCACCCAGGCCGTGGCCGAACTGACCCTGGGCTACGCGCTCGACCTGATGCGCCTGGTCAGCCGCATGGACCGCGAACTGCGCGCGGGCACGTGGAAGAAGCGCATGGGCAACCTGCTGGCGGGCAAGAAGGTGGGCCTGATCGGCTTTGGCCGCATCGGCCGCGCCACGGGCAAGCTGTTCGAGGCCTTCGGCTGCGAGGTGGCCTTTGCCGACCCCTTCGCCGAAAGCGACACCAACGCCAAGATGGAACTGGACGCCCTGCTGGCCTGGGCGGACATCGTCTCGCTGCACTGCTCGAAGCCGGAAGGCGGCGGGTACATTCTGGACGAACGCCGCCTTGGCCTGATGCGCCCCGGCACGTGGGTGATCAACGCCGCGCGCGGCGGACTCATAGACGAGGCCGCCCTGCACGCGCTGCTGGCCTCCGGGCATCTGGCCGGGGCCGCGCTGGACGTGTTCGCCAAGGAACCCTACGAAGGCCCCCTGCGCGACCTGCCCAACGTCATCCTGACCCCGCACATTGGCTCGTACGCCGTGGAAGCCCGCGTGAAGATGGAAACCGACACCATCCGCAACCTGCTGGACGCGCTGCCCAAATAAGCGGCGAACTCATCTCGGATTCGATGGACGCGCCCCGCCCCCCTGCGGGCGGGCAAAATCATCGCAAACGGGATGGTGGAGTTGTTCCTCATACCCCGCGACGGATTTCCGTCGCGGGAGGCTGGTGCGGGCGCGATACGCGGACTTCCGGTTTTTGCCCGCCGGGCCAGGCGGATCGACGTTTTTGAGCGCAGCGTACTTATGTACGTGAGCATCAAAAACGTCGAGCCAACGCCGCCCGGCGGCAAAAGGCGGATTCCGTGTGTAGCGCGCCCGCGCTACATCAGGGCAAGCAGTCTGCCAAGGCTTCCGCCACCGCAGCACTGTCCCAAGGAGTACCATGCCCCTTTCCTGCATCGTCTTCGACTGCGACGGCGTCATCCTGGAAAGCGTGAACGTGAAGACCGAAGCCTTCGCCCGCGTGGCCGAACCCTTCGGCGCGGACGCACGCGACCGCCTGGTGGCCTACCACATGGAGCACGGCGGCGTGAGCCGCTACAAGAAGTTCGAGTGGCTGTACCGCGAGGTGCTTGGCCGCGAAATCACCTCGGACGAAATGGACGACCTGGGCCGCAAGTATGCGGACTACGCCTTCGAGGGCGTGCTGAACGCCCCCATGGTGCCCGGCGCGCACGACGTGATCACCGCGTGGCATGGCCGCGTGCCGCTGTACGTGTGCTCCGGCGCCCCGCACGAGGAACTGGTGCACATCCTGACCGAGCGCGGGCTGGCCAGATACTTCGAGGCCATCTATGGTTCGCCGCCCGGCAAGACCGACGTGCTGCGCCGCGCCGTGGAAAAGGCCTCCGTGCCCCCGGCGGAAGTGGTGATGATCGGCGATGCCAAGACCGACATGACCGCCGCAGAGGCCGTGGGCACCCTGTTCTATGGCCGGGGCGAGGCCTTTGCCGCCACCCCGCACCCGTGGGGGCATGACCTGACGCAACTCAATGCGTGGCTGGAAGGCGTGGCCAAGTCTTAACCCAAATCGTCCTTTTGCCCGCTGCCTGCGTCAGGACGGCTTTTTGTTCCGGTCGAATACCGCATGGACGCGTTGCGGTCGCCATCCGTAATGCTCGAAGACTTGCATAACGGCTGCCGCACTCCCTCCACAAAAAGCCGTCCTTCCTTGGCAGCGAACAAAAATCCTGATTTGGGAAAAGCGTTGGAGTTCGGGCATACCGCAAAGCCGCACGCCGCACCGGCGCGGCTCCCCGCGCCTTTCGCACCCGCCGCAAAGGAGCCTTCGTGACCACCTTCATCCTGCTGGATGGACCAGACGCCCCGCCCCGCCCGCAACCGGCATCCGACGGCCTGCCCCCGGTGGTGGCCCACTGGGCCCGGCGCAACGTGCCGCACGGCCATCTTTCCGTGCCCGCGCTGGTGGAGACGCACTTTGCCGACATCCGGCGCGAGTACATCACCTGGGCGCACGAGACGGGGCTGACCCGGCCCGCCCGATCCACCCGCAATCTTCGGGAACTGCTGGCCGTGGGCGACACCTTCTCGCACTGGTGGTTCACCACGCTTGCCGAAAAGCATCCGAAAATCTGCCGCAACCTGTACGAAGTGACCAAGCTGCGCGCGCTGGAGCTGGCCGTCGAGGACGCCCGCGCCGACAGCGTGTGCGTGGTCACCGACGACACGACGCTGGCGAACGTCCTGCTGCGGTTCTGCGCGGCCACCGGCCGCCGGTTCGAGTTGCATCCGACAGGCATGGGGGCCGGAAACGCCGCGGGCGCGGCAGCTCCCGCCGACGCCGCCGCCCGCTCGGCCAAACAACGGCTGGCCGCCCTATACTACCGCCTGCCCGCCCCGGTGCAGGCCTTGGCGCGCCTTGGCGCGTGGCTGCTGCGCGAAAAGCGCCTGCTGCCCGCCGCGCCCGAGGCCACAGGCAAGGCCAGCCTGCCCGCGCACCCCCGCCCCTCCACCGTGGCCACCTACTTCCCCAACATCGACGTGCAGGCCGTCAAACAGGGCCGCCTGCGCTCGCGCTACTGGGAAAGCCTGCACGACGCGCTGGCCCCGGAACAGGGCGGCGTGCACGGGGTGACCTGGCTGTTCATCTTCGAGCCCACGCCCCACTATTCGCTGGCCGACGCCATCCGCCTGCGCGACGAATTCCGCGCCCGCAAGCAGGACGGCATCGCCTTCCACTTCATCGAGGAATTCCTGACCCCGGCCACCATCGCCCGCGAAGTGCTGCACTACTGCCGCATGGCCTTCCGGGCCGCGCGCCTGACCCGCCACGTGGCCGGGCAGTGCCGTCTGCCCGGTTCGCGCATGGACTTCTGGCCGTACATGGAACGCAACTGGGCGGAATCCACGCGCGGCTGGCTGGGCCTGCAACGCCGCCTGATGCGCGCCGCCTTCCGTCAGTACGCGGCAGTCTGCCCGCCGCAGGAATGGACCATCTTTCCCATGGAAAACCACCCCTGGGAAAAGTCCCTCACCCACGCCATGCACGAGGCGCGGCGCGGACCGGTGTACGGCACCCAGCATTCCACGGTGCGCCCCACCGACCTGCGCTACTACGAGGACGCCCGCGCCTTCGCCGAACCGGACGCCGCCGCCACCCTGCCCGACCTGCTGTGCTGCAACGGCCAGGGCGCGCTGGGCCACATGCGCGACGCGGGCATGCCCGCCGAACGGCTGGGCGAGATCGAAGCGCTGCGCTACCTGTACCTTGCCGACGTGGCTGCGGTCCCCACCGCTTCCGCTACCGTTTCCGCCACCGCTTCCGCCATTGACCTGGGCGACACCCCCGGCAAGCCCACCCTGCTCATCGTCACCAGCTTCTTCATCGACGAGACCGACAACCAGCTCGACGTGCTGGCCGCCGCCGCGCGGGCCGGCACGCTGGACGGGTACGACGTGGTCGTCAAGCCGCATCCCAACCTGCCCGTGGAAGGCCGCCTTGCCGCGCGCTTTCCCGGTGGCGGCGCGCCCCGCGTGGTGAACACCCCCGTGGCCCAACTGCTTGTTCCCGGCCCCCATGGATTGGTCGTCTGGGCCGCCAACTCCACCACCGTGGCGCTGGAAGCCGCCTATCAGCGGCTGCCCCTCATCGTGCAGACCGCCGCCAACGACTTCAACATGTGCCCGCTGCTCGGCGTGCCCGGCACCACCTTCGTGGCCACCGCCGACGACCTCGCCGCCGCCCTGGCCCACCCCGCACCGCCCGACCTGCCCCCCGGCTTCCTGGCCCTGGATCGCGGGTTGCCCCGCTGGCGACGGTTGTTGGGGATGCCTGAACAGTAAGAGCAACGGGGGAAGGGATCCTTTGAAAAGGGTCTCCTTCCCCCGTACCCCCATCCCCCTAAACTTTTTACATGGGTACGGGGCCGATGCCGTGTTTCGCGCGTCTTCCCCGCCATTACCGGCACAAAAACCCAATTGAAACGTTTTGGGGGATAAGGGATGGGGTCCGGGGAAGGGGAAAGACCCCTTTTGGAAAAGGGGTCTTTCCCCTTCCCCGGTTGCCTCTTACCTTTCCCTCCCCTCCCCAAGGAGCCGACACATGCTGACCACCATCACCCGCAAGCTGAAGGAACTGACCCGCATGCTGTGCACGCGGCCCTACTACGGGTTCGTGACCGGGCACGGGTATTTGACGGAAGCGCAGGTGACCGAGGTGCGGCGGGTTCTGGAGTCGCCCACGCAGGCGGCGGAGACGGTGGCGGAGTATGAGCGGCGCTTCGCGGCGGTGGTGGGCGAGGGACGCGGACTGGCCACGGCGGGCGGGCGCATGGCCCTGTTCGCCACGTTGCGCGCCCTGGGCGTGGGTGCGGGGCACGAGGTGATCCTACCCGCGTTCACCTGCTCGGTGGTGGCCAGCGCGGTGCTGCGCACGGGCGCAACGCCGGTGTTCACCAACGTGGACCCGGCCACCTTCGGCACCGACCCGGACGCGGTGGCAAAGGCCGTTACGCCGAAGACGCGGGCCATCATCGCGCAGCACAGCTTCGGCATTCCCTGCCGGGTGGGCGAACTGCGCACGCTGGCCGACAACTGCGGCGCGGCGCTGATCGAGGACTGCGCGCTGACCGTGGGCTCCACGCGCGACGGGGTGGCCGTGGGCAACACCGGGGACGCGGCGTTCTTTTCCACGGACCATTCCAAGCCCATGAACACGGTGGTGGGTGGGTTCTTCTACACCCGCGACGCGGGCCTGTACGACGCGGTGGCCGCCCAGTTGAACGACGCGCCCACCCTGCCGGAAGCCCAGCTGCGGCGGCTGTTCGGCCAGTTCCTGCTGGAGCGGCGGCTGGCCCGGCCCGCCAGCTACGGCCTGTACCAGTTGGCCATGCTGGGCAAGTCGGTGCTGCGGCGGCTGTCCGACCCCGGCATGACCTTTCTGGACGACGACTACGTGGTGGAGCGCACGGGCGCGTATGCCTACCCGGCGGGCCTGCCCGCCGTGCTGGCGCGCATCGGGCTGTTCGAGCTGGACCGCTGGCCCGCCGAGGCCGCCCGGCGCGAGGCGCTGCTGCAACGCTACCTGACCGCCGCCTACGGCACGCCGCTGGCCGCGCACCTGCCCGCCGCCTATGCCGACCCGGCGCTGCGCATCGTGGCCCACCGGCTGGCCTTCACCCACCCCCGCGCCGACCAGTTGAAGACGCTGATGGACGCGCGCGTGCACACCGCCTGGACGTGGTTCATGGACCCCATCGTGGGCGCGCGGGCGGGGCTGGCCTCGCTGGGCTATGCCGCCGGAGCCTGCCCGGTGTCGGAGCGGGTGGGCACGCAGGTGCTGAACTGGCCGTGCGTGGTGGAGCGGGGGGCGGAAGGCCCGCTGCTGGAGTTTTTCGCGCAGGTGGCCAAGCAGGCGTAGCGCCGCCCCCGTCCGGGTGCATCCGGCCACATCCGGGCACAGGTGGGCACAGGTGGGCAACCCGTCCGTTCCCTTGCGGCCCGGCGGCCATCTGCCCGACGCTTGACGCTGGACAACGCCTGCATCATGCTCGACGATAGCCCAGGCCGCACTTCATAGGCACGCTCAATGAACACAGGCGCACGGAACCAGCCTTCGCCCCCGGAAACGCCGGAACACCCCCCGGCCGCAACCAGCCCTCGCCGCAGCCTGCGTGGGGGGGCGGCCTTCGGCCTTACGGCCATCTTCTGCGCGCTGGGGTTGATCTGCGTGCTGGCCACCGGTTCGCTGGTGGTCGGCAGGCTGGACGCCTTCGAGCACGAACTTGCCGCAGCCAACGCCCGTCGAGCGGTCAACGCGCTGCAAAGCGACGTGCGCAGGCTGGATGCGCTGCTCAAGGACTGGGCCTGGTGGGATGATTCCTACCAGTTCATGGTCGACGTCAATCCCGCCTACATTGAAAGCAACATCACGCCCGAAGTCTTTCGCGACCAGCACCTGGACGCCATCGTCTTCATTTCCGGCGACGGTCGGGCAGTCCACTCCGCCGCGCCGGACATTGTCAGCGGCGGCGTGGAAAGGGTCCATCCCGCCCTGCTCGCCTTCATGCGCCAAGCCGTCGCCACGCTGCCCCACACCGTGCAGCATGACGGGCTGTCCGGGCTGGTCCGCATCGGCGATGCCACCTGGATGGCGGCCTGCCGCCCGGTGCTCGATTCGCTGCAAAGCCGCCCCCCTCGTGGTTGGATATGGATGGCCCGCCTGGTCGATGATCCGTACCAGAAGGAGCTGGCCCGGAACACGGAACTGGAACTCGCCCTTGTTCCGGCCCTGCCCGATAACCTGCCCGCCAGCTTGCGCAAACTTGCCGATGTCTCCGCTGACGTCCCCTTGCGGGGCAGACCCGCACCGGAAACTCCCGTGGTGGGTGTGGACCGCCACACCATCTGGAGCGGCGCGCTGCTGTCCGACCTGAACGGCGGCGCTCCCCTGGCCGTCATCGTCCAGGCCCCCCGCGCCCTGGGCGAAACCGCGCGCAACATCGTGCACAGCGGCCTGCTGGTGGTGCTGACGCTCAGCATCCTTGCGTTGATCGCGGGCCTGCTGTTCCTTGACCGGCGGGTGCTGGCGCGGCTTGCCGCGCTGAGCGAACGCGTGGCCGCCAATGTCCCCGCCGCCAAGCTGGCGGGCATGCCCCAGGGCGGGGACGAACTGGACCGCCTTGCCGAGGTCACCGCCTGGGCCTTCCACGCCATCCGCGAGAACGAGCGGTTCCTGTCCGAAATGCTCGACGCCCTCAAGGTGGGCATCATGCTGGTGGACCGCGAGACGCGCACCATCGTCAGCATCAACCGCCATGCCTGCACCCTGCTGGGCCGCACCACGGAAGAGGTGGTGGGCAGGCGCTGCCACCAGTTCACCTGCCCGACGGAAGAAGGCGCGTGCCCGGTCTGCGACCTGGGCCAGCCCGTGGACCACGCCAAACGCACCCTGCTGACCTCCGGCGGCGAGATGGACATCCTGAAATCCGTGGTGCCCATCTCTCGCGAGGGCAAGGAATACCTGCTCGAAACCTTCATCGACATCAGCGATCTGGAGCACACCCGACGCATGCTGGAGGAATCGGAGGAACAGTACCGGGCCATGTTCCTGAACACCGGCACGCCCGCCATCCTCATCAACGAGGATACCTCCGTGGCGCTGGCCAACCCGGAATTCCTGCGCCTGGCCCGCGCGGACCAGACCATGCTGGACCGCCACCCCTCATGGACCTGCTTCTTTCACGAGCGCGACGTGCCCCGCATGCTGGGCTACCACGCCGACCGCCGCAACGGCGCGGCCGCGCCGAGGGAATACGAGACCCGGCTTATCGACGCCTCCGGCGGGATGCACCACGTGGCCATGACCGTGACCATGATTCCGCACACCCGCCAGTCCGTGGCGTTCATCCGCGACATCACCGACATGAAGCTGGCCGAGGCCCGGCTGCAGGAACTGGCCTTCACCGATTCCCTCACCGGCCTGCCCAACCGGCTGCGCGGGCTCGACAACCTCAACGACATGCTGGCCGCCGCCCACCAGCGGCAGGGCGCGCTGGGCGTGCTGCTGCTGGACCTGGACGACTTCAAGCTGGTCAACGATTCCATGGGCCACGCCGCGGGCGACGTGGTGCTGATGGAGGTGGGCACGCGGCTGGCACGGGTGCTGGGGCCGGACGAGACCGTGGCGCGCCTTGGCGGCGACGAATTCATCATCGTCTCCGCGTCGCAGGGCGGCAACGAGGCCTGCGCCGCGCTGGCCAAACGGCTCATCGGCGAATTCTCCGCGCCGTTCCGGGTGGCGCATGCGGAAGTCTACCTGAGCGTCAGCATCGGCATCGCGGGCTACCCCAAGGACGGCGACACCGGCGGCCAGTTGGTGCGCTGCGCCGACCTGGCCATGTACCGGGCCAAGGCGGCGGGCAAGAACACCTATCGCTTCTACACCCCGGAACTGACCCAGGCGGCCCAGCGCCGCCTGGAGGTGGACGCCGAATTGCGGCCCGCCATCGCCTTGGGGCACATCGTGCCCTACTACCAGCCGGTGGTGGACCTGGGCAGCGGCCGCATCGTGGGGGCAGAGGCGCTGGCCCGCTGGCGCAAGCCCGACGGCACGCTGGTGTCGCCCGCAGACTTCATTCCCGTGGCCGAACAGACCGGCCTCGTCACCAGCATCGACATGGCCGTGCTGTCGCAGGCCTGCCCGCAGGTGCAGGCCTGGACCGAGGCGGGACTGGGGCGGCTGCGCGTTTCGGGCAACATTTCGGCGCGGCACCTGCAACGGGGCAACCTGCCCGGCGACATCCGCGCCGTTCTCGAGGCCAGCGGCCTGCCCGCCGCGCAACTGGCCCTGGAAGTGACCGAAACGGTATACATGGAGAACATCGACAAGGCGCGGGCCATGCTTGACGCGGTGACGGAGCTTGGCGTGCGCATCGTGCTCGACGACTTCGGCACCGGCTACTCGTCGCTGTCGTACCTGCAATCGCTGTCGTTCGACCTCATCAAGATCGACCGTTCGTTCGTGAAGGACCTGCCCGACGCCTCGTCGCTGGCGCTGTTGCGGGCCATGCTGGGCATAGCGGCCGGGCTTGGCGTCACCTCGCTGGCCGAGGGCGTGGAAACCGTGGAGCAGTATGTGTTGCTGAAATCGCTGGGCTGCAGCCGGGGGCAGGGCTACCTGTTCTCGCCCCCGGTGCCCGCCGCGCAGTTCGAGGAACTGCTGCGCGCACAGAAGGCGGGCAAGCGGTTTCCCTAGGGGGTCTCAAGGAGTCGTGGGGCGCGGCCCTGGCCGCAAGCGCGGAACCGCCACGAAAATCACGCGCCGCACCTATGGACAAGCGTGACGCGCGAGCGTATCTAGCACGCCACGAAGAAGGGCCGGAAATTCCGGCGGTAACGCGGCGCGCCAGTGCGCCGCGCCGCCCCCGCAAAAACGGCCCCCCACCCGCGCGCGGAACGGAGGTTCCGCACGTCATCATGACGCCACCGCACCCATCCCCCCCATTGCACCCGGCCAACAATTCAGGCGCATTCCACGATGTTCACAGGGCGCGCCGCGTGCGCCGCGCGCACCGTGCGACAGGGCGCCCCCCGGCCCCGGCGGCATCGGCCGCAGGGCGTTCCGCAACGCCGCGCGTTCTGCTATATCCATCCGGACGACGACAGCACATTACCCCATCACGAGGTATCGCATGAAGGTCATCATCATGTGCGGGGGCAAGGGCACCCGCCTGCGCGAAGAAACCGAATTCAAGCCGAAGCCCATGGTCGAGATCGGCGGCCGCCCGGTGCTGTGGCACATCATGAGCATCTACGCCCGCCACGGCCACAAGGATTTCATCCTGCCGCTGGGCTACAAGGGCGAGGTGATCAAGCAGTATTTCCACGACTACCGCATCCGCAACACCGACTTCACCGTGGACCTCGCCACCGGCGCGATGACCACCCACGAGTGCAACAGCTGCACCGACTGGAAGGTGACCCTGTGCGACACCGGGCAGGAAACCCTGAAGGGCGCGCGCATCAAGCGGGTGGCCCAGCACATCGACACCGACCGGTTCATGGTCACCTACGGTGACGGCGTATCGGACATCGACATCGACAAGCTGGTGGAGTTCCACAAGAAGTCGGGCAAGATCGGCACCTTCACCGGCGTGCGCATGCCCTCGCGCTTTGGCGCGGTGCAGACCGATGCCGACGGCAACATCCTGTCCTGGCAGGAAAAGCCGGTGCTGAACGAATACATCAACTGCGGCTTCTTCGTGTTCAAGCGCGAATTCCTCGACTACCTGGACGAGGACGAATCGTGCGACCTCGAAAAGCAGCCGCTGGAACGCCTTGCCGCCGACGGCCAGCTTTCCATGTACCCCCACGAAGGCTTCTGGGAATGCATGGACACCCTGCGCGACTGGCAGAAGCTGAACGCGATGTGGGACAAGGGCAGTGCGCCTTGGGCCAAGGGGTTCAAGGTATAGTTCAGATGGGCCTTTCGCCCGCTGGCTGCGCCTTCTGAACACTTCTCCGCAGCCCCTTTCCATGGCTGCCCGTCCACAATGAATGTTTAGGGGGATGGGGGTCCGGGGGAAGGGGACCCTTTACAAAGGGTCCCTTCCCCCGGTTCCCTCTCCGCCTTCCCCGTCGAGAATACGGAGAGACATACAATGTTTGCAGATGCCTATCGCGGCCGCAAGGTGCTGGTCACCGGCCATACCGGGTTCAAGGGGTCGTGGCTGACCGCGTGGTTGTTGCAGCTTGGCGCGGAAGTGGCCGGGCTGTCGGTGGACGTGCCCACCAGCCCCGCCAATTTCGATGAGCTGGGCCTTGGCGCGCGCATCACGGACATCCGCGCCGACATCCGCGACCGCGCGGCGGTGTGCAAGGCCGTGGCCGACTTCGCGCCCGAGGTGGTGTTCCACCTGGCGGCGCAGGCCCTGGTGCGCAAGTCGTACGACGACCCGGCGGCCACCATAGAGGCCAACGCCATGGGCACCCTGAACATCCTGGAGGCGGTGCGCTGCGCGCCTTCGGTGCAGGCCGTGGTGTGCATCACCTCGGACAAGTGCTACCGCAACGACGAATGGGTGTGGGGCTACCGCGAAACCGACCACCTGGGCGGCGAGGATCCGTACTCCGCGTCCAAGGGCTGCGCCGAGATCATCGCGCACTCGTACTTCCGCTCGTTCTTCAGGAACGGCGTGCGCTGCGCCACCACCCGCGCGGGCAACGTCATCGGCGGCGGCGACTGGGCGGCGGACCGCATCGTGCCCGACTGCGCGCGGGCATGGGCCGCGGGCAAGGCCGTGCAGATCCGCAGCCCGTGGGCCACGCGCCCGTGGCAGCACGTGCTGGAACCCCTTTCCGGCTACCTGTGGCTGGGCGCCAAGCTGCTGCTGAACGAGCAGGGGCCGTTCCCCCTTTCGGGCGAGGCCTACAACTTCGGCCCGGCGGCAGACGTGAACAACAACGTGGCCGAGGTGGTGGACGCCCTTGCCCCCTACTGGCCCGGCTTCGCCAGCGAAATGGACCGCGCCGGGCAGGCGGGCATGAAGGAATGCACCCTGCTCAAGCTGTGCTGCGACAAGTCGCTGGCCTACCTTGGCTGGCAGGCCACGCTGAACTTCGCCGAAACCATCCGCTTCACGGCGGAATGGTACCGCGCGTTCTACGCGCCGCAGGGTGCCGCCCGTGCGGACATGTACGCCTTCACCATGAACCAGATCGCGGAATACTCCGACAAGGCCGCCGCCAAGGGCCTTGCCTGGGCGAAGTAGCGCCCCGCGCAAAGGATGCTGCCGTGAACGCCACGACCATCGACGGGGTGGTGACGCTGGACCTGCGCGTCATCCCCACCGAGGGCGGCCCCGTGCTGCAAATGCTGCGGCCCGATTCGCCCATGTTCATGAGCTTCGGCGAACTGTACTTCTCCGAGGTGGAGCCCGGCGCGGTAAAGGCATGGAAGCGCCACACCCGCCAGACGCAGCACTTTGCCGTGCCCGTGGGGCGGATGAAGGTGGTCATCCACGACAACCGCCCCGGTTCGCCCACCTGCGGCGTGACGGAAGAATTCCTGCTGGGTAGGCCGGACGACTACCGGCTGCTGCGCATCCCCCCGCTGGTGTGGTACGGATTCAGCGCGGTAAGCGAAACGCCCGCGCTGATCTGCAACTGCGCGGATTTGCCGCACGACCCCACGGAAAGCGAACGCGCCCCCAGGGATACCCCGGACATTCCGTACCGCTGGTAGGCGGCGGGCAGCGGGGATAGCTGGCGCAGGCCGCCCCCCGCATCGCAACACACGCATCCTTCCGGCCCCGTGGCGGCCCGCACGCCCGCCACGGGGCCTACAGCGAATTTCCCGTCCACAACTTGCCACGCGGCGCTCCCGCGCCCGCGCCAACACCAGAGCGACACGCCATGACCACCTCCGCCTTGCGCCTTTCCCGGTCCATCGTGGGCCAGGCCGAAGCCGACGCCGTGAGCCGCGTCATCCTCGAGGACGGCTACCTCGGCATGGGCAACGAAGTGAAGCGCTTCGAAGAAGACATCGCCGCCTACCTCGGCGTGCCCGCGCAGAACGTCGTCACCGCCAACACCGGCACCGCCGCCCTGCACCTGGCCGTGCAGGCCGCCGTGCAGCCGGGCGCGGAAGTGCTGGTGCAGTCGCTGACCTTCGTGGCCTCGTTCCAGGCCATCAGCGGCGCCGGGGCCGTGCCCGTGGCCTGCGAGGCCCTGCCCGAAACCTGCACCATCGACCTTGCCGACGCAGAGCGCCGCCTGACCGGGCGCACCGCCGCCATCATGCCGGTGCACTACGCCAGCAACCCCGCCGGGCTGGACGCGGTGTACGCCTTTGCCCAAAAGCACGGCCTGCGCGTCATCGAGGACGCGGCCCACGCCTTCGGCTGCCGCCACGACGGCCGCATGATCGGCACCTTCGGCGACATCGCCTGCTTCAGCTTCGACGGCATCAAGAACATCACCAGCGGCGAGGGCGGGTGCATCGTCACCGCAGACCAGGCCGTGGCCCAACTGTGCCGCGACGCGCGCCTGCTGTCCGTGGCCAACGACACGGAAAAGCGCTTCTCCGGCCAGCGCAGCTGGGATTTCGACGTCACCCGGCAGGGCTGGCGCTACCACATGAGCAACATCATGGCCGCCATCGGCCGCGTGCAGCTGGCCCGCCTGCCCGGCGAGTTCGCCCCGGCGCGCATGCGTCTGACCGCGCGCTACCGCCAGCGGCTTGCCGGTGCGCCGCACCTGGCCCTGCTGACCACGGACCCCCGTGACGTGGTGGTGCCGCACATCTTTCCGGTGCGCATCCTGGACGACAAAAAGCACCACGTGGTGGACGCGTTGCAGGCCAAGGGCATTCCCACCGGCATGCACTACAAGCCCAACCACCTGCTGACCTACTACGGCGGCGGCACGCAGTCCCTGCCCGTCACCGAAATGCTGGGCCGCCAGCTGACCACCCTGCCCCTGCACCCCGGCATGAGCGACGCCGACGTGGATATGGTGTGCGATGCGTTGCTGGAGGCGCTGGCGTAGGGGGCGATTTTTTTGACGCCTCCGGCGGGCAGGGGACTATCGCCCCCTGCACCCCCATCTTTGTCTGCCCCCTTGTGGCAGACAAACACAACTTCCGACAACTCTTCGAAAAAACCGCCCCCGGTTCCTTCCCCGAGAAACAAACTGCCATGACCGACACCGCCGCCCACTCCGCCCCCCCCGCTCCCACAGTCAGCGTGATCATGAACTGCCTGAACTGCGGCGAGCACCTGCGCGCCGCCATCGACAGCGTGTTCGCCCAGACCTTTGACAACTGGGAAATCGTGTTCTGGGACAACGGTTCCACCGATTGCAGCGCAGACATCGCCCAGAGCTACGGCGACAAGGTGCGCTACTTCCGCGCCGAGAGCACCGTGCCGCTGGGCGCGGCGCGCAACCTGGCCATTGCCCGCGCGCGGGGCGAGTTCATCGCCTTTCTCGACTGCGACGACCTGTGGCACCCGGAAAAGCTGGCCCGGCAGGTGGCGCTGTTCCGCGCCAACCCCGCCGTGGGGCTGGTGAGCTGCGACACGGTGATGTTCAGCGCCGACAAGGAACTGAGCCGTCAGTTCCAGGCTGCGTCGCCCGCGCGCGGCAAGGTGTTCCGCGAACTGATGACCACCCAGTGGATTTCCATGTCCTCCGCCGTGATCCGCCGCAGCGCACTGGACGCGCCGGGCATGGGCGGGCACTGGTTCGACGAGGCGCTGAACGTGTGCGAAGAGGCGGACGTGTTCTACCGCATCGCCTGGGACTGGGAGCTGGATCACGTGGATGCGCCACTGGCCCGCTGGCGGGTGCATGGCGGCAGCACCACCTTCCGCAAGTTCGCCCAGTTCGCAGACGAGACGGAAGCCATCCTTGCCAAGCACATCCGCATGTACCGCGACTACGAGCGTGACTACGCCGACCTTGTGGCGCTGCTGCGCCGCCGCGCCGCGTTCCAGCGCGGGGTGGCCCTGTGGCGCGAGGGGAACGGAAGCGAGGCGCGGGCGGCCATTGCGCCGTATGCAGGGTCTTCGCTGAAGTTCCGGTTGTTCCAGTTGGCCACGTTCCTGCCGGGCGGGATGTTCGACGCGGCGGCGGGGGTGTATTTTGCGCTACCATCGTTCTTGAGAAGGTAGGGGCGGCGCGGGCATACGCCGTAAAGACAAAGATCGTGGCGTGCCCTGATGGGGGCGGCTTCTACGAAAACAGTCCAGCGTTATTGTTCTCCCTCGATTTCGGTATGTCTCCGGCGGGACTCAAAGGGGTTGAGCCCTAATGGGCCCGGCTTCTACGAAGGCACGCCAGTCCTGTTGACCGCGCCCGATTTCGTTATGCCTCCGGCGGACAGGGGGCCGCTAAGCGGCAGCCCCCTGTACCCCCGCGCTCCGGGGGCTCCGCCCCCTGGTCCCCCGAGTTCGTCCTGCACCGCATTCCTTTCCTCGCCAGCTTCCCTGCGGCGCTGGGCGCCTCCGGGCGATCTGGCGACGGGAATGCGATGTGCGCCTGTCTCTCGTTGCCTCGCCACAGGTCAGGCCCCCTATCCCCACCCATCCTGCGCCGCGTTCCTGCGTCGGACAGCTTCCCTCGGCCAAAGCGCCTTCGGGCGATCTGCCCGCCGGAACGCGAATGCGCACCAGTCTCTCGCCGCCTTTATCCCACCAAGGTGCCTTTACCTTCGCCCTCGTTGCGACGCATATGCCGCCGCCAAAGGCCGGCGGCATACGCTTCTACGCACGTAACGTCTCCGTTGGGCAAAATAAGAGACACCACACGCCACGGCTACCTCTGCCAAGAACGCGTTACGCCCAACGCCCGCCATCCGCGCGGATTGCGCCCGCAGCCGGAGATCACCGCCGGAGGCATCGCGACGGCGGAAGCTCCGGCGTCCCGGGCGCACCGCATAAGAACCGTCGGTAAAGGCACACCCCGAACCTTCGCCATGCCACCGGGAGCATCGCGCACATCGCATTCCGCTGGGCAGATCACCCGAAGGCGCTTTGGCCGAGGGAAGCTGCCCGGCATGGAATGCGGTGCAGGATACGCCGGGGGACCAGGGGGCAGAGCCCCCTGGAACGCGGGGGCGCAGGGGGTGTTCGTTACAACACCCCCTGCCCGTCGGAGACATAGCGAAATCGAGCGGAATCAACAGGGCACAACTGCCTTCGTAGAAGCCGTGCCCAACAACGCCCCCCCCCAAAAAAACCTTCGCCATGGCGACGAGAGCCGCGTGCGCATTGGCGGCACCGGCGGCAGATTACCCGGAGGCGCACCGCGCCGCAGGGAAGCTGCCGCCGAAGGGACGCCGCGCAGGGCACCCCACGGTACGTGCACACCCCGAACCTTCGCCATGCCACCGGGAGCATTGCGCACATCGCATTCCGCCGGGCAGATCGCCCGAAGGCGCCTTGGCCAAGGGAAGCTGCCCGGCAGGGAATGCAGTGCAGGATAAGCCGGGGGTCCAGGGACTTCAGCCGTTAGGCGAGCGCGAAGCGCGAGTCTTACGGATGAAGATAGCAGCGCTGCGAAGCCCCCCTGGAACGCGGGGGTGCAGGGGGCCGTCGGAGACATAACGAAATCGAGCGGAATCAACAGGGCACAACTGCCTTCGTAGAAGCTGCGCCCAACAGCGCACCCCCTTCCCCCTCCCCACCCCATCCCGCACTTCCGCCCCTCCACCCCGCTTGACCTACGCACACGCAACCATGCTATGGTACACCCATTCTTGGTTCTTTCCCCCGGCGCACCGAGCTGCACGCCTCGCCCCCCTACCCCCCTTACCGGAGGCCCCATGTCCCCCTTCACCACCGGCACCTTCCGCACCGACGTCACCATGGTCGAATGCTTCGGCCATGCCGTGCTGTGGTTCCTGATCACCCTGTGCACGCTGGGCATCGGCGTGTTCTTCTATCCGTATGCCCTGGCCAAGTTCATCATCAACCGCACCTATGTCGACCGCGAGGGCGCGCCGCGCCAGCGGCTGGTCTGCGACCTGGACCTGGCCGCGCAGGTGGGCCACGCGCTGATCTGGCTGCTGCTGTCCATCGTCACCTTCGGCCTGGCCTACTTCCTGTACCTGTACGGCGTGGGGCGTTACGTGGCCGCGCACACCCGCATCGAGCCCGCGTAGCCGCCTACGGCCGAAGCTCGCCGCGCACGCCTGCGCGGGCGGCCTTGCCCTTCCGCCCGCAGGCGCAGCGCATCCGGTGCCGCGTCCGCTCGAAACTGGCTCGAAACTGGCCCGCAACTGGCCCGCAACCGGCTTCGCCACTGCCGCCACCCCGGTGCACCGCCGCGACATCGTGCGCCACCCCGCTTGCCAGCCGGACAGGCCGGGCGTATGTGTCGCCACCGGGCTTGAAGCGACCCGTCCGCATCCATATCCACGCCTGTTCCGCGCCCACACCCCATACCACCCCAAACCGCCGTCCACGCCAGCGACCGAGACCGCCATGCGTCGCCCCACCCTCGCCGACATATCCCCCGCCCACATCCGCCACGGGCTGAAGACCGGCATCGCCGCCGTGCTCGCCCTGGTGGTGGCCGACGTGCTGCACATCGAATACGGCTACTGGGCCGTCATTTCCGCCGTCATCGCCATGCAGATGAACGTGGCCGACGCCATAGAGATGTGCCTGTACCGGTTCATCGGCACGGTCATGGGCGCGGTGATGGGCGTCATCGCCATCATGCTCTTTCCCGACACCCCGGTATGGAACGGCGTGGCCCTGTTCGTGACCACCGGGCTGTGCGCCTTTCTCACCCGGTGGGACCCGCGCTACCGCATGGCGGCCATCACCGTGAGCATCGTCATCCTGGCCAGCGCGGGCCATGCCGGGCGCATCGACGTGGGCCTGTTCCGTGTGCTGGAAATCGCCATTGGCGTGGGCTGCGCCTTCGTGGTCACGGTAACGCTGTGGCCGGTGCGCGCGGCGGTATCCCTGCGGCGCGACCTGGCCTCGCAGGCCGAAAACTGCGCCCACTACATGACCACCCTGGTGGACCGGTTCCTGGCCCGGCAGACCCACGTGCCCGCAGACCTGCTGGACCCGCTGCTGCGCGCCACCCCGCGCAACCGCGAACGGCTTTCCAAGGTGCGCCGCCACGAATCGCTGATCTACTTCTACGACAACCAGCCGCTGGAAACGCTCTCCACCGTGGTGGAGCGCACCACCGACCACCTGCGGGTGATGCTGCGCAGCCTGAACGCCTGCGACGCCGACGGCTACGACATCATGATGGCCGCCGAAATGCGCGCCCTGGCGGAAACCGTGGCCCACACCCTGCGCCGCATGGCCGCCGCAACCACCGGAGTCACCGGCGCGCGGCCTGGCCGGACCGCTCTCGGCGGCCTGGCCGGGATGGCGAAACGGCTCGGCCTGGGCGGCAAGAACGCACCTGCGGGAACGGCGGGCGCGAGCGGGGCAGACGGCGCGGAATCCGCCCCCGGCCAGCGCCCCCGCGCCAACCGCGCGCTGGAGGACGCCATCGCCCGCGCAGACGCCCGGCTGCGCGCCCTGCGCGAGGCCGGGGCCACCAGGCGCTTCGACCTGGCCATGCTCACCCAGTTCTACGCGTTCTACTACGCGCTGCGCCAACTGGCCGAAGACGTGAAGGTGCTGGCCGCGCGCATGGACGGGGAAGAGGACGATCATCTGGACCATCGCAATCTGGGCCCCGGCGACGCCACGCCCTGACCCTCACGACAACACATCCCGGCCCCCGCCCGGAGGCCCCATGCCCGCGCCGACCACCGATTCCGCCACCCTGTCCACGCTGGTCGAGGGCATCGGCTACGTGGCGGGCCTGCTGACCTCCCTGGCCTACCTGCCGCAGGTGGTGCGCATCGCCCGCACCCGTTCGGCCGACGACATCTCGCTGCCCACCTTCCGGCTGCTGGCCGTGGGCGTGGCCCTGTGGCTGGTCTATGGCGTGGGCATCGGATCGTGGCCGGTCATGGCCGCCAACGCGGTGGGCCTGGCGCTGATACTGGCCGTGATCTGGCTGAAGCTGCGTTACTCCCGCCGGGCGTAGCGCAGGCGGGGCGGCGCATCACCGTCCCACCGCGCATCCCCTGTGGACTACGGCCCGTTTCCGGGTATACTCGGCGCGTTGAAGCCTTCCGGCCGACTTCCCTCCACCCGCAACGGAGACCGGACATGCCCACCGCCTTCGCCAACCTCGATCCCGTCCTGCAGGCCTTCATCGCCGGGCTGTTCACCTGGGGCGTCACCGCTCTTGGGGCCGCGCTGGTGTTCCTGACCAAAAGCTTCTCGCGCAAGGCGCTGGACGTCATGCTGGGCTTTGCCGCCGGGGTGATGATCGCGGCCAGCTTCTGGTCGTTGCTGGCCCCCGCGCTGGAAATGTCCGAGCACCTCGGCCGCTGGTCGTTCGTGCCCGCCGCGGTGGGCTTCGTGCTGGGCGCGCTGTTCCTGCGGCTGGTGGACATGCTGCTGCCCCACCTGCACCTGCACAACCCCATCGAGCACGCCGAGGGCCTGCCCAGCACGTGGCAGCGCTCCACCCTGCTGGTGACGGCCATCACCCTGCACAACATCCCGGAAGGGTTGGCCGTGGGCGTGGCCTTCGGGGCCGTGGCGGCGGACCTGCCCTCGGCCTCGCTGGCCGGGGCCATGGCCCTGGCGCTGGGCATCGGCATCCAGAACTTTCCCGAAGGCACGGCGGTGTCCGTGCCGCTGCGGCGCGAGGGCCTTTCGCGCATGAAGGCGTTCCTGTTCGGGCAGGCATCCGGCATGGTGGAACCCATCGCCGCCGTGCTGGGCGCGGCGGCCGTGGTCTGGGCGCGGCCCATCCTGCCGTATGCGCTGGCCTTCGCGGCCGGGGCCATGATCTTCGTGGTGGTGGAAGAGGTGATTCCCGAGTCGCAGGGCTCGGGCTACGGCGACCTTGCCACCATGGGCGTCATTGCCGGGTTCACCCTGATGATGACCCTGGACGTGGCCCTGGGGTAGTTGCCCCCCGGCGGCCACGGTTGCCGGCCGCCTCCGCAAACCCGGCGAGTTTCCCTTTCCATCCGGCCTATTGCGCAGCCCCAGAAATACCTTGACGGTCAAACTATCTTGCACATAAAGAAGTTTGACCGTCAAACATTTTGGAGGCACACCTCGTGATCGGACGCTTCGCCTGCCCCGGCTCCTACCGGGAGCTCAGTTCCTCGCGTGAAACCCTGCTTTGCCTGCTGGGCGGCATCCTGGCCGCCGTGTCCTGGGGCACCACCCTGGCGGGCGCGCCCGCGTGGCTGGCCGCCGCGCTGGCCCTGGCCGGGGCCGCCATCAACGGCCTGCCCATCGTCAAGGGCGCGGTGGAAGGTCTGCTGGAAAAGCAGGTCAACGTGGACGAACTGGTGTCCATCGCCCTTGTGGCCTCGGTGGCGCAGGGCGAATACCTGTCCGCCGCCATCGTGGCCTGCATCATGAAGGCGGGTTCGCTGATCGAAGGATTTCTCAGCGACGCGGCCCGCCGCTCCATCCGGGCCCTGGCCGAGGTCACGCCCGACACCGCCACCATCGTCGAGCCGGGCGGCCGCGAACGCACCTTGCTGGCCGCCGAGGTGCGCGTGGGCCAGCAGCTGCGCGTGCGCCCCGGCGAGCGCATTCCCGTGGACGCGGTGATCGTTTCCGGCGTCACCGCCGTGGACGAATCGTCCATCACCGGCGAGCCGCTGCCCCGGTCGTGCGCGGCGGGCGACACGGTGCTGGCGGGCACCATGAATTACAACGGCGTCATCGTGGTAGAGGCGCAGCGCGTAGGCGAAGACACCACCATTGGCAAGGTGGTGCGCCTGGTGGAAGACGCGGAGGCCCACAAGCCCAAGGCCGCCCGGCTGGTGGACAGGTACGCCCGGTGGTTCACCCCGCTGGTGCTGGTCTGCGCCGCCGTGGCCTGGGCCGTGTCCGGCGAGACGTCGCGCGCCGTGGCCGTGCTCATCGCCGGGTGCCCCTGCGCCCTGCTGATGGCCACGCCCACCGCCGCCGTGGCCGCCGTGGGCCGCGCCGCCCGCGCGGGCATCATCGTGCGCGGCGGGCAGGCGCTGGAAGGCGTGGCATCCGCCTCGCTGGTGCTGTTCGACAAGACCGGCACCCTCACGTTCGGTCGTCCAGAACTGGACGAGGTGCTGCCCGTGCCCCCCGGCGGCGAGACGGCCGACGGCGCACAGCCCATCAGCGCCGACCGGCTGCTGGCCCTTGCCGCCGGGGCCGAGGCGGGCGGCACCCATCCCATCGCCCGGGCCATCGTGGCCGGGGCCGAGGCGCGGTCCATTGCCCCTGCCCCGGCCGAGGGGGCGTTCACCGAGGTGGGCGTGGGCGTGCGCGCCACCGTGGATGGCCACGCCGTGGAAGTCTGCGGCGTAACGGCCGAGGTGGAGGCGGAACTGGCCGAACGCGCGCCTAGCCTTGTGGCCCCGCTGGCCGCCCTGCGCGGGCGCGGGGCCACGGCCCTGCTGGTGCGCGTGGATGCTGCCCCAGCCGGGCTGCTGGCCGTCACCGACACCCTGCGCCCCGGCGCGCGCTCTGCCGTCAGCGGCCTGCGCACCGCTGGCCTGGCCCACGCGGGCATGCTGTCCGGCGACCATGAAACCGCCGCCGCGCGCATCGCGGCGCAGGCGGGCATAGACTACTGGCGCGCGGGCCTGAAGCCCGCCGACAAGCTTGCGGCCATCCGCACCCAGCAGCAGTCCGGGGCAACTGTCATCTTCGTGGGCGATGGCATCAACGACGCCCCCGCCCTGGCCGGGGCGGACGTGGGCGTGGCCATGGGCGGCGCGGGCACCGACGTGGCCCTGGAAACCGCCGACGTGGCCCTGACCCATGACGACATCGGCCGCCTGCCCTTTCTGGTGCGGCTGGCCCGCCGGTCCATCTCGCTGATCAAGATCAACATCGGCCTCGGCATGCTGTTCAACGCGCTGTCCATCCTGGGCAGCGGCTATGGCCTGCTCTCGCCGGTGGCGGCCTCGGTGTTCCACAACGTGGGCTCGGTGATCGTGGTCATCTCGTCCGCCAGCCTGGCCTTCTTCGACGACGGCGACCCCGGCCAGGCCGCCTGCCCGGCCCCGGAAAAGGCCTAGCCAAACACAGCCACAGGGCGAACCACGCCGACGCGCCTGCGGTCGGCGGCATGCCCCGCCCGCGCATCGCCAGACGCCGCACGGGCCGGAAAGGACACCCTTCCGGCCCGTTTGCCGTTCCATCACCCCTCGGGCATTGCTTTTTCCGGTCGCCACGGCCAGACGCGCCCCAGACTTGGTCTGGACGCAGGTCCGACACGCAACTCGCAGGGCCGCCCACCAGCCGCCGCAGCGCCCGCGCGGCCTTGATTTCCCGCCCGGATTCTGCAATGCCTATCCGGTTCGCGCCCTCACCGCGCGAGCGCACCACGGGCCGTGCGCGCACCAGCGCCCGCGCCGCAACAGACCGGAGGAACCACATGAAGCGTCTCATCCAGATCGCCCTCGGCCTTGCCCTGGTGGCCGCGCTGTGCGCCCCCGCCATGGCCAAGAAGCTCGTCGTCGCGCACGACACCAACTTCAAGCCCTTCGAGTTCAAGGGCGAGGACGGCAAGTACACCGGCTTCGACATCGAACTGTGGCAGGCCGTGGCCAAGATCGTGGGCGTGGAGTACGAACTGCAGCCCATGGACTTCAACGGCATCATCCCCGGCCTGCAGACCGGCAACATCGACGTGGGCATCGCGGGCATCACCATCAAGGCCGAGCGCCAGCAGGTCATCGACTTTTCCGCCCCCTACTACGATTCCGGCCTGATGATCCTGGTGCGCGAAGGCGACGCCGCCATCAAGTCGGTGGAAGACCTGAAGGGCAAAATCGTGGCCACCAAGACCGCCACCTCTTCCGTGGACTTCGTGAAGGCCAGCGCCAACGCCAAGGAAGTGAAGCTGTTCCCCAACAACGACGGCATGTTCTTCGAACTGATGAGCGGCGGCGCCGACGCCGTGGTGTTCGACATGCCCGTGGTGAAGGAATTCGCCATGACCGCCGGCAAGGGCAAGGTGAAGACCGTTGGCCCGCTGTACCAGGGCCAGTCCTACGGCATCGGCTTCCCCAAGGGCAGCCCGCTGGTGGCCAAGGTGAACGAGGCCCTCAAGAAGGTGAAGGCCGACGGCACCTACGACAAGCTGTACATGAAGTGGTTCGGCTACGCCCCCGGCAAGTAGCCCCCGCCACGGCGTCCCCCTATGGGGATGCCACGGGCGCGCCCGCATGCCGCATGCGGGCCTGACCACCTGAACGGATGCGACGGGGATGGCCCACGGGCCATCCCCTTGCCCGTTCCCGCCCCGCGCGTCATGCCCAGGCCGGGCCGCATGCCCCGGCCGTGTCCGCACCGCGCGCCGCACCAGACGACCAGAAGCCGCCCGGCAATGCTGCCGCGCGTCTTCCCCAAAGGCATTCCATGGCACTGGACTTTCAAGCAAGCGTCATGTGGGAAAGCGTGCCCCTGCTGCTCGGCGGGGTGCACCTGACCATCATCATCACCCTGGGCGGCCTGGCCATCGGCTTCGTGCTGGGCACCGCCACCGGGCTCGCCAAGACCGCGCGCGGCAGGCTGCCCCGCGCCGTGGCCGACATTTACGTGGAGGCCATACGCGGCACCCCGCTCATCGTGCAGGTGATGTTCCTGTATTTCGGCGTGCCGCTGGCCACCGGCATGCGCATTCCGCCGGTGACGGCGGGCATCATCGCCATCGCGGTCAACTCCGGGGCGTACATCGCCGAAATCGTGCGCGGGGCCATCGAATCCATCGACGTGGGCCAGTCCGAGGCGGGCCGCTCCATCGGGCTTACCCGCATGCAGACCATGCTCTACGTGGTGTGGCCGCAGGCCTTTCGCCGCATGATCCCGCCGCTGGGCAACCAGTTCATCATCTCGCTGAAGGACACCTCGCTGCTGGTGGTCATCGGCGTGGGCGAACTGACCCGGCAGGGGCAGGAGATCATCGCCGTGAACTTTCGCGCCTTCGAGGTGTGGCTGACCGTGGCCGTGATGTACCTGGTGATGACGCTGAGCATCGCCCGCGTGCTGCGGGTATACGAACGCAGGCTGAACGCCCGCTTCGGCAGATAGAAGGGGGACGCAACCATGAAGACATGTGAAACCCCCATGATCGAAATCCGCAACCTGCACAAGACGTTCGGGAAGAACGAAGTGCTGCGCGGCATCGACCTTACCGTCTGCCCCGGCGAGGTGGTGGTCATCATCGGGCCGTCCGGCTCGGGCAAGTCCACGGCGCTGCGCTGCATCAACCGGCTGGAGGAAATCACCTCCGGCAAGGTCATCGTGGACGGGCACGACCTGTACGACCCCGCCACCGACATCAACTACGTGCGCACCGAAGCGGGCATGGTGTTCCAGCAGTTCAACCTGTTTCCGCACATGTGCGTGCTGGACAACGTGACCCTGGGCCCCATCCGCGTGCGCCGCACCCCCCGCGCCGAAGCCGACAGGTTGGGCCTGGCCCTGCTGGAAAAGGTAGGGCTGGCCGACAAGGCCGCCGCCTACCCGGACCAGCTTTCCGGCGGGCAGAAGCAGCGCGTGGCCATTGCCCGCTCGCTGGCCATGCAGCCCAAGGTGCTGCTGTTCGACGAACCCACCAGCGCGCTGGACCCGGAACTGGTGGGCGAAGTGCTGGAAGTCATGCGCGCCCTTGCCCTGGAAGGCATGACCATGGTCATCGTCACCCACGAAATGGGCTTTGCCCGCGAGGTGGCCGACCGGGTCATCTTCATCGACCAAGGCAGGATTCAGGAACAGGGCCCGCCGGACGAATTCTTCAGCGCGCCGAAAAACCCGCGTCTGCGCGAATTCCTGGGCCGCGTGCGCCACGCGTAGACGGGCCGCTGCCTGGCGGGGAAACAGCCTGGCGCACGACCTGCGCTACGCGGGGTTACGGCGTGATGCTTCAAGGGGGGAACCGGACCAGACCGGTTCCCCCCTTGCACGTTGCGGGCCGCCGATCTGCCCCTCCCCCCCCCCGCGGACGTCGGCGCGCAGTTCCGCGCCTTGCCAGCCGCGCCGTGCGTGCGGTACATCCCCGCCCATGCCCGCCCGCGACACCTTCCCCCATTCCGCTTGCGCCAGCGCCGCCGCTGGCCGGGCGGATGCCCAACCGGCCCCCCAGCAGCACCGGTCCCAGCCAGACGCCGCACCCGCCACCACGGTCCGACGCAACAGCCCCGCAGCCACCGCCGACACCGGCCAGCCCCGCGAACTGCCCACCGCCGTCTTTGCGGAAGCCTTCGCCACGGCCCTGCTGGACTGGTTTGCAGTGCACAAGCGCCCGCTGCCGTGGCGGTTCGGCTACGAGCCGTATTCGGTGTGGATTTCCGAGGTGATGCTGCAACAAACCCAGATGGACCGGGGGGTGGACTACTTCCTGCGCTGGATGACCCGATTCCCCGACGCGGCCAGCGTGGCCGCCGCCAGCGAGGACGAACTGCTGAAGGCGTGGGAGGGGCTGGGCTACTATTCGCGGGTGCGCAACCTGCACAAGGCGGCCAAAGCCCTGGTGGAACGCCACGGCGGCGAACTGCCCGACGACCCGGAGGCCATCCGCGCGCTTCCGGGCATCGGCCCGTACACGGCCGGGGCCATCGCGGGCATCGCCTTCAACCGCGACGTGACCTGCATCGACGCCAACGTGGAGCGGGTGCTGTCGCGGGTGTTCGACATCGACACCCCCGTACGCGCCCAACCCGCCGCCGGGCGCATCCGGGCGCTGGCCGCCGCCCTGCTGCCCGCCGGTCGCGCCCGGGACTTCAACCAGGCGCTCATGGAACTGGGCGCGCTGGTCTGCCGCAAGAAACCGCAATGCGCTTCATGCCCGCTGTCCGGCCTGTGCGAAAGCCTGCGCCTGGGCATTCCGCACGAGCGGCCCGTGCCGGGGCGCAAGCAGCCCATCACCCCGCTGGACGTGGCCACCGGCGTGCTGGTGCACGGCGATCGCATCTTCATCCAGAAGCGGCCGGACGAGGGCGTGTGGGCGGGGTTCTGGGAATTTCCCGGCGGGTGCGTGGAAAAGGACGAATCGCCGGACGCGGCCATCGTGCGCGAGTACGCCGAGGAAACCGCCTTCCGCATTGCGGTGCGTGACAAGCTGGCGGTGATCCGCCACGGGTACACCACCTACCGGGTCACCCTGCACTGCTACCTGTGCACGCTGGATGGGGACATGCCTGGGGCCCCGCCCGTGCCGCCGATACTGGACGCGGCCACCGAATACCGCTGGGTGGACTTCGCCGAGTTGCCGCGCTTCACCTTTCCGGCCGGGCACCGCAAGCTCATCGACCAACTGGCCACGGACCTGCGCTTCGCGCCGTACCGCTAGCGCGTTCGCGCGGGGCCGCTTCGCCGTGCAGCGGCGCGGCTCATTGCCTCCGCATCAGGCACGCACGCACGGGGTTCCAAGGGGCGACAGCCCCTGGGCCGCCGGAGGCACCCAAAAAAGGACACCCGCATGCGCCGCCTACGGACGGCGGAACACCACGAAGTGCTCCGTCTCGTCCACCGCGCGCCACTCCCGGCGCACCCGCTCGGGCACGGAATAGCGGGTGCGCGCGTACCCGTCCGGGGCCACGGTGTCCATCTGGTCGCGCTCCATGAACACCACCACGTCGCGGGCCGCCAGCAGGCCGTACACCTCGTCCACCCGCCCGTTGATCTCGCCGTCCTGCAACCATTCGGCGGGCAGGGCCGGGCGGTCGCCGGTCAGCAGGTAGGCCAGCGGAAAACCGGGCAGCGTCTTGTAGTTGGCCCCGTAGCGGGCGCGCAGGTCGCGCAGGTCGCGCAGGGTGCCCAGCAGCACGCCGTCCACCTTCACCCCGGACAGGCGGGGAAACACCGCGCCCGCGTCGTGGACCAGCTCCGCGCGCGAAAGGGGCCGCTGCGGAAACACGTAGGGATACTGGTACCCGACCCGAAACATGACCAGCCCGCAAACCAGGGCCACCCACGCCAGCGTGGCCCCCCGGCCCCCCAGGTGCGCGTGGACCAGCATGGCCGCCAGCCACAGCGGCGCGGCAAAGAAGGCCGGGGTCTTGTAGCCCCAGCTGATGCCCGTGGACCACGCCAGCAGCAACCCCGCGCCCAGCAGCACGGCGGCCCGGTCCACGGGGGGGACGGCTGGCGCAGCCCCCTCCACCGGTTTTCCTCCGGATTCCATGCCGGTCCCCTTGCCATCCCCCTCGGACGCCTCCGATCCGCACCCCACCGCGAAGGCCCCGACGAGGTCGCCGGAAAGCAGCACGCACGCCGCGCCCACGGTCACCAGCAGCAGCGGCCAGTCCGCCCCGTAGCCGTTCCAGCTACGGGTGGTCGCCACCGTGTACAGGTAGTCGCCCGCCAGCAGCAGCACGTAAAGCACCAGCGGCTGCACGCCGCCGCGCGGCCTGCCGTCCAGCACCGCCCACGCACCCCACAGCAGCAGCGCCAGCGCGGGCAGGGGCAGATCCTGCGTCAGATACAGCACGACGCCCGCCTGCAACGCCTCGCCAAGGCCCGTTTGGCCCACGGTCATGGCCCGGAAGGCGTTCCACGCGCCTGCGGCGCGCAACAGCCCGGCGAACACCGCGAAGGACGCGGCAGCGCCCAACACCGCCAGCGCTCCGTCACGCCAGTGCAGCCCGTGCAGTCGTGCCCGGCAAGGGGAAGCAGCGGCGGCTTCCGGAAGCGTGGCGATAATGCCGCCCGCAACGCCCCCGCCCCGCGAACACATCCCCGCCCGTCCGGCCACCAGCGCGGCCATGGCCACGCCCAGCGGCATCAGCGCGTACGATTGCTTGGTCAGCGCGCTGGCCGCCGCCAGCATCCCGGCCAGCAGCGGGTGCCCTGCCGCCACGGCGTACAGCGCCCCCGCGCCGAACAGCACGCCCTCCACGGTGTGCCACGGCATGGGCGGGAAGGAATGCACCGACCACACGAAGCCCAGCGTGGCCAGCAGCGGCAGGGGCACGCCCAGGCGACGCAGGTCCACGGCACGGGCCAGATACAGCGCCCCCAGCCACGAGGCAGCCAGCATTTCGGCGTAGAATCCGGCCTTGCCCGCCAGCACGGAAAACCGCTCCGGCGTCAGCCACAGCCAGAAGGCGTGCCAGTACAGGGAGAGCGGCGGCTTGACGTAGAAGAAGTCGCGGTAGGGTACCTCGCCCTGCAGGATGCGCCAGGCGTGCCCGTAGAAGAAGCCGAAATCGGTGGTGTCCATGCCGTAGGGCGCGTAGCCCGCCACGTAGGCCACGGGCACGGCCACCGCGACGATGCAGATCCACCGGACGGGCGCGGCGTCGCCGCCTTGCCGCCGGAAGCTGTACAGCTTGTGCCCCGCGAAATTGACCACGAACCCGGCCACTATGCCCGCCGCGTGGCAGCCGCCCTCCAGCGCCCGGCCCATGACCGGGGCAAGGGCGGCGGCACCCCCCTGCGGCAGCACGGCGCGCCACGCGGCCGGGTCGTGCAGGGGTACGCCCGCGCCGTCCGCCGCCATGGGCCAGCCCGGCAGCAACGGCACGAGCGACTCCGCCACCCGCAACGCGGCCACGGAGACCACCCACACCACCGCCATGCCCGCGTGGGCCACCAGCACGAAGCGCAGGCCCATGGCCGCGTCCGGCCTGCGCACGCCGAAGGCGCGGCGGTACGACAGCAGGAACACGATGACCATGCCGGTGTACGTGGCCAGCAGCACGCCCGCCTCGAAGCCCACCAGCTCCGACCACGCGAAGCGCGACACGAAGTTGGCCAGCGTGCCGATGATCGATGCCTGAAGATACAGGAAGGCCTGCCGGGCGGTGGCGGTTTCCGGCGCGCGCGGGCCGGGGGCAGCCCCGGATGGCCCCGCGCCCGTGGTCCGGACCGGGCCGGACGGCGAAGGAGGAGAATCGTGGTCCATGGGGGTGTGCGGCATCAGCCGTGATGCGGGTCGGAGCCGACGTGCGGGGCCACTTCGTGCGGGGCGGGGTGCACGCCCCCCGCCAGCGGCGCGCCGCAGGTGGGACAGCGCCCGGCGGGGGCGCATTCCGCGCCGTCGAAGCCCACGCGCCGACGTACCACGTACTGCGGACGACGCTTGACCTCTTCGTACACCCGGCCGAGATATTCGCCGATGACGCCCAGCGAGACCATGACCAGCCCGCCCAGGGTCAGCAGGGTGACCATGAACGAGGCGTAGCCCGCCACCTCCACCCCGAACAGCAGGGTGCGCCCGGCGATGATGGCCGCGTAGACGAACCCGGCCAGGGCCACCCCCATGCCCAGGTAGCTCCACACCCGCAGGGGCAGCGTGCTGAACCCGGTGATGCCGTCGATGGCGAAATTCCACAGCTTCCACGGCTTCCACTTGCCCACGCCCGCCGCGCGCGGGGCGCGGTCGAAGCGCACGGCCACCTGCCGGAAGCCCACCCAGGTGTACAGCCCCTTGGTGAAGCGCACCCGCTCGGGCAGCGCGTTCAGGGCGTCCACGGCCGGGCGCGTGAGCAGGCGGTAGTCGCCCGCGTCGGGCACGATGGGGTTGCCGCTCACCCGGTTGAACAGCCGGTAGAACAGTCGCGCGCTGACCCGCTTGCCCACGGTGTCGCTGTCGCGGGCGCGGCGCACGCCCACCACCACCTCGGCCCCTTCCTCCCACGCGCGCAGGAAGTCGGGCAACACCTCCGGCGGGTCCTGCATGTCCACGTCCATGGGCACCACGGCGTCGCCGCAGGCGGCCTGCAACCCGGCCGCCAGGGCCAGTTCCTTGCCGAAGTTGCGCGAAAGGTCCACCAGCTTCACGCGGGGGTCGCGGACGTGCTCGTCCAGCAGCACCTGCACCGTGCGGTCGCTGCTGCCGTCGTTCACGAACACGAACTCAAAGTCGTAGGGCTCGCGGTCGGCAATGGCCCGCACCGCCGCGAGAAAGATGGGTATGGCCTCTTCCTCGTTCAGCACCGGCACCACCAGCGAGACCGTGCGACGGGATGCGCCCCCCATGCCCATGGGCGCGACGCCGGACGCCACGCGAGACCCGGCAGCGGTGCCGGAAGATGTCGTGGGCGGCGTTTCGTCCATAGGGTGGGGCATCATGCATGGCACATAGCCCATCACGGGGATTCCGGCAATGCGACGAAAATGTAGCGTAGGTCGCCGGAACGCGGATGGACCGTCATCGCGCCCCGCGTCGCGGAACGGGCGGGCCGTTGCCGCCTGTCCGGCGTGGCGCGGGAACGGGTTGCGCACTGCGGCGATCCGTCCGGGCCAATGCCCGCGCGACTGCACGGCCGGGCACGGCCGCGCAGTCGCAGTGGCGGCGTGCGTGTGCTGCGGCGGGCCTGGCACGCTACGCCAGTGTCACGCGCACCCGCGTGCCTTCCGGCATGTCCGCGCGCAGGGTGTGCACCACCAGTTGGGGCACGGCGGGCAAGGACGGTCCATCCCCCCGCACCGGTTCCCGCGCCGCCATGCGGGCCGGCACCAGGGTCAGCCGGGTGACCTGCCCGGTGAACACCGCCCGCGCCACCACGGCGGGGCCGTCCGGGTCGGGGATGGCGGCCAGCCCTTCGGGGCGCAGGGCCAGGGGGGCGCAGTCGTCGCCGCCTCCGCACAGGCAGCCGCCCGGCAGGGGCAGACCGAAGGCCGTGCACGCCGGGCCGTCCAGCACGTTCACCGGCCCCAGAAAGCGCGCCACCTCCAGCGATGCGGGCCGCCCGTACAACTCCGCCGGGGTGCCGAACTGGGCCAGCCGCCCGTGCAGCATGACCCCGATGCGGTCAGACACGGCGAACGCCTCTTCCAGGTCGTGGGTGACGCTGAGGGTGGTCACCCCGTAGCGGCGCACCGTGTCGCGCACATAGGCGGCCGTCTCCAGGCGCAGGGAGCGGTCCAGGTTGGCGAAGGGCTCGTCCAGCAGCAGCAGGGCCGGGTTGCACACCAGCGCCCGCGCCAGCGCCACCCGCTGGCGCTGCCCGGCGGAAAGGTGGGCCGGGTAGCGGTGGGCCAGATCGCCAATGCCGAAATCGGCCAGCATGTCCCGCGCGCGGTCGGCGCGGTCGCGGCGGCCCACGCCCCGCGCGCGCAGGCCGAAGGCCACGTTGTCGCGCACGGTCAGGTGCGGGAACAGCAGGTAGTCCTGAAAGACCAGGATCACCGAAGGGTCGCGCCCGGGGGGCGGGGTGACGGAAAAGCCCCCCGCGTCGTACGGATGCAGCCCGGCCAGCACCCGCAGCAGGGTGGTCTTGCCCACGCCGGAAGGCCCGACGAGACAGGCCATCTCGCTCTGCGCCAGGTGAAAGGTGACCCCTCTGAACACCGGGGCCGCCGGTGCGGTGCGCCCGTTGCACTCGGCCCGTGAAGGCGAAGAAGCCCCGTCATGCCGGTCATGCGGCAACGACGCGCGTGCCCCGCGCCGCCCTGCGGCAAGGCCCACGGCCCGTCCAACGGCGGCTGCCACCAGCCCCGCGCCGCCGGGCGCGGCATCGCCCTCTCCGTACGAGGCGCACAGCCCCTCTACCGCAAGAACCATGCGATGTTCCCCAGATAGCGTTCGATGGTCCGGAAGGTGTCGGCGTGGGCCAGCGCCCGTCCGCCGCCCGCGTATTCGTGCCAGGCCATCAGGCACCACGACAGGCCGCGCAGCAGCACGGCGCGCACCAGGATGTCCGTCTTCACGGCGCATTCCTCCGCATCGGGCGCGGGGTGGCCCGCCGCGCGCAGGGCCGCCCGGTAGGCGTCCAGAAAGGCCGCGCGCGAGGCCGCGTCGAAGACATGGTCTGTCTTCCACAGGGTGGTGGTGGGCGACAGGAAGTGCCCGAGGTCCTGGTAGCGGGTGGTGACCACCGCCTTTTCCCAATCCACCAGCCATGCCCCGCAGGGGGCGGCCAAATTGCCGGAGGATGCCGCGCCATCGCCTTCGGGCACCAGAAAGTTGCCGGAATTGACCTCGGTATTGGCGATGACCGGGGCCTCGGCCGCGAACAGGTGGCGGGTATCCCCGGCCAGCCGGGCCACCCGGTCGCGGTACCCCAGCAGCGCATGGCGGGCGTGGATCATGCGCGGGGCCAGCGAATGGCCTACGTGGCGGTCCAGCAAGGCCGAACTTTCCGCCACGATGGCCGCCACCGGGTCCGGCTGCGCGGCCAGCATGCCGCGCGGCAGCACGTGCGGCACCGGGCCCGGCGGGGGCAGTTCCACTGCCGGGGGCACAGGGGCCGCGTGCACGGCGGCGAACACCCGCGCGGCATGGCCAGCGTCGGTGCGGTAGTCCAGCGCGCGGCCCGGCAGCCAGTGCATCAGCAGCGCGCCGCCGGGCGATGATGCGGCGGGGGCGTCTACCCCCCGCGCCTGCATGTCTGGCAGGTCGGGCAGCGGCGCAAGGGCCAGCGGGCGGGGGGTGGCCCCGCATGCCGCAAGCGCGCGCAGCACCCGGTATTCGTAGGAAATCTGGTCGGCCAGCCCCAGTTGGCTGCCCGCCGCGCCGCCCCGGTTGCCACGCAGCACCACCGGCCCGGCCGGGGCGCGGACCAGCCAGTTTTCGTGGTATTCCCCGGCGGCCAGAAAGGATATGTCAGCTTCCGCTACCGGCCCGCCCAGCGCGGCGGCCCAGGCGTGGGGCGTGGCGGCGTCGGCCTCGTCCGGCGTATAGGGCGTATCGGGCGTGTCCGACATGCAGGGCGCGGACGAAAATATCATGGGCCGGGCATCGGCGCGCGCCGCGTTTTCCGCAGCGCCCCCGTCCCGGTCCCGGACCATGCGCCCGAGAAATGCCGCCACCATCGTCGCCGTCCGCACATCCGCCTCCCGTGTCGATGCCCTGCCATAGCAGGAAGCCGCCGCCCGCTCAACGCGGGCCGCCCCGCCCCCCCCCCGCCGGGCAGGATTTCCCCGCCCCGGCCACGCCAGACAACGCCAGACAACGCCAGACAACGCCAGACAACGCCGCCGGACGCCAAAGGCACCATGATGCGTCAAGGGCTTGGAAAGCGCGGGCAAATGGGGTAGGGCTGAATTCTCGTCCGGGTTCCCGTGCGGACGAAGTTCCGGCAATCCATGGCAGAACAAGGGCCGTGACGGCTGGTCGGCGTGCGCCGGTCCGCCCCACGGCGGTTTTCTGCGGCGTTTCGCCCGGCGTCGCCGCGCACCGCGCAGCCTTCCCGCGCACCGCGACGAAACAAGCAACCACCGCCCTTCCCGCTCGCCCCGGAAGAGAGCACCACGATGACGCCCAACGACAGACAAAAACTCCGGGACAGGATCGTCGCCGATCTCGCCCGCATCGCGCAGGACATCGAGGCCCTGAAGGAACTGACCAAGCCGGTCCCCCCCGGCGCGGACGGCATGGACGAAGTGTCGCGCATGGACGCCATCCAGAACAAGAGCGTCAATGAAGCGGCGCTGGCCCAGCTGCGCAACCGCCAGGTGGGCCTGGAATACGCCCTGAAGCGCATCGACGAGGATGACCCCGACTTCGGCTTCTGCGTGGAATGCGGCGAGCCCATTCCGCTGGCCCGGCTCATGGCCATGCCCGAGGCCAGCCGCTGCGTGAACTGCGCGGACTGAGCCCGCCCGCGCCGAATTCCGCTCCCCTTTTCGCCTCCGCGCGCCGCTCCGGCCAATCTCCCCCGAGGGGCGCGCCACCGGGTCCGCCACGGGGCATCCCGCCCCGCATGGCCCAGAAGTGTCACCGTGACAGGTAACCGTGCCGGTTCTCCGTGCCGGGCCAGCACGGCTGGCCACCGACAGGGACGACGCCATGCCGCACGCATCCCTCGCCATCGCCTGGCAGCGCTTGCCACTGTGGCTGCGCATCCGCCTCGCGCACGGCAGCGTGGGCTCCGTGCACCGGCTGCGCTGCGCTGCCGACGCCATCGCCCGCTCGCAATCCCCCTCCGCTTCGCCCGACTCTCGCGCCGAAAAGGATATCCTGCTGCGCACAGGCCGTGAACTGCTGCTGGCCGCGTGGGAGGACGACCCATGCAACGGTCAACTGGCCGGGCAGGCGCTGCTGCTGCACCAACGCATGCCCTGGCTGCACCCCGCGCTGGCCGCCCTGCTGGCCGCCGTACAGGGGGCATGGCGACGCCCGGCGGACCTTGCCCGCTACGAGCGGCTGGCCGCCCAGGCCGACTGGGTGCGCCTGCAACGGCATGTGGACGGCGAACGCCAACGCGACCCCGCCAACCTGTTCTGGGTGCAGCAGGCCGTGGCCGTGGGCGAGCTGGCCGGGGATCTGGACTGGCTGGCTGATCATATGGCGCGGGCCGAAGCCCGTCTGTCCCCGCCTTCCGGCAACGCGTCCCCCCTCGCCCCGCTGTTCGCCCATCTTTCCGGCTGCCTGGAAGCCAACCGCGCCGCCGGGGCGGACGAGTCCACCGCCGCCAGCCGCCATGCCGACGCGCTGGCCCGCTTCCGCGCCGCCGCCCAGGCCGTATCGGGCATGGCGGGCGGCGACGCCGCCCCCGGCCCCGGCTGTTGGCTGGCCCCGCTGGAGCATGCCGCGCACGGCCTGGCCCGGCTTGGCGACGTGGCCGCAGCCCTGCCCCTGTGGGACGCGGTGCTGGCCGCCCGGCCGTGGCACGCCAACCTTGCCCTGCGCGCCCACGACGCATGGCGCGGCGCGGACGCCCCGGAGGCCGCCCCCGCCGGGTCCACCGCCGTGCTGCTCTATTCGTGGAACAAGGCGGCGGAACTGGACACCGTCCTCACCCACCTGGCCCCCAGCCTGCCGGACATGACCCGCATCGCCCTGCTGGACAATGGATCCACCGACGGCACCGGCGACGTGGTGCGCGCCTGGGCCGACCGATTCGGCGCGGACCGCTGCACCGCCGTGCACCTGCCGGTCAACGTGGGGGCCGCCGCCGCGCGCAACTGGCTGATGCGCCTGCCAGAGGTGGCCGCCTGCGACTTCGCCGCCTATCTGGACGACGACGCCGCCGTGCCGCCCGACTGGCTGCGCCGCCTGGCCGGGGCCGTGCGCCGCCAGCCGGACGCCAGCGCCTGGGGCGGCCGCACCCTGGACTGGCACGCCCCGTACGTGGTCCAGTCCGCAGACCTGCACCTGACCGCGCACTTCCGCGCGCCGGAGGGCACCCCGGCGGACCTCGCCGCCTTCGCGGACGACACCCCGCCCACGCCCGATGGCGAGACCGGGCACCCGCGCCCCGACGCCCTGTCGCCCGACGTGGCCTTTTCCCCCGCCCGCGCCCACGCGCTGCCCTTCTCGGTCAGCGACCTGCACGCCCAGGTCACGGACATGGGCCGCTTCGACTACCTGCGGCCATGCATCTCGGTGACGGGGTGCTGTCACCTGTTCCGCACCGCCGAACTTCTGGCGGCCGGTGGCTTTGCCCTGCCCCTGTCGCCCTCGCAGTACGACGACCTGGAACACGACCTGCGCCAAGCCCGTGCCGGGCGCATGGCCTGCTACACCGGCTTTCTGCCCGTGCGCCACATGAAGCGCAGCGGCAGGGCCGTGCGCATGGGCGCGGCCCAGTTCGGCAACGGCCTTGGCAACCGCTACAAGCTTTCCGGCATGTTCGACGCGGCCGAAATACTGGCCATGCGCCGCCGCGAATTCGAGGCGCTGGAACGCGATTTGCTCCGCAAGCTGGCGGCGCTTTCCGCGCGCACGGGTTCCTGACGGCCGTCGGCCGCCTGCACCCCGGCTCCAGGGCGGCTGGCCCTGTTTGACCCGCCCCAAGCCGTTGGCAACGTCCAATTTCCTCAAGGGAAATGCTCTTTTGCGTCAGCCGTTAGCTCTCCGCATTGCTTGAAAGGGCATAGGCATGACTCAGGCGGCAGATGCAAGCCTGCATACAATGCGGCTCTCTCTTGTTGTGTCCGGTTTTTCAGATTATTCTCTTGAGGCAGGAT
>NZ_AGFG01000042.1 GCF_000226255.1 Desulfovibrio sp. A2
GCCCTCATCCACGAGACAATTCTCGTGGATGAGGGCGTCATGCCGTGCGCAACCCGCGCCGCCGGAACGACCACCCGGATGTCGCCCGATCTCGCGGGCTCGTGCGCTCCTCAGGCCGGGTCGGGTTCGCCCTTGCTGCGGGCCAGCGCCGTGTCGTGCAGCCGCCTGGCCTGCTCCTTGTCCGGGTCCACTTCCATGGCCTTGCGCAGGTGGCGCAGAGCCCGCTTGGGCTCGCCCGCCTCCAGCATGGCCTTGCCCATGAGCAAGAACAGGCGGTGCTCGTTGCGATAGTGGCCCATGGCCTCGGTGAATGCCTCGTCGGCCTCGGCCACCTTCTTGTGCTCCAGCAGCCGCCTGCCGTGCAGCAGCAGCTTGTCGAGCTGCTGTTTGCGGGCGATGGCCTGCTCGTAGGTTTCCTGCTCCTGCTCGTCGCGCATGGAACGCAGGATGCGGGCCAGGGTGCCCAGCAACTGCTTTTCGGCACCCTTCTCGAAGACCAGGCCGCGCGGCGAAATGGCCGCGGCGCGGGCCTTCACGTCCTCGTCGCGCGAAAGCAGCTGCACCATCTCGCGCAGCGCGCCGTGCAGTTCCGTCAGGTCGCGCCCTACGATGCCGCCGTCCACGATGCCCTGCACGCCGGCGGCGGTGGCCGCCAGCGCGCGGGGCACGTCGTGCCGATGGAAATATGCCTTGGCTCGCGCCAGAAACTCGCGCGTCTGGCGCGCGTCGCCTTTGGGTGACACCGGGTTGCCTCCGCCGCGAGGGACGCCGCGTCCCCCGCCCGTTGTGCTCGACGCTACGGCCATGCTATACCATGTGGCAAACAGCCCAAGGAGGCCACCATGGCGAAATACCTGTACCTCGATCAGGACGAATGCATGGCGTGCGAATCGTGCGTCGAACTTTGCCCCGAGGCGTTCAGAATGTCCAGCGCGGGCGAATACGCCGAGGTCATCGACCCGAACACCAACGCGGAATGCGTGGAAGACGCCATCTCCACCTGCCCGGTGGAATGTATCGAGTGGCGCGAGGAATAGCCCAACGCCAGCCCCCTGCCCCTTTTCCGCCTTTTGCACGGGCCGCCCCTTCATGCCGGAACGGGCGGCCCGCGCGCCTTCGACCTGACACGCGAGATCACGGACCACGTCGTACCGATCCGGTCCGCGCCGTTCGTTCGAACTGGCCGGGTCTTCGCCCACGCCATCGTGCGGCCCCGCACGCCACAGGTTGGCCACGTCGTCATTCCGGCTGTTCCTTTTTCCGCCTTGCAGCATCCCTGAAAAGCTGAACAATACCCCCGTCTCCGGGATCGGGGGCAGGAAAAATCACCCCACGCGTTGACAATGAAAATCGTTTTCATTAAACGGGACGAAACGACGCGAGACTCGTCGGAAGGAGCCTCCCATGTGCGCAGCACTGATCGGCGGAATGGACAGACTGAAGCGCGACTACATCAATGCCGCCCTTGCCAGCGGCGTGGACCTGAAGGTGTTCACCGGCAAGGAAAACCGCATCGCCGACAAGCTCGGCCAGGCGGACCTGGTCATCGTGTTCACCAACAAGATCTCCCACGCCGCCAAGCGCGAGGTGGTGCAGCACGCCAAGGCCAACAGCATTCCCGTGCAGATGCTGCACAGCTGCGGCGTTTCCACCCTGCGCCAGGCGCTGGAGACCACCAACTAGATTTCGGCACGACGACGACGCCAGCGAAACCCCGGCCCACCCCGCGAAGCACAGGGATGCGACCCGCCCGGCGCATCCCGGCCGGGGTTCGCGGCGGCGTCAACCGTGGCGACCACATGCGCACAGCTGCGCCATATGCGTCTGACGCGCGCCGCGCATACCTTCACCAGACCAGAACGAGGATACGACCATGTGCGCAGCAAGCCGGATCGGCGCATTGAACAGGCAGGGCATGCAGGCCCTTTCGGAAGGCAACCTCGCCAACGCGGACTTCCTGCTCTCGCAGGCGTTGCGCCAGGCCATGTCCCTGGGGCTGTCCGGCTTCGAGGCCAAGATCCGCAACAATCTCGGGCTGGTGTGCCGCCTGCGTGGCCGCACCGAAGAAGCCGTGGCCCATTTTTCCGCCGCGCTGGCCCATCTGGAGGCCAAGGTGGGCACCGGGCACCGCGTCTACGCCACCATCGAGGGCAACCTGAACGCCGCCCGCACAGAAGCTGGCGCACGCGCACCGCAGTAACCCCCAGCCAGGCGCGTGCCGCGCCCGCACCCGCCATGCCCACGCGCAGGCCCGGTCCACAACGCGGCGCGACGCGGCTTCGCCAGCTTACGGCCTGTCCGACGCGGTGCCGGACCACCGACCCATACACGCCACCCGGCCCGTCTGGCCCGTCTGGCCCGTCTGGCTTGCCTAGCCCCCATGGCGCACCAACGCCCGTGCATGCCCCACCCCTTCACCATCAGTGCGGTGCATGTCCCGCGCATGCGGCGCATACCCCCCGCGCGACGCCACAACGCCCCGCAACAGTGGTCCCGTTTCCCTTGCGGCAAAAGCCGCGTTTCCCGGTCTTTTGCCGTGAAACTCATGCCTTGGCACTGGACGGCCCCCGGCCGTTTCCAGTAGGCTGTTCAATGCGCCGCCACCGCCCCACCACGTTGCGCGGGGCGCGCCCTACCGCCAAGGAGCCATACCATGAGCAGCGGCATCGAAGTCGCAAAGCCCTTCATCGCGGCCACCATCAACGTGCTGTCCACCATGGCGGGCATCACCCCCACGGCCGGCGTGCCCTACGTGAAGAAGAACAACGTGGCCAAGGGCGACGTGTCGGCCGTCATCGGCATCACCGGGCACAAGAACGGCACCATCTCGGTCACCTTCACCAAGAAGTGCGCCATCGCCCTGGTCAAGGCCATGCTGGGCGACGACATCCAGGACATCGTGCAGGACATCAAGGACGCCGTGGGCGAGGTGACCAACATGATCTCCGGCCAGGCCCGCGCGGGTCTCGCCGAAATGGGCATGACCTTCCAGGGGGCCACCCCTTCGGTGATCATGGGCGACGGGCATACCATCAGCCACATCACCAAGGCGCCCATCATCGCCATCCCCTTCGGCACGCCCCACGGCGACTTCACCGTGGAGTTCTGCTTCGAATAGACCGCCGGTCCCGCCTTACAGGGCCGGACAGGACAAGGCCACGGCCGCGTGCGGGAACGCACGTCAGATTTCCACAGCCAGCCTGTCCACATCGCACCCCCACTGCTGTGCACAGCGCCGCCGCACTCCGGCGGCGCACGCTTTTTCACAGCATTCTTTCAACAGGCCATCCCGCTATAATCATATCAAATTTTCACAGGCATCAGCGGCTCGACAGGGGATGACGGACTACTCACGCGTCACATGCGGAACATGAGGCGCGCAGACTGTGGAAAGACAAAAATGTCGGCCCGCCAACGGCAGGGCAAAGGCCAAAAACAGGGAAAAAATAGCCCGGTATTCCACCCCCTAACGGGTTAAGGACTGGCTTTTCCAAAACACCCCACTATACAAAAAAATAGGGGTGCAGTAGGCTTCGGACCGAACTAACCCGGTGGGTTAAATTTTTCCTAGACACTTTCGTGATGGCGCGAAACGCCCTGCGCATGCCGCAATCGCGCCAGCATGAAGGCCATTCATGCTTCCGGGCACTCGCCGCTCCGGACAAGGATACTTCCCGTCATGTCCTCCGCATGGAACCACGTGCATGGCTTCGAGCGCCTGAGCCTCTGTGACTGGCCCGGCTACAGCAGTTGCGTCGTCTTTCTGGGCGGCTGCAACATGCGCTGCCCCACCTGCCACAATTGGCAGCTGGCCTGGCATGCCGACACCCTGCCCGTGCTTTCGCGCGCCGCCATCGAAGCGTACATCGAAGCCCGCCGCCACTGGCTGGACGGCGTGGTCGTGACCGGGGGGGAAGCGACCATGGTCGAGGGCTTCGCCGACATGCTCCGCGATCTGCGCCGCTTCGGACTGCCCGTGAAGGTGGACAGCAACGGCCTGCGCCCCGACGTGGTGGAACTGCTGCTGCGCGACGACCTGGCCGACGCCTTCTCCATCGACGTCAAGGGGCCTTTCGCCCTCTACCCGCGCCTGTCCGGCGGCACCACCAGCCCGGACGAGGCCCGCGCCGCGCTTTCGCGCATCTTCGCGCTGGCCCAGGCGCAACCCGACGCGTTCATGTTCCGCCTCACCCGCGTTCCCGTGCTTTCCGATGATGACGTGGAAGCGGCCCGCCGCCAGCTTCCCGCCGGATTCGACCTGAAGATACAGGATTACGTGCCCCCCCGGAGGAAGCATGCCGAAGCAGATTCTGAAACGCGACGGACGGCTGGAGACGTGGTCCACGGACCGCATCGCGGAAGCCATCCTGAAGGCCCTGAAAGCAAACGGCATTAAGGACCCGCTGCTCTCCAAGCGCATCGCCCACAGGGTGGAGCAGAAGCTCGCGGACTGCGAGATTCCCGAGCAGGAACAGGTGCAGGACACCGTGGAACAGGTGCTGATGGAATCGCGCCTGTACGCAGTGGCCAAGCGGTACATCATCTACCGCGAAACGCGCCGCACCCTGCGCGAGCAGAAGGCCGCCTTCCTCGACATTTCCGAGACCATCGACAACTACCTCACCAAGGCCGACTGGCGCGTGAACGAGAACGCCAACATGACGCACTCGTTTCAGGGCCTGATGCTGCACCTTTCCGGCACTCTCCAGGCCAAGTACGCGTTGGAGAAATACCCCGAGGAAGTGCGCCAGGCCCACGACCACGGCTACTTCCACATCCACGACCTGTCCTTTGGCCTTGCGGGCTACTGCGCGGGCTGGAGCCTGCGCGACCTGTTGCTGGAAGGGTTCAACCTGGAAAACCGGTCCAGCGCCGGGCCCGCCAAGCATCTGGACACCGCCATGGGCCAGATGATCAATTTTCTCGGCACGTTGCAGAACGAATGGGCAGGCGCCCAGGCCTTCAACAACGTGGACACCTACCTCGCCCCCTTCGTGCGCAACGACGGCCTGACCTACAAGCAGGTGCGCCAGGCCATGCAGAAGTTCGTGTTCAACCTGAACACAACCTCGCGCTGGGGCGGCCAGAGCCCGTTCACCAACCTGACCTTCGACCTTGTGCCGCCCAAACACATCGCCACCGAACCCATCATCATCGGCGGCGAATACAAGGATTCGGTCTACGGCGAATACGCGCCGGAAATGGAGATGCTGAACCGCGCCTTCCTGGAAGTGATGCTGGACGGCGACTTCCATGGCCGCATCTTCTCCTTTCCCATTCCCACGTACAACGTCACCAAGGACTTTCCGTGGGATTCGGAGATCGGCGACCTGTTGCTGAAGCTTACCGCCAAGTACGGCGCGCCCTACTTCCAGAACTTCATCAATTCCAACCTCAACCCCGAAGACGTGCGCTCCATGTGCTGCCGGTTGCAGATGGACCTGCGGCAGTTGCGCAACAAGGTGGGGGGGCTGTTCGGCGCGGGCGACCTGACCGGGTCCATCGGGGTGGTCACCCTGAACCTGCCCAAGCTGGCCTACCTTGCCCAGGGCGAAGAGGACTTTCTGGACATGGTGACCGAATACGCGGAACTGGCCCGCGATTCGTTGGAATTCAAGCGCAAGCTGGTCACCGCCAACCTTGAGCGCGGCATGTTCCCGTGGTCGCGCCGGTACCTCAAGAACGGCTTTGCCGGGCACTTTTCCACCATCGGCCTGGTGGGCGGGCACGAGGCCTGCCAGAACCTGCTGGGCAAGGGCATAGAGACCGAGGCGGGCGTGCGGCTGATGCAGCGCACCCTGAACCATCTGCGCAACCTGACCGCGCGCTTTCAGGAAGAAACCGGCACCCTGTACAACCTGGAAGCCACCCCCGCCGAAGGCACCAGCTACCGCCTGGCCAAGATCGACAAGTCGCTCTACTCGGAAATCAAGGCCTCGGGCAACGGCACCCCGTACTACACCAACTCCACCGCCCTGCCCGTGGGCATGACCGAAGACGTGTTCGCCGCGCTGGACCACCAGAACAAGCTGCAACCGCTGTACACCGGCGGCTCGGTGTTTCACACCTACCTCGGCGAATCCGTGGCCGACACCAAGGCCCTGAAGAAGTTCATCATCAAGGCATTCACGCAGACGCGCCTGCCGTACCTTTCCGTCACCCCCACCTTCTCGGTGTGCAAGGACCACGGCTACCTGCAAGGCGAAAAGCATGAATGCCCCGACTGCGGCCAGGCCACGGAAGTGTACACCCGCATCGTGGGCTACTACCGGCCCGTGTCCCAGTGGAACAAGGGCAAGCAGGTCGAATACGACGACCGTGTCTGCTACAACGGGTTTTAAAGGCTAGAATAGCTATCGGGGGAAGGGACCCTTTGAAAAGGGTCTCCTTCCCCCGTACCCCCATCCCCCCAAACCTTTCAATTGGGGTGTGAGATCAACCGCCATGCAGGCGGTTTTCTCTTTCGACACGTTGCGCCAGCGCCGCCCGGCGGCAAAAAGGCGTCAGCCTGTTAGATGAGCGCTTGCGCGAATCTTGCCCTAGCCGTTAGGTGAGCTTGCGAACCTTACGGATAGGGACCGCAACGCACGGATGGCGACCGCAAAGCGCGGCAGCCGTTAGATGAGCGCTTGCGCGAATCTTACGGATGGCGACCGCAAAGCGCCGATCCTGCATGCAGTGTACGCGTACCGTGGCGGCACACCCTCTTCCCCCCACTGGCTTACCAAACCCGACGCCCGCGTCACCCATCGCCATGCCCGACCACAGCTTCGACTTCGACCACGCTCCCGACCGACGCAACACCGGCAGCCTGAAATGGGACGACATGGGGCACATGTTCAACCTTTCGCCGGATGAAGCCGCCAAGGCCATCCCCCTGTGGGTGGCCGACATGGACTTTCCCTCGCCCCCGGCGGTGCGCGATGCCGTGTCACGGCTGGCCGACCACGGCGTGTTCGGCTACCCGGCGGATGGAACCGCCTGCCGCGAAGCCGTGTCCCACTGGCTGACCACCCGCCACGGCTGGACCGTGAACCCGCGCCACCTGCTGCCCCTGCCCACCGTGGTGGCCTCGCTGTGCCTGGCGGTGCGGCTGTTCACACGGCCCGGCGACGGCGTGGTCATCCAGACGCCCATCTACCCGCCCTTCCGCGCGGCAGTGCAGGATGCGGGCTGCCGGGTGCTGGCCAACCCGCTGGCCCTCACCACGGATGCCGACGGCAATCCCTTTTACGAAATGGATTTCGACGCGCTGGATAAGGCCCTTGCCGACGGCGGACGCGGGGCCAAGGTGCTGCTGCTGTGCAGCCCGCACAACCCCGGCGGCCGGGTGTGGACCCGCGCGGAACTGACCCGCGTGGCCGAACTGTGCCTGAAGCACGGCACGCTCATGGTCAGCGATGAAATCCACCACGACCTGCTGCTGCCCGGCCACGCGCACACCGTGCTGGCCAGCCTGTCGCCGGAGGTGGCCGAGCGCACCATCACCGCCGTGTCCGCCGCCAAGGCGTTCAACGTGCCCGGCGCTGGCCTGGCCCACGTGGTCATCGAGGACGACACCCTGCGCCGCACCTTTCGCGCGGAACTCACCGGCCTCGGCATCCGCCACCCCAACATGTTCGGGCTGGCCACCACCGAGGCCGCCTGCCGCCACGGCGGCCCGTGGCTGGACACGCTGATGGCCTACATCGCGGGCAACGCCGCGCTGGTGCGCCACGTGCTGGGGCAGCGCCTGCCCGCCGTGCGCATCATGCAGCCGCAGGGCACGTACCTTTCGTGGGTGGATTTTCGCCCGCTGGGCCTTGCGGAGGCGGACCTGCTGCACCGCGTGCGCCACGAGGCGGGCGTGGTGCCCAGCCCCGGCTCCAGCTTCGGCCCGGAAGGCGAAGGCTGGCTGCGCCTGAACCTGGGCTGCCCGCGCGCCCTGCTGCGCACCGCGCTGATCCGCATGGCGGATGTGCTGGCCTAGCAGGCTAACGAGCCTCGCCTGTGGTTCCCGCAGAACCTCCCCATCAATGCAACGTCCCCCGTCACGCTAACGCGGCGGGGGACAATGAAAAAATTTGGGGGGGGAGGGGTTCGGGGAGGGAGACCCTTTTTAAAGGGTCCCCTCCCCGAATTCATCTACAAAACATACATTGCCCGCTAAATCCGCCCTTCCTCCACGCCGTGGCAGGCCACCAGCGCGCCGCCCTCAAGCTGGCGGGCCTTGGGCACCTCGCGCATGCAACGTTCGTTGGCGTGCGGACAGCGGCCGTGGAACACGCAGCCAGAGGGCAGGTTGATGGGAGTGGGCACGTCGCCGGAAAGCTTGATGTGCGCGGCGGCCTTGCCGCCGATGCGCGGAATGGCCGACAGCAGGGCCTGGGTGTACGGATGGCGCGGGGTGCCGAACAGGTCTGCGGCGTCGGCCAGTTCGCACAGGCTGCCCAGGTACATCACGGCCACGCGGTTGGAGATGTGCTCCACCACCGAAAGGTCGTGGCTGATGAACAGGTAGGTCAGGTTGCGCTTCTCCTGCATGTCCATCATCAGGTTCAGCACCTGCGCCTGAATGGACACGTCCAGCGCCGAGATGGGCTCGTCGGCCACGATGAACTCGGGGTCCACCACCAGGGCGCGGGCGATGGAGATGCGCTGGCGCTGCCCGCCGGAGAATTCGTGCGGGTAGCGCACGCCCCACAGCGGGTTCACGCCCACCTGCTCCATGACGTCGGCCACACGGGTGCGCACGTCGGCGTCGGAGATGCCGGGGTTGTGGAAACGCACCGGCTCTTCCAGTATCTCGCGCACCTTCATGCGCGGGTTCAGCGAGGCGTAGGGGTCCTGAAAAACCATCTGCATGCGGGTGCGGTAGGGCAGCATGCCGTTGTCGCTCAGGTTGTCGATGCGCTCGCCCCGGTACTGGATTTCGCCGCCGGTGGCCCGGTACAGGCCGATGACGGTGCGCGCCAGGGTGGACTTGCCGCAGCCCGACTCGCCCACCACGCTCAGGGTCTCGCCCGGCAGGATGTCGAAGCTCACGTCGTTGACGGCATGCACCACGGTGCGCTTGCGGGTGATGCGGCCGCCGGACAGGCGCAGCTGGTCCAGCAGCCCGCCGGAGATGTCGAAATGCTTGACGACGTTGCGCAGCGAAAGCAGTGCGGTGTTCTGGTTGGTCATTCCGGCGTCCCCCTTAGGCTACCATATGGCAGGCCGCCAGACGGCCATCACTCTTCACTTCGAGCAGCGGCCGGGTGGTGGTGCACACGGTTTCGCACAGCTCGCAGCGGTTGTTGAACGGACAGCCGCGCGGCACGTCGGAAAGGCTGGGCATGCTGCCCGGAATCTGGTTCAGGCGGCGGCGCACGCGCGGCGCGGCCACGGTCTCCAGACCGCACACGGCCTTGTCCGCACACTGCGGCAGCGCGCCCAGAAGGCCGCGCGTGTAGGGGTGCAGCGGTTCGCCCACCACCTTGGCGGTGTCGCCCATTTCCACGATGCCGCCCGCGTACATCACCGCTATCTTCTGGGTAACCTGGGAAACCACGCCAAGGTCGTGGGTGATCAGGATGAGGCCCATGTCCTCCGACTGGCACAGCTCCAGCAACAGATCCATGATCTCGGCCTGGATGGTCACGTCCAAGGCGGTGGTGGGCTCGTCGGCGATGATCAGCGACGGGGACGTCAGCAGGGCGATGGCGATGACGATGCGCTGGCGCATGCCGCCCGAGAATTCATGCGGGTACTGGCCAAGGCGGCGTTCCGGCGAGGGAATGTAGACCTTGCGCAGCTTGTCCAGGGCAATGGCCTCGGCTTCCTTGCGGGTCACCTTCATGTGGGCGCGGATGGTCTCGATCATCTGCGTGCCCACGGTCAGCACCGGGTTCAGGGTCATCATGGGATCCTGAAAGATCATGCTGATGCGGTTGCCCCGGATGTCGCGCAGGGTTTCCGCGTCGGCCTTGGTCAGGTCCTTGCCCTCGAACAGCACGGAGCCGCCCGCGATGAAGCCGGGCTTGGACACCAGGTTCAGGATGGAGAACCCGGTGACGGACTTGCCCGCGCCCGATTCGCCCACAAGGCCCAGGCGCTCGCCCTTGCCCAGGGTGAACGAGGCGTCGTTGACGGCGGTGAGCGCGGTGTCGCGCAGCGCGAACTTGACGGTGAGGTTGGATACGTCGAGCAGCGGTTGCATGGGCTAGTCCTTGTACAGCTTGGGATTCAGGAAGTCCCGCAGCCAGTCGCCAAGCAGGTTGATGGACAGCACCAGCAGAATCAGCACCACGCCCGGAAACAGCGTTATCCACCAACTGCCGCTGAAGAAGTACTGAAAGCCCGACTTGATCAGCGAGCCCAGCGAAGGCTTGGTCACCGGCATGCCCAGGCCCAGGAACGACAGCGCCGCCTCGCTCATGATGGCGTTGGCCACCTGCACGGTGGAAATGACCAGCACCGGGGTGAGCGTGTTGGGCAGAATGTGCCGCCACATGATGCGGAAGGGCTTGAGCCCTATGACCCGCGCCGCCTCCACGTATTCCTTCTTCTTCTCCGCCAGCACGGATGCGCGCACGGTGCGCGCGTACTGCGGCCATTCCGCAAGGCCGATGACCAGCACCAGGAAGGGCACGGCCACCTGCTCGTAGCGGCCCACGCCAAAGGTCATCTGCACGATGGCCCCCAGGAAGATGGCCACCATGTATGACGAGAACGACAGCTGCACGTCGGCGATGCGCATCAGGATGTTGTCCAGCCTGCGGCTGCCGTAGCCGGACAGCAGGCCCACCATGATGCCGATGCACGCCTGCATGGCCACCGCGCCCACGCCGATCAGCAGGGACACGCGCATGCCATACAAAATGGCCGAAAACAGGTCGCGCCCCTGGTTGTCGGTGCCCAGCAGGAATTCCGGATTGCCGCCATCCTTCCACAGGGGGGGCGTTTCCGCGTCCATGATGTCGATGTTGGCCCCGTCGAACGGGTTGTGCGGGGCAATGACCGGGGCCAGCAGGGCCGATGCGGCCAGAATGACGAACAGGGCGAAGCTGGTCACCGCCACCGGGTCGCGCAGGAAGGAATACAGGAAGTACGACTGGCGGAACCGCCGCAGAAGACCGGCCATGCTACTTCCTCCCCGCTATGCGGACCATGGGGTTCACGAAGCCGTAGATCAGGTCCACCACCGTGTTCACGGTGACGAACACGGCCCCGACAAAGATCAGGTAGGCCACCAGCAGCGCCGTGTCGGCGCGTTCCACGGCCTCCACGAACATGAAGCCCATGCCCTGCCACTGGAACACCGTCTCGGTCAGGATGGTGAAGGCGATCATGATGCCAAGCTGCACGCCCCCCACGGTGATGACCGGCAGAAGGGTGTTCTTGAAGGCGTGTACCATCACCACGCGCCATTCGGGCAGGCCCTTGGCCCGCGCGAACTTCACGTACTCGGTCTCCAGCGCCTCCTTCATCTCGGCGCGGATCAGCCGGATGAACAGCGGCAGCATGATGGACGACAGGGCGATGGAGGGCAGGATGATGTGCTTGAAATTGGGCCAGGTGGTCAGCACCGACGTCCACCCCGGGAATATCTCCACCGGGTTGCCGCGCCCGAACGAGGGCAGCCAGCCAAGGTGCACCGAAAAGATGTAGATCATGAAGATGGCCGTCAGGAACACCGGCACCGAAACCCCCACGATGCTGATGCCCATGAACAGGCGCGACAGCACCGAGCGCGGGCGGCACGCGGAATACACGCCCACCGGCACGGAGATCAGCACGATGATGCACTGGGCCACGAAGACCAGTTCCAGCGTGGCCGGGGCCTTGGCCAGGATCACGTCCAGCGCGGGCTTGCGGTAGAAGTACGAGGTGCCCAGGTCGCCCTGCACGGCGTTCTTGGTGAAACGCGCCCACTGGACCAGGTACGGATCGTTCAGGCCCAGCTTTTCGCGCAGGGCCTCGCGTTCCTTGACGGATACGGACACGCCCACCATCTCGCGCGTGGGGTCGCCGACGGACTGCTTGATGGCGAACCCGATGAAGCTGATGATGAACATGACCAGCAGGGCTTGCGCCACCCTGCGGATGATGAATGCGAACATGTGCGTCTCGTTGCCGGTTTCGGCGTTGCTGGTTGCCGCGGTGCCGGGGCCGCGCGTCCTTCCCCACACAGTGCCGCCCCGCACGGTACGGGAACGAGGACGGAGTGACGGCGGCAGCGCCAGCGCGCACGGGCCGAGTGCGTGCGAGCGTCCCGGCCGGGGGGGGTGCCCCAAAGCCCCCTGCGGAGCAGGGGCGGCGGGACCGCAGGCTGCGGCCACGAAAGCGCGATGGCGCGAAACGGCGTGCGCGGCGTTATCCGCAACCCGGCCACGATGGCGCACCGTGCTCCGGTGGACCTGCGGGAAACGCCCGCCGCGCGTCCGGCATGGCCTGGCGAAAAGCCCGGCGCAACGCCGAAAGGCGGGGGCTGCGGAATGCCGCGCGTCGGTAACGGGGTGAACCCCGCCCGGTGGGCTACAAAATTTTGGCGGGGCAGGCAAGGGTTGTTCCCCTGCCCGCCCGTCTTCACAAAACCGTCGAAAAGGCGCGGAGGCATGCTAACCATCCGCGCCCGTTAGTCATTACTGCATCACGAGGTCGCCAAAGTAGGGGAAGTCTTGCACGTTGATGATCGCCTTGGCGTTCTTCACCGTCTTGCGGGCAGCCCACGACAGCGGCTCCATGTGCAGCGGCACGAAGGCGGCCTCGTCATAGGCCAGCTTTTCGGATTCCTGCAGCACGGCGTCACGCTTCTTGGGATCGGTGGTGCGGTTGGCTTCCTCGATCAGCGCGTCGTACTTCTTGTTGCAGTAGTTGCCGCTGTTGTACTGGCCCATGCCGGTGTCCTTGTTGGCGCACATCAGCAGGTATTCGCCGTAGTTGGCGGTGTCTTCGGTGTCCGGATGCCAGCCGATCATCTGGATGTCGGCCACCTGGGCGTCGTACTCATCCCAGTACTGGGCCTTGGGCATGGTCTTCAGGTTCACCTTGATGCCGATCTTGGCCATCATGGAAACGAAGGCCTGGGCCACCTTTTCGTCGTTCACGTAGCGGTTGTTGGGCGCAATCATGGTCAGCTCGAAGCCCTTTTCGTAGCCCGCTTCCTTCATCAGCTTCTGGGCCTTGGCCAGGTCGAAGCGGGGCTTCAGGTCGGCGATGTAGCCGGGGTAGCCCTTGGGGGCCTGCTGATGGGTGACCACGGTGTAGCCCTTCATGATCTTGGCCACGATGCCCGCATGGTCGGTGGCGGCGATGATGGCTTCACGCACCTTGGGATTGGCCAGGGCGGGGTTGCGCTTCTGGTTCATCTGGAAGGTGATGATGCGGGTGCTGGCCATGGTGATCAGCTCGACGTCGGGGTTCTTGGCGAGCTGGTCGTAGTCCTGCACGGGCACGGGGGTGATGAAGTCCACGTCGCCCTTCAGGATGGCGGCCACGCGGGTGGCTTCGTTCTTGATGGGGGTGAGCTCGATGGTGTCGACGTTGCCGCGCTTGCCCCAGTAGTTGGGGTTGGCCTTCAGCACCAGCTTCACGCCGTGCTCGCGCTGCGCCACCATGAACGGGCCGGTGCCCGAGGCGTTCTCGTTGGCGAAGGAAGGACCGTTCTTCACCACGGCGCCCTTGGGCTGGCCCGCGGCGTCGGTGCCGGTGTAGAACTTGGAGTCCATGGGGAAGATGTAGGTGGCCAGGTTCATCACCAAGCCGTAGGGCTCGGTGGTGATGATGTCGATGGTGTTGTCGTCGACAACCTTGGGCTCGGCAAACTTGACGTACAGGCCCTTGAAGTCGGGGGATTCCTTCAGGCGCTTGATGGTCCAGGCCACGTCGGCGGCGGTGAGCGGGTTGCCGCTATGGAACTTCACGCCCTTGCGCAAGTGGAAGCGCATGGTGGTGGGGTTGACCTGTTCCCACTTCTCGGCCAGGCGCGGTTCGAACTTCATGTCCTGGGTCCAGCGCACCAGGGGATCGAACACCCAGTGCGAGTAGGCCAGCATGGGGCCGGAAAGCTGCATGTGCGGGTCGAGCGATTCAGGGTCGGACGAGATGCCGACGCGGAAGGTCTTGCCTTCGGCGGCTTCGGCCTTGGGGCCGAACGCCAGCACGGCCGCCAACATCATCATGAGCAGTACGATGGTCCGTTTCATCCAGTACCTCCAGCGGTTGTTGATGCAATGACGCCGCGCGGGGCCGGGTACGGCTCGTCCCGTGGCCGTAAGTCCGACGCCGCCGACGCGTTGTCCGATGCATGAGACCGACAGTCCTGTAGACCATCCGGCGGCTGGTGCGTCAAGACGCGGGCCGTGCGAATATTGTCAAATCGCGCTACGCAAATGTACCGTGAAATCAGCGTGTAGGCGCGACGGCGCGGCGCCTGCCCCGCCCGGCGGGCGCAAAGGCCGTTGGGCGCAGACATGGCGGGCGCTGGCGTGATGAACGCGAGGGGCAGGAAAACGGAGCGGCCTGCTACTGGGCGCGCACCTTGCGCATATACTCCATGTACACGGCATTCACCCACTGGGCCAGGCGGTACACGCCGTCGCGCACGGGCAGCCAGGTCACCATGCCGTCGGCGTCCGGCTTGCCCTCGAACTGAAACTCCAGCCCCACGTCCACCCCGCCGGGCAGGCTGCCCGCAGACTGCATGCGGGTGGAAACCTCGGCCTTCAGCAGCAGGTCCAGGGGCTGGTGCGCGCCGCCCGGCCAGTGCAGGATGGTGCGCAGCACCACCCGGTCGCCCCGGTTCAGCAAGCCCGTTTCCGGCCCTTCGCCCGCGCGGGGGGCGATGCAGGCGCGCAGGCCCCCGGCGGAAACGTCCACCAAGTAGGGTTGCGCGTCATTTGCAGGCAAGGAACCGGGGGCAGGAACGCTTGCGGGGGCAGGCGCATCGCCCCCCGCAGTTCCCGCCCCCGCCCCGCCGGGCACGGGGGGTTCCGCGCCCAGCGGCCCCTGGGCCGCCACCCCGCCGATGCGCAGGTAGCCGTCCAGCGCGGCCAGGGGCAGGGGGCCTTCGTCGGGCGACTGGTCGCGCCGCATCTCCAGCATGCCCACCAGTTCCGGCACCGGGCGCACCCGCACGCTGCGGCGGCGCTGGCCCGACTCGATGGCGGCGGGCTTTTCCAGTTCCACGATCAGCCCCGTGGACAGGGCGCGGATGTCGAGGATGCGCGAGGCGAACATGTAGTGCTGTTCGGTGCGCTGGGGGGCCATGGCCACGATGCGGAAATAGCACTCCACCACCTGGCCCTTCCATGCCGCGGAAAGCCGCACCCCGGTCGACATGTCGATGAGCAGGGTGGGCCCCTCGCACGATTCGATGAGCCCCGGCAGCGAATGCTGTTTGCCGTCGCGGGTGCGCACCACCACGTAGAACCGCGCGCGGCGGTCGGCCGCCAGGCGCAGTTGCCGGTACACCAGGTTCGCCGCGTGTTCCTCGTCCTTCTTTCCGAACAATGCCATTGATGCTCCTGCGGCATGCCTCTGGCGCGGCATGCCCCGCATGGTCGTGCGTCTGCGTTGCGCGCGGCGGCCTGTGCTCCCCCGAGCGGACCATGACGGTCCGTGCGCCGCGCGTTTTTGAGCACTGCCCCGGAAGGGCCGATGCGTCAAGGGCAACCGGGGCCGGGGCCGCCCGCAAGCGGCAACCGCGCGCGGCCCATCGCCCCTGCCCCCCCCAATCGTTCCCCAGTCATTCCCTGTCGCCCGCAGAATCCCCGCAACAACGCCGCCCCCTTCCCTACCCGGGCGGCACGACGACGCGGTGACGGCCTCCCCATCCCCCCTTCGCAAGCCCCCGCGCGCATGGCGATATTTTCCGCCAGGCCGCGCCAGCCGTGAATTTCACGCCGCCCCGCTTGACACATCCCCCCCCGGCCTGCCACAATCGATCATAAACATACTGAACGATTTTTTCGGGGGCCCCATGTTCTTTCAGGGCAAGGATTTCATCCGGCCGTCCAAGAAGCTGCGCCTGCTGTCCGTGGTGCAGGCGCTGACCGAAAACGAACGGCTCAGCCAGACCCAGTTGGCCCGGTTCAGCCGCACCAGCAGCGCCATGGTCAACCAGTACCTGGCGGAACTGCACCGCGAGGGCATGGTCCTGTTCGCCCCGGTGAACCGCAAGAGCTTCGCCTACAAGCTCACCGACAAGGGGCAGGAGGCGCGGCGCAGCATGCTGGAACAGTACTGCGCGGAGATGGTCTGCGGCTTCACCGCCATCAAGGAACTGGTGCGGCGGCGGCTGGAACCGCTGGCCGCCCGCCACGCGGAAGGCGCGCCCATCCGCCTTGCCCTGTTCGGCGCGGCCGAAACGGGAGAGGTGGTGCTGGCCGCGCTGGAGGGCACCCCCTTCGACGTTACCCTGGTGGTGGACAACGACGACGCCAAGCACGGCGCGCCCTTCCACGGCCACACCGTGCAGCCCCCGGCGGCCCTGCTGGACGAACCCGGCAGGCTGGCCGTGGACGCGGTGGTGGTGTCCTCGTTCGCGCACCAGCGCGCCATCCAGCAGCAGTTGCTGGCCATGCCCGGCATGCCCGAATCGGCGAGGGAGGCCGTCGTGCTGTTATGAACGCACCCGCAACACCCCCTGTCATCACGCTGGCCTCCGGCAGGCGCATCGGCCCCGGCTGCCCGTGCTTCGTCGTGGCCGAGGTGGGCAACAACCACCAGGGCGACATGGAAACTGGCCGGCGCATGGTGCGCGAGGCCGCCCGCGCGGGCGCGGACGCCGTGAAATTCCAGAAGCGCGAAACCGCCGCCCTGCTCACCACCGAGGGGGCCCGCGCCGCCTACTCCGGCCCCAACAGCTTCGGGGCCACCTACGGCGAACACCGCGACGCGCTGGAACTTTCCGCCGACCAGTTCGCCGAGCTGAAACAGCTGGCCGAATCGCTGGGCATGGTCTTCTTCGCCTCCGCCTGGGACGCGCCCAGCCTTGGCGTGCTGGCGGGCCTGAAGGTGGAACTGCTCAAGGTCTGCTCGGCAGAGGTGGTCAACGTGCCCATGCTGCGCCGCATGGCCGCCCTGGGCCTGCCGGTGGTGCTCTCCACCGGCATGAGCACCCTTGCGCAGGTGGACCGGGCCGTGGCCGAACTTTCCGCCCGCCACCGCGACATCGTGCTGCTGCATTGCAATTCCAGCTACCCCTGCGACGAGACGGACATCGCCCTGCCGGTGATGGACGAGCTGGCCCGCCGCTACGGACTGCCCGTGGGCTATTCCGGCCACGAGCGGGGCCTGGGCCCCAGCGTGGCCGCCGTGGCGCGCGGGGCATGCATGATCGAGCGCCACTTCACCCTCGACCGCACCCAGCGCGGCACCGACCACCAGGCATCGCTGGAGCCGGACGACCTTGCGCTGCTGGTGCGCATGATCCGCGAGGTGGAGCGGGCCATGGGCGTTGCCGAAAAGCGCGTCACCCCCACCGAGGCGGCCATGGCCGTGAAGCTGCGCAAGAGCCTGGTGGCCGCGCGCGACCTGCCCGCGGGCACGGTGCTGGCCCCGGACGACCTGACCGTGAAGAGCCCCGGCGACGGCCTGTCGCCGGAGCTGTGGGACGCGGCGGTCGGCAATTCCCTTACCGTCGCCCTGCCCCGTGACGGGCAGTTGCTGCCCGCCATGCTGGCCATGCCGATACAGACCGGCGACGGAGGGGATGAGCGAGACGGGGACGGCAGCGGGCCGGTTTCCGGGGCCGGGGCCGCGTGATGCGCGTCGTCCATTTCGCCGTCACCCCGCTGGCGGGCGCGCCGCTGCGCCTGGTCCGGGCGCTGAACGCCCATCTGCCCGGCTGCTCCGCCCGGCTGGTGGACCTGACGCGCTACGGCAGCGAGGACTTCGGCCAGGACGTGGTGTTCGACGAAACGCCCGACCTGGCCCGCGAACTGGCGCAGGCAGCCGACATCATCCACTTCCACAACTATCTGGACCTGGATTCGCGCCACTTCGCGCCCATCGACTTTCGCGCGCTGGCGGAAAGGGGCGGGCTGCCGAAAAAGAATGTCCTGGTGATCCGCCAGTTCCACAGCGAGCCGGGGCTGGTGGCGGGCCGCATGGGCATCACCCCCGCCGCGCTGCTGGCCCAGCCCATCCCCGCGCTGGTGGTGGGCCAGTTCCAGGAACGCTGCTATCCCCGCGCGCGGGTCGTGCCCAACCCCATCCCCATCGACGACGCGGACCATCTGCCGCACGACCCCGCCGTGCACGGCCCGCTGCGCCACGACGTGTTCCTTTCCCCCACCCGCCTGCACTCGGCCTGGGCCGACCGCTGGAACACCAAGGCCCGGCCCGAGGCCGAGGCCGCCGTGCGCGCCGCCTGCCTGCCGCGCGGGGCAAGCTGGCACCTGGTGCACAAGACGCCGCTGGCCCAGACCCTGGCCGCCAAGCGGCTGGCACGGGTGGTGGTGGACGACCTGGTCACGGGCAGTTGCCATCTGACCGGGCTGGAAGGGCTGGCCCAGGGCAAGCCGGTGCTGGCCCACCTGGACGGCCGCTGCCGCCGGGTGCTGGCGCGCATGGCGGATACCGACGCCTGTCCGTTCATCGACGTGCGGCTGGAAGACGCGGCCCACGTGCTGGGCCATTTGCTTGACCATCCCGCGGACGCGCTGGACGTGGGCCGCGCCGCCCGTGGCTGGATGGAAACCCACTGGCGGCCGGAACGCATCGCCGCCGCATACGGCGCGGCTTACGCATCCCTGGCCCGCGACCCCGCAGCCGCCGCCCGCGACTGGCGTCAGCCGGAGCTTGCGCTGGACGGCCCGGCGGAGCGCTTCTTCGCCGTGACCCTGCCGGACCTGATACACGACGCCCGGCGCAATGCGGCGCAGGACGCCCCCACCGGAGTTCCGGCATGAGCGCGCAGCAGCCCGCCGCGCAGCGGCTCCCCCATTTTCCCGATGCCAGGCAGATGCCCGACGAACAGCGCGTGCTGGCCGTGACCGAATCGTGGCTGGGCCGCGCGGACAGCGGCGTGCGCCGCGTGCTGGCCCACGGCCTGCCCTCCTCGGCCCTGTACGACTGGATCATGGACTGCGGGCAGGTGCGCCACCAGCGCCTGTCCGACCCGGCCCGGCGCGACGTGAACATCCCGCGAGCGGACTGGGACGTGGTGGCCGTCATCCAGGCGCGCGGCGGCTCGCGCGGGGTGCCCCGCAAGGCCCTGCGCACGGTGAACGGCGTCCCGCTCATCGCGCGGGCCATCGAGGCCTGCCGGTCGGTGGGGTCCATCACGCGGGTCATGGTCAACACCGACTGCCCGGATATCGCGGCTGCGGCCCGCGCCGCCGGGGCGGACGTGCCCTTCCTGCGCCCGGCGGAACTGGCCACGGACGCGGCATCGCCCCTCGACGCATGGGTCTTCGCCCAGGTGTGGATGCTGCTGGTGGAGCGCCGCGTGCCCGACTTCCTGCTGTCCGTGTCGGCCACCCACCCCTGCCTGCACCCGCAAGAAATGCAGCGCGCCGTGGACCGGCTGGCGGCGGCCAACCGCCCATCGCTGCAGACCGTGGCCCGGCTGCCCGCCGTGTCGCTGGAATTCCTGACCATGCGTGAGGGGGCGGGCGCGCCCCTGCCCGACGGCGGCCCGGCGAAAGACAACGGCCCGGACGATGGCGAACAGTACCTGCAATGCGGTGCGTTTTCCATCACCTGCAACCGCCCGTACTACCACGTGCAGCCGTGGTTCCGCCCCCACATGGCGGACGTACCCGCGCCCCCGGTCGAGCCCATGGCCCACGTGCTGTCCGCCCGGCAGGGCGTGGACATAGACGAGCCTTGGGACCTGGCCACCTGCCGCCTGCTGCTGGGCGGGGACGATCCCTTTCCACCATGCGCGCCAGCGGATGTGGCCGCGCATCAGCCCGCCGAAACCGGCGCACATCTCGCGCCGGGCATGCCCGGCATGCCGGATGTGGCGAACCTGGCCTGCGTGGTGGTGCTGCCGCCCGATGGGCAAGAGGGGCCGCGCGAACACCATGCCACGGACGCGGCGGAAGCCACCGCCGACCCGGACGGGCCGTACCTGCGCATCGCCGGTATACCCGCGCCGTGCCGGGTGGTGGACGCGGTGCGGACCGCCCTGCCCCACATGCCGCTGGCCGTATGCGGCGATGGGGCCATGGCCCGCGCCGTGGCCCAACGTTACGGCCTGCCCCAGTTTACCCTGTCGCCCTTGCCGGAATTTCTCGCCAACCGGCGCGCCGCGTGGCCGGTGCCGCTGCTGACCGCTGGCGATCTTGCGGCGGGCAGCGCGGCCTGGCCCGGTGTCTTCTCCGACGCGCCGGAATTTTCCGGGCGGGACATCCTGTGCATCGACGGGCGGGCCGCCCTGCTGGATGCGGCCACCCTGCTGGCCTTCGTCACGTCCGCCCTTGCCACCGCAAACGCGGGATGCGGCCTGCCCGCGTGCTCCGTGTCGCCCGCCCCTGTGCATCCCGCCCACCTCAAGCGGGTGGACGGGGCAGGCTCGGTCATCTCCGCGCCGGGCGTGCCCGCCCGGCGGCAAGACCTACCCGAGGCATGGTGCCGCGACGGCGCGCTGACCCTGCTGCGCGCCGGGGGCAGCACCTCCGACGATGGCCCCGGCCAATCCGCCAGCCTGGGCTATCACCCCATCCCCATCGGCCGCGCCCAGGCCACGCTGGCGGCCTCGCGCCTGGACGCCGCGCGGGGCATGGCCCTGGCCGCCCACGACGGCCACCCCGACATCACGCCCCAATCCGCCACAGGGAACACCCCGTGAACGCCGCACCCTCCATCAACGCCGAACGGGGCGACCCGCGCCCCCGCTACCCCGACATCACCGACGCGCTGTTCTGGGACGCCTACTTCACGTGGCGCCACGCCTCGCTGCTATCGGTGGAGCGGTTCCACGCCCTGTACCTGGCCCTGCGCCACGTCGCCGCCACCAACGTGCCCGGCGCGCTGCTGGAATGCGGGGTGTACCGGGGCGGCTCGGCCTGCTTCTGCGCCGCCGTGCTGGGCCAACTGGACCCGTCGGCCCAGGCCGATCGCGACCTGTACTGGTGCGACACATTCCAGGGGTTCCCGGATGGGGTGGAGGAAGCCTCCATCACCGGCGAGACCCTGCAAACCTTCCCCAAAGACGACGTGCTGCCCGTGGCCATGGCCAACTTCGCCCGTACCGGCTACCCGGCGCACCGCCTGCACGTGCTGCGCGGCCCGGTGCACCGGACCATTCCCGGCGGCCCACTGCCCGAGGCCATCGCCCTGCTGCATCTGGACACCGACGACGCATCCTCGGTGCTGCACGAACTGACGCACCTCTACCCGCGCCTGTCGCCGGGCGGGGTGCTGTGCATCGACGACTACGGCCACTTTCCCGGCGTGGGCCGCGCCGTGGACGCCTATTTCGCGGACCTGGCCCGCGCCGGGGCCACCCCGCCGCTGCTGGCCCGCACCGACTACACCGGCCGCATGGGCGTGAAGCCCCGCGCCTGAACCGGCAACAGACACGCCTGGCGCGCCCGGTGGCCCATGCACCCGGCGCGCCGCAACCGCAGGATACCGCCCCCATCATGACTACCCCCGGCACGCCCCGCTCCACAGGCCCCGACCTCCCGAACCTTCCAGACCTTCCGGATATGGCCGGGCTGGCCCGCTGCAATCCTCGCCTGGCTGCGTGGTTCGCCTGGTCGCACGACGACTGGCAGGGCGCGGACGCCGCCGGGGCTTACGTACACCTGGGCTGCGGCGGCGCGGTGCTGGACGGCTTCGTGAACCTGGACTTCCTGCCCCACGACGCGCGGGTGCGCGAATGCCGCCTGCTGGACGTATGGCCGCGCCGCCTTGCCGGACAGGTGGCCGCCTTCTACGCGGAAGACGTCATCGAGCACTTCTTTCTCACCGAACAACTGTACATCCTGTGCTCCATGAACGTGCTGCTGCGGCCCGGCGGCGTGGCCCGGCTGCTCACCCCGGACATCGGCCAGTTGTGGACCTACGGCCAGCGCTTCGACCCTGCGGTGCTTGTCGGCAGCGGCGACTACTTCGCCGACGTGATGCGCTGCCGCAACGGCATGGACGCCGTGAACACCGGCCTGCGCATGGGCGGCCACCGCTGGCTGCACGACTTCACCAGCCTGCGCCGGGCAGCGGAGGACTGCGGCTTTGCCGCGCGGCGCACCCCCTGCGCCGCCTCCGCCGACCCCAGACTGTGCAACATCAACCTGCGCGACGAATCGGGCATCTCCTTCGCGGCGGAACTGCGCAAGGCGCGCCCGCTGCGCCACCTGCTGGTGTGGCCCGAACACATCGCCAACGCCGTGCCCGTGGCGGGCGGCGATCCGAACTGCTCCCCAGACAGGGCGCTGCCCACCGGCCTCGACGGCGGTCCGGACGCCATCCAGCCGGTGTTCCGCGCCACCACCGGCGACCCCGGCATCACCTACCGCCTGCCCGACGTGGCCGTGCAGCGCATCGCCATGGTCAACGTGCGCTCGGCCAACCTGTGCGAATTCCGCGAGCACAACTTCGCCAAGGCCTACTTCCGGCTGGAGGAAAGCGGCGCGGTGTACGCCGACCGCACCCTGCATTCCGTGCCGCACATGAACGGCTTCACCCGCGCCGACGTGGAAACGGCTCTGCGCGGCGAAGGGGTGCTGCGCTCCGTCCGTTTCGACCCTTCGGAGCGGGAGGGCGACCTGTTCACCGTGGGGCCGCTGGAACTGTTCCTGTACGACGACGCGCCGGAAGGTGGGGAAGACGGGGACGGGGAGAAGCGGGCCAGGGGACGGGGCATGACCGCCGTGGCTGCCGACACTACCTCCGAATCCATCCCTTCCGATATCACCCCGTTCGATAACACCCCGACCAATGACCTGCCTCCGCACCTCGAAGACCACGTCATGGCCACCCCGTGCCGCCAGGGCGTCATCCATCATTTCGATTTCGACGGCCCGGTGGGCATGGCGCTGGCCATCTACGGCGAATGGGCGCAGGCGGAACTGGACGCGCTGGCCCCCTACGCGCCCGCCGGGGGCCGCGTGCTGGACGTGGGATCCAACGTGGGCACCCACGCCGTGGCCTTTGCCCGCATGGTGGGGGCAAGCGGGCACGTGACCGCCCTGGAGCCGCAGGCGGAGGTGTTCGCCCTGCTCCAACGCACCGTGGCCGTGAACGGCCTTGCGGACGTAATCACCCCGCTGCGGGCCGGGGCGGCGGGCCGCGCTGGCACGGCGCGTGTGCCGCGCATCGCCGCGCCGGAAGGACAGAACCTTGGCGCTGTGCGCCTGCAGGATGCGGACGGCGCGCCGCAGGACCCGGCTCATCTCACCGACGAAGTCCCCCTGCTGACCATCGACGGACTGGGCCTGCATCTGCCTGCGTCGGAAAGACCGGCCACAGGCGGACGGCTGGGCCTGATCAAGCCAGAAGCCGGAGTGCCGGAAACCGGCACCCGGCTAGACCTGATCAAAATAGACGCCGAAGGGGACGAGGCCGCCATCCTGCGCGGGGCGGCGGACACCGTCCGGGCCTGCCGCCCGGTGCTGCATCTGGAATGCCCAGGCTTCGCGCGGGCCTGGCCCTGCGCGCGGCAGGCGCTGGCCTGGGGCTACGCGGTGTTCCACCTGCGCCTGCCCGCCTTCAACCCCGCAAATTTCCGGGGGGCCAGCCGCAACGTGTTCGGCGCGGCGGAAGAGGGCGCGCTGCTGTGCATCCCGCGCGAACGGCTGGAAGACGGCAGCCTGCCCGCGCCCTGCGGCGCGGAAATCCGCGACCCTGCCCATCTCGCCCGCGCCCTGCTGGAAACCCGCGCCTACGGCCAGCCGGAAGAGCGCATTCCCGCCGCCGTGCGGCTGGACCTTGCCCTGTCCGACCTGCGGCGCAAGCGGGCCGAGGAGCACTGCGTGGCGGCCAACGCCCGCTCCGGCCGCCAGCACGGGCGCATCACCACCCTGCGCAAGGCCGCGCGCGCGGCGGAAGAACTGCTGGCGGGGATGGGGGACGCAACGGCGGCCTCCGGCGGCGCGGAAGCCGCCCGCGCCCGCCTGCTGGACGCGCTGGACGCCACCGCCCCGGAACGACCGGCCATTACCGAGCCGGACACCCGCGAGCCGTGGCCCGTGCCGCCCGCCATTACGGATAAAACCGCATGGCCCGAGTTGGCCGCGCGTCGGGCGGAGCGGGCTGTTACATCCGACGGCACGTCCCCGCGACCGGTCATCGACGTCATCGTGCCGGTGTACGCGGGAACGGACCAGACCCTGGCCTGCCTGCATTCGGTGCTGGCCGCCGACCTCGCGGCGGAAGATTCCGCCGCCCCCCGCGCCCACGTGGTGGTGGTCAACGACGCCAGCCCGGAGCCGGAACTGGCGCAAGCGGTACGCCGCCTTGCCGGACTGCGGCTGGTAGAACTGGTGGAAAACCCCGCCAACCGGGGCTTCGTGGCCTCGGTCAACACGGGCATGGCCCTGCACCCGGACCGCGACGTGGTGCTGCTGAATTCCGACACCGTGGTCTTTCCCGGCTGGCTGGGGCGCATGGCCGCGCATCTGGCCGCCCGGCCCGACGCGGGCAGCGTCACCCCGTTGTCCAACAACGCCACCATCTGCAGCTACCCGGTGACCGAGCGCGACAACCGCGCCGGGCTGGAGCTGGACTGCGCCGCGCTGGACGCGCTGGCCGCCTCGGTCAACGCCGGGACAGCGGTGGACATTCCCACGGCGGTGGGCTTCTGCATGCTGATCCGCCGGGCCTGCCTGGCGGAAACCGGCCCCTTCGACGAGGCCACCTTCGGGCGGGGCTACGGCGAGGAGAACGACTTCTGCATGCGCGCCGCCGCGCTGGGCTGGCGTCACCTGCTGGCCGCCGACGCGTTCGTGCGCCACGCGGGCGAGATGTCATTCGGAGATGCTGCCGCGCCGCTGAAGGAGGCGGCCTTCGAGACGATGCAGCGGCTGCACCCGGACTACCTGCGCACCGTGGCGGCATATTGCGCGGCGGACCCGGCCCGCCCGGCCCGCCGGGCGCTGGATCTGGCCCGGCTGCGGCGCGCGCTGGCGCGGCGCTTTTCCGGATCAGTCCGCCCGGTGCTGATGGTCACCCACAACTGGGGCGGCGGCACCGAACGTCACATGCAGGACCTGTGCGCCCGGCTGGCGGCGGAAGGCACCCCCGCCCTGGTGCTGCGTCCGCGCTCCAACGACGCGGGGTGCGTGTGGACGCTGAACCTGTCAGAACCTGCCTGCGGGCCCGCCTCTGCCTGCGGCGCTGGCTCCCTGCACCTGCCCAACCTGGCCTTCGACCTGCCGCCCGACTTCGGCGCGCTGCTGGAAGTGCTGGCGGAACTGCGCGTGGGCCACATCCACGTGCACAACCTGGCCGGGTACCCGCACGCCGCGCCGGAACTGCTGCCGCTGGTGGCCCGGCTGCTGGAAATCCCCTACGACGTCACCGCGCACGACCTGTCCGCCCTGTGCCCGCGCATCACCTGCATCGGGCCGGACGGCTACCCCTGCCCCACGGCGCTGGACGGGGACGAGGGAGCCACACCCGGCGCGCCGTGGCGCTGCGGGGCCTGCATCACGGCGGAAACGCCGCAACTGGGCAACACGGACATCGTGCGCTGGCGCGCGGCATGGGGCACGCTGCTGGACGGCGCGCGCATGGTCTTCACGCCCAGCAATGACACGGCGCAACGCCTGGCCGCCCATTTTCCCGGTTGCACGGGCAGGCTTGCCGTGCGTCCCCACCCGGAAACAGCGCCCCTGGCCCGGGTAGCCCTGGCAGACATGACAGGCATGACAGATGCGCTCATGGCCCGTCATGCGGGCGACGCCCCCGCCGCAGCCCCCCGCAAACCCGGCGAGCTGTTGCGGGTGGCGGTGATCGGGGCCATCGGCCCGCACAAGGGATCGCACGTACTGGAAGCCTGCGCCCGCCACGCCCGCGAGGCGGGGCTGCCGCTGCACTTCACCGTGGTGGGCTACACCGACCGCGACGACGCCCTGCGCGACCTTGGCGTGGCCATCACCGGCCGCTACGGCGAGGACGAACTGCCGGGCCTGCTGGCCGGGAACGCGGGTGAGCCATATCACCTGGCCTTCCTGCCCGCCGTGTGGCCGGAAACGTATTCCTACACCCTGTCCGAGGCGGTGCTGGCCGGGCTGTACCCGGTGGCCTTCGACCTTGGCGCGCCCGCCGAACGCATGGCGGCCTGGAAATACGGCCTGCGCCTGCCGGTACCCCTGATGCGCGACCCGGCGGCCATCAACGCCGCCCTGCTGGACTGCACGGCCACCCCGCCGCCGCCCCCGCCGTCGGGGCTGGCCACGGCCATCGTGCGGGCCGGTGACTACCCCGCGCCATTCCGGGCCAGCTACTACGGGCTGGAAACCGACGCGCGGGACGTTGCGGCCGCAAACCCGGAGGGAGGCCAGCCATGACCCCCACCATCCACACCGGCGCGGCGGCCCCCGGCGGCTCCTGCCAGTCCGACAGGACTGGCAGGACCGGCAGGCCCCATCGTCCCCTGATCTCGGTGGTGGTGCCCAGCTACAACCACGGCCGGTACATCGGGGCCTGTCTCGACTCCCTGATGTTCCAGGACTACCCGAACCTGGAGATCGTCATCACCGACGACGCCTCCACCGACGATTCCGTGGCGGTGATCCGGCGCTTCTTGCGCGACGTGGCCGGGGCCACCGCCTCGTACGCCTGCCGCTACGACGCGGAGGCCGACGCCATCGAGCGCGCCGTGCACCCCCGCTACGCGCGCACGGGCCGCCGCATCGTGTTCCTGCGGGCGGGGGCCAACTCCGGCTCCACGGCCAACTACAACCGGGGCCTCGCCCACTGCACCGGCGAGTACTGCACCTTCGTCCCGGCGGACGACATCTGCCACCCGCAGCTGTTCTCCACCCTGGCCCAGCCGCTCATGGACGACGCGGCGGACTTCGCCTACGCCGACATGTTCGTGGTGGACGACGACATGCGCATCCTGCGCGAATTCCGCCTGCCGGAGCATTCCTTCGACGCCTCGTTCCGCAGCTGGTACCTGTGCGGGGTGGCCAAACTGTACCGCCGCGCCCTGCACGACCGCTTCGGCCCCTTCGACGAAACCGCCGACGCCGACGACCACGAATGCTTCCTGCGCTTCGCCCTGGGAGGGGCGCGCTTCGCCCACGTGCCGCGCACCCTGTATTCGGTGCGCAGCCACGAAGGACGGGAAAACGGACTGCACGCGCCGGGGCGCTTCGCCCGGCTGCTGGAACATTCCAAGCGGCTCGTCCTGATGGCGCGCGAACGGGAACCCGCGCAGCCCGGCGTCTGGCGGGAAGAGATGGTGCGCCATGATGCGCCGGGCGCGGGCGATGCGCCGGAATCCCGCGCGGCGCAGGCGTCCGCCGAACGGCATCCTATCATCGAGCGCGTGGTGCTGACCGACGAGGAACGAAGCTTCTTCGCCGAAGGGAACGCCGGGGACGCGCCGTCCCCGCCACTCCCTCTGTCAGACGACGATCCGGAGGCCCGCCGTGGGTGACCTGGCCCTGCCGCACATCCTGCCCCGCGTGCGCGACCCGCGGCGCGAGGCGCGCAAGTACGCCAACTTCCTGCTGGCCCTGCGCGCCCGCCGCGCCGGGGCCGCGCGCGTGGCGCACCACCCCTTCGACCTCACCGTGGACTGCGCCACCCTGTGCCAGTTGCACTGCCCGTATTGCGCCGTGGGCAACGGAACCATCCGCCGGGGCCGCGCCCTGATGGAAACCGCCCTGCACGAACGGCTGGCGGCGGATGTGGCCCCTGACCTGTTCCTGGCCTGGTACTTCAGCGCCGGGGAACCGCTGCTGCACCCACGCCTGCACGAGCACCTCGCCCGCACCGCCGGGGAGGAGGCATTCACCGTGGTCTCCACCAACTTGAGCGTCCCCCTGTCTCCGGCCCGGCAGGAAGCGCTGCTGCGCTCCGGCCTCGGCATGCTCAGCGCCTCCGTGGACGGGGCCAGCGCGGCCACCTACGGCCAGTACAGGCGGGGGGGCGACTTCGCCCTGGTCATGGACAACCTGGCCGGTCTGGCCCGGCGCAAGCGGGAGATGGGGCTGCAGTTCCCCCTGCTGGAATGGCGCTTTCTGCTGTTCGCCCACAACCAGCACGAGGTTGACACGGCCCGTTCGCTGGCGGCGGACATGGGGCTGGACCTGCTGGAATTCTTCCCCGGCTACGCCCTGCCGCCCGGCGATCCCGGCGAGCAGGGGGTGCACCCCATGACCGCGCCCATGCCGGAACGGCCCATTTCCGGCCCGGCGTACGAAGCGGGGCTGGCCCGGCGCGAGGCGCTGATCCAGCGGTTGACGGCCGAGGGCGCACCGCCCGCGCCCGTTCCCGTGGACACGGCGAAAGGCGCGGGGGCAGGGGGCGCGGCCGCCGCGCACCGCCGCTGCGACTGGCTCTACTACAGCGGCATGATCTACCCGGACGGGGCGTTCGGCCCGTGCTGCGTGGCCACCGACGCCGACGACGACTTCACCCGGCTGGACGCGCACCCCGGCTTTGGCGCGGCGTGGAACGCCCCGGCCTTTCTCCGTTCTCGCGAGGCGTTCGCACGCGGCGGCGCGGCGGAAACGGTGTGCGACCGCTGCCCCCTGCCCGTGGCGCAGGAACTGCAATTCGTGCAGAAGGTGCGCGCCATCCTGCGCAACGCGCCGGACTGGGTGGTGCGCATCCTGTCCGCCGCGCCGGACGCCTTCTTCCTGCCCGCCGACCAGCGCAGGCTGCCCGTGGAACTGGCCGCCCTGCGCCAGCCGCAAGCCCGCGCCCTGCCTTCCGACCCGGATGCGCTGGCGCGGCTGCGCATGCTTGCCGCCACCCACCCCGACCCGGAACTGGCCCGCTGCGCCGACATCCTGGAGCGCGGCCATGCCTGACGCCGCCCCCATCCCGCGAGGAGACACCCGCATGACCGCCCACCGTCCGCCCGCCGCCGCGCGCCCGTTCCTTGACTGGCTGTCTTCACAGCACACCCAGGACGGCGTGCTGCTGCTGGGCGATGCGCGCCCGTTCTTCCACGACGAAACGGCCTACACGGCGGCCTGCGGCGACGACCCCGCCCCCTTCGACGCCGGGGAAGGCCTGGCGGCCCTGCTGCGCGCCACGGGCGCGGACACCTCGGCCCCGGCGCTGGAGATAGGCTGCGGCTTCGGCTACCTCAGCCTCGGCCTTGCCAGGGCCAACCCCTTTCCGCTGCTGCTGCTTACCGATACCTCGCCGGGCTTCCTGCGCATCCTGGGCGACCGGCTGCGCGCCCACGGCATGGAATGGGCGGCGGACGAAAGCGTCCCGGCGTCCTCCCGCACGCCCGCTCCGGGGGCCGTCCGGCTGGGCATCCTGTCCGGCGACGCCATGCAGGAAATTCCCGACGCCAGCCTGTCGTGCATCACCATGCGCGCCACCCTGCACCACGTGGCCGACGTGGACGCCTTCCTGGCCCAGGCGGCTCGGGTGCTGCGGCCCGGCGGGCACCTGGTGTTCGAGGAACCCTGCCGCGAGGCCCTGCTGCTGATGGGCGTGCTGGTGGCCCAAATGCCGGAGCTGGCCGCCGCGCGCGGCGTGGACGTCACCCCGCGCCAGCTGGAACTCGTCGACCTGTTCCGCCGCATGGTGGAATTCTACTGCCGCCAGGACATCGACAAGAGCACGGCGGAAGACAAACACCTGTTCCACCCCGTGGAAATCGCCGCGCGCTGCCGGGCGCACGGCTTCGACACCGCCGTCTACGCCAACACCACCCTGGCCTCGCTGAAATACCTGCAAGCCGAATCGCCCCTGCCGCCCACCTTCTTCCACGACACCACGCGCGCGTACATCGCCAGCGTGTGCCGCATGCCCGAACTGGCACCGCTGTTCGACGCCACCATCGCCGACGCCTGCGCCTACATAGACGCCTGCTCGCGCGGCGGGCGCGGCCCGCACTACATCAGCGTGTTCGACGCGCGCAGGGCGTGACCCGGCAATCGCTGCCCACCTTCCCGTGGCCGGCGCACCCACGCCGAAACGGCAGGGGACCGGCGGCCCTGCCGGGCAGGCCCGCCGCCGGATGCCGGACATTGTGGCATGGTTATTGCTTGAAGATGGGCCAGCACGGGCGCCCAGCCCGTTGCGCATTCGACCACCCGCAAGGTGACCCATGTACAGCAACCATCAGTCCACACGGATCGACGCCACCCCCGCCGCCGCGTTTCCCGCGCACGCCGCATGCTGCCACGCGTCCACCATCTGGTTCACGGGGCTCAGCGGTTCCGGCAAGACCACGCTGGCCAGCCACCTGGAAACCCACCTGCGCGGGTGCGGCGTGGCCACGGTGCGGCTCGACGGCGACTGCCTGCGCAGGGGGCTGAACGAGGACCTGGATTTCAGCGCCACGGGACGCGCGGAAGGCATCCGCCGCGCCGCGCAGGTGGCCCGGCTGCTGAACGCCAACGGATTGACCGTCCTCGCCGCCCTCATCTCCCCGCTGGAAAGCGACCGCGACACCGCCCGCACCATCATCGGCGCGGACAACTTTTTCCTGGTGCATGTGGCAACGCCGCTCGCCACCTGCGAATCGCGCGACGTGAAGGGGCTGTACCGCAGGGCCAGGGCCGGGGATATCCCGCAGTTCACGGGCATCACCGCTCCGTACGAAGTGCCCCGCGACGCCGACGTCCGCATCGACACGTCGATGATGACCGTGCGCGACTCGCTGGAGATGCTGCTCGGCAGGCTGGCCCCGTTCATGGAATCGAAGCGCGTCGGGCCGTAACGCCTCACGCCCCCGCTGCCGCCCTTCCTTGCCGTCGCCTTCCGCCGCGCAGAGCGCCACGGCGCGCCCGGCGCACACAGGCCGGACGCCCTTGCTCCGGCCTTTCGCCGCCCCGCAGGAATGCATCTTGCAATTCCTGCGGCTGGCGAGCCTTGCACCGTCCCTTCCCTGACGGAGAAGCAGCCCGCGATTCCACGACACGCCGTCGCGGCCCGCGCCCCACGCGGCCGTCCGCGCGCAGGAAACAGCAGGTGAGAGTGACCACGACCATGACCCGCGACCCCCAGCAGCAGGAAAGCGTTGCCCACCAGATCGCCAGGCTGGAGGAGGCCGTCCTGGCCGCCACCCAACGGGGTGACCGACCCCGGCGGCTGTACGACGCCGTGCTGGACGCCCTGCGCGCCGGCGTGGATTCGCCGGTATTCTCGCGCTGGGTGATGGATTTCCTGATGGACGGGGCCGCCATCCAGCCCCCCAGCGGTCTGCCCCCGGTGGCGACCATCATCGTCCCATGCCACAACTACGGGGAATACCTTGAGGAATGCATCAACAGCGTGCTGATGCAAACCTTCACGGCGTGGGAACTGATCATCATCAACGACGGCAGCACCGACAACACCCACGAGGTGGCCCAGTCGCTGCTGCGCCGCCATCCGGGCCACGCCATCCGCTATTTCCGGCAGGAACGGAAGGGCATCGTGCAGCCCCGCAACCGGGGGGCCACCCTGGCCCGGGGCGAATTCATCCTGGCGCTGGACGCGGACGACCTTCTCGCCCCGCAGTTTCTGGAAAAAACCGTTCCCGCCCTGCGCGCCCGGCCGGACCTTGGCTACGTGAGCACCAAGGCGCTCTTCTTCGGCAGCGTCAACGCCATCTGGCCGCTGGAGCCCTTCAAGTGGGTGAACCTGCTGGTCACCAACCAGCAGACCAACACCACCCTGTACCGCAAGCGCATGTGGCAGGAGATCGGCGGGTACGAGGAACGCATGGTCCATGGCTACATGGACTGGGAATTCTGGATCCGGGCCACCAAGCGCGGCTGGGCGGGGGCGCAGCTGGACGAACCGCTGTTCTTCTACCGCCGCAAGGCCAATTCCGTGGTCATGCGGGCCAAGGACCGCGACGTGGCCATCAAGGAACAGATCGTGCGGCTGCACCCCGACGTGTACGACGCCTCGAAGCTCGACGCGCTGCGCGCCGAAATGCACAACCAGAACTGGATTCCCGTGGGGCTGGTGCGCCAGGACCTGGTCATCCGGCCGCGAGGGCCCGTGGACATCGAGGACACCGCCGCCACAGAGGAACGCGCCAAGGCGCTGCTGGAAATGCTGCGCAACGCCCTGCCCTCGTTTGCCCACGTCTTCGAAGGCGAGCACGCCGGCCGGGGCGACCCCGCCGTCTATCCCGCGCTGAAGACCCGGATGGCCAGAAAGGCCCAGGAACTTGCGGACAATGGGCAGCGCGACAAGGCCGTGGAAACGGGCCTGCAACTGTTGGCGACCTTCCCGGCGCAACCCGGCGCGGCCCTGCTGGCCATGCAGGTGCTGCTGCGCTGCGCGCGCATCCACGAGGCCCACGCCCTTGCCGGGCAGTACATGACGCTTTTCCCCCGCGACATGGCGGTGCGCGGGTTCATGGCCGATCTGCTGGGCATGATCGGCGGGTGCACCGATGATCCGTACCGCGCCATGGCCCTGCTGGACAGCGCCCACATGCTGGCCCCAGACCATCCGGCTTCGGACCGCGAACGGCACGGCGGCGAACTGGCCGCGCGCCTCGCCGCGCTGGGGCAGCACCGCGCGGCCGATCGCGTGCGCGACGGCGTCCGGGCGGCGGGCGGCAGACGGCGGGTGTGGTACATCACCGACACCTTCGGATTCGGGGCGGGCGGGGTCAACGGCGTCACCCAGGCCAAATTCATGACGCTGTCCTCCATCCTGCGGAACCCTGACGGACCGGACAGACCAGACGGGCCAGACAGGCCAGACGTCACGGTGGTCACCGCATGGCACCCCGGCCTGCCCGAGGCCATGGCGGAGTTCGCGCGCATGACGGCAGATTTCTGCGGCAAGGACGGATTCCGCTGGCCGCTGTGGATCGCGGTGCATCCGGAACGGAACCCGGAGGAAGACCCTCGCTGGAAGGCCGCAGGCGAGGCGGAACTGATCATCGAGGAGGGGGTGTTGCTGGAAGGCCACCGCTTCCTGCGCACGCTGCCCCTGCCCGAGGACTGCCCGCGCGCCTTCGTGCACCACACCTCGCCCGACCAGTACACCGGCAAGTTCGAGTACCGGAACCTGTACGACGAGGCCATCCACGCCTTCAGCGGGTACGGGAACCATGTCTGCGTTTCGGAGAACGTCATCGCGGAGTGGAAGGCCATAGACGAACTGGCCGACAAGCGCTGGGCGTACATTCCCAACTGCGCCGCCGAAGAAGAGGCCGCCGCGCTGCTGCGGCGCGACACTGGCGAGGTGCGCGACGCGCTGGAGCTGCCGCGCGACGCCATGATCTACCTGTGCCTGGCCAGCGTGCAGACCCGCAAGGGGCACGACATACTGCTGGAGCAGATGGCGGAGGTCTTCCACAGGGTGCCGCACGCCATCCTGGTCTGCGTGGGCCCGGTGCACGGCGAATGGAGCGGCTGGGACATCGTGGCCGAAGCGCGCCGCCGTTACGGCCCGGAGCGCGTGCGCTTCACCGGCATCCGCCGCAACGCCATGGAATACGTGCGCGCCTGCGACTGCATGGTGCTGCCCTCGCGCGAGGAGGCCCTACCCCTGGTGCTGCTGGAGGGCATGGCCCTGGAAAAGCCGTGCGTGGCGTCCGACGTCAACGGCATTCCGGAACTGGTGGAGCACGGCACGACCGGCCTGCTGTTCTCGCTGCGCAACCCGCGCGACCTTGCCCGGCACATGATCGCCCTGGGCACGGACCCGGAACTTGCCCGCACCATGGGGCAGCGGGCCGGGGAACGCTACAGGGAACGCTTTTCGCGCAAGCGCCACGCCGCCCGGTGGGCGCAGGCCATCGGGGAAATGCTGGCGGGGGCGTAAGCCGCGCACTCCGGGCATGCGCTCCCGGCAAGCGCGCAACCTGCCAAGCGTGTTCCTTTTTTCTTGCTGACCAGCGCCGGATACGCGTACCGTGACCGAAACCTTCAGGGTTTTCCGCCCCCGCAACGCCACAGGAACGGCCCGGATGAACATCGCCCTTTTCATCAAGGATACCAGCGGCGCACTGCTGCGGGACTTCATCGCCGACATCGTGGAATTTCTCGGCCGCGAGCACGAAATCCGCGTCTGCCAGAGCCTGAACGAGGCGGACATCGCCCCGCTGTGTCAGTGGGCCGACGTGGCCTGGGTGGAGTGGCTGGCCGAACACGCCGAGGCCGTGTGCAGACGCCGCCGCCCCTGCCGGGTGCTGGCCCGCGTGCACAGCTACGAGGCCTACAGCGACCATCCCGGCGCCATCAACTGGAACAACCTGGACGTGCTGGTTTCCGTGGCCGAGCACGTGCTGATCCTGTTGCAGTCGCGCGTGCCCGGCCTGCGCGACAAGGTGCGTTCGGTGGTCATTCCCAACGGGCTGCGCATGGAGCGCTTTCCCGCGCGGGCGGCGCATGCCCCCACCAAGCGGCTGGCCTGGGTGGGCACCCTGCGCCACACCAAGAACTTTCCCCTTGCGCTCCAGTGCCTGAAGGCCATCCGCGACCGCGACCCGGAATGGACCCTGCACGTGGCGGGCGACTACCCCGCGTGGAGCGCCGTGGAGGCCATGGAGAACCTGGTCTACAACCAGCACATGATCGCCGAGATGGGCCTTGCGGGCGCGGTGACCTTCTGCGGCAACGTGGCGGACATGCCCGCGTGGTACGCGGACAAGGACGCGCTGCTGTCCACCAGCATCCGCGAAAGCTTCGGCTACGCCATCGCAGAGGCCACGGCCACGGGGCTGAAGCCGGTCATCCACGCCTTTCCCGGGGCGCGCAACATCTGGCCCCGCGAAAGCCTGTTCACCACCGTGGACGAATGCGCGCGCCTGGTGCTGCACACCACGCACGACCCGGCCGCCCTGCGCGAGTTCGTGCGCAAGCGCTACGGGCTGGCCCGGCAGCTGGCCGCCATCGACGTGCTGCTGCGCGAACTGGCGGCGTCCCGTCCCGGCGAGCCAGCAAGACCGGCCCCAACCGAAGCTGCCCCCCCGGACATGCCCGCGGGGGGACACCTCGGCGCGCCTGAGCCGGTCTTCACGGGCGTGGCCGGATACTGGGAAAGCCGCTACGCCAGCGGCGGCACCTCCGGCGCGGGTTCCTACGGCAGGCTGGCCGCCTTCAAGGCGCGCGTGCTCAACGAATTCGTTGCGAAACACGCCATCGGTTCGGTGTTGGAGTTCGGCTGCGGCGACGGCAACCAGCTGGGGCTGGCCGACTACCCCGCCTACACCGGGCTGGACATCAGCGCGCAGGCCATCGGCCTGTGCCGCAACCGGCATGGGCACAACCTGACCAGGCGCTTCTTCCGCTACGACCCGGCCGACTTCCCCCAGGACAGCCCGTGGCTGCGCGCAGACCTTTCCCTTTCCCTCGACGTGATCTTCCACATCGTCGAGGACCATCTGTTCGAATCGTACATGCGCCACCTGTTCGACAGCGCCGCCCGCTACGTCATCATCTACTCCTCGAACATGGAGACGGATTCCGGGGTGGCCCACGTGCGGCACCGCAAGTTCACCCGCTGGGTGCGCGCCAACCGCAAGGACTTCGCCCTGGAAGCCTTCGTGCCGAATGAGCATCCGTTCGACCCGGCCCTGCCGGACGACACCTCGTTCAGCGACTTCTACATCTTCAAGCGGACGGGTTAGCCACGTGCTGCACGACTTTTCCCCCCTGGTGACGGTGCTCATCCCGGTCTACAACGGCGCGGACTACCTCGGCATCGCCATCGAAAGCGCCCTGGCCCAGACCTACCCGAACATCGAGGTGGTGGTGGTCAACGACGGCTCCACCGACGACGGGGCCACGGAACGGGTGGCGCTGTCCTTCGTCGGGCGCATTCGCTACGTCCGCAAGGAGAACGGCGGCGTGGCCTCGGCCCTGAACCGGGGCATAGCGGAAGCCAGGGGCGACTACGTCTCGTGGCTCAGCCACGACGACTTCTACCTGCCCGCCAAGGTGGCCACCCAGGTGGACTACCTGCGCCTGCTGGAAGCCCCGGAAACGCTGACCTTCACCGCCATCCGCCTGGTGGACGAGACGGGCGCGACCATCCGCGACCACATCGTGGAGCCGCGCTGGCTGCGCGACGTGGTGCTGACCGTGCTGTCCACCTCGGTCAACGGCTGCGCCACGCTGGTGCCGCGCGGCGCGTTCGAGGCCGTGGGGGTTTTCGACGAGGCGCTGAAGACCGTGCAGGACAACGACCTGTGGCTGCGCATGGCCCTGGCTGGCGTTCCCTTTGCCTACCTGCCCGTGCCGCTGGTGGGTTCGCGCCTGCACGCGGGCCAGACCAGCGTGCGCATCCGCGACGTGCACGCCGGGGAAAAGGAACTGTTCTACACCCGGGCCCTGCGGGCCATCGGCCCGCGCTTCGCGCCCCTGGCAAACGACATCCTCGACATTCTCGAAGCCAAGCAGCTGCCCGAATCCGCGAGCCTGGCGCGCGCCCTGCGCGGGAAGGCCCATGCCTGACGCCCGGCCCATCCGGCTGCTGTTCCTGGCCTTCGGCTATTCCATCCACGCCCACCGCCGCGTGCGGGTCTTCGTGTCCGACCCCGGATTCCGGGTCCACCTAGCCTCGGACCATCCCTACGAGATAGAAGGAGTGGAGGTGACGCGGCTGGACGGCCGGGAGGAACTGGTCCGCGCCCGGCGGCACCTTGCCCGGTACACCGGCGCGGTTGCGGAATTCCTTGCCCGGCGCGGCGTGGCCGAAGTTTCCGCCCCGCTGTTCCAGGAAATGACCACCCAACTCATGGCCTACCGCCAGCTGCTGCGCGCCGTGCGCCGCTTCCGGCCCGACGCGGTGTTCCACCAGACCCTGCTCTATCCTTCATACCTCGCCTGCCTGCTGCCGCCGGAGATTCCCCGGTTCATCACCTTCTGGAACGGCGACCTCATCTGGTGGGCGCAGCAGAACGAGATACTGAAGACCTTCAAACGCGAAATCGTCGAAACCGGCATCCGCCAGGCCGCCGCCGTCACCGTCAATTCCTCCGCCGCGCGCGAGGCGGCCCTTGCCTACGGCATCGCCCCCGCGCGGCTGCACGTCATCCGCTACCCTGGCGTGGACCTGAAGCACTTCTCGCCCGAGGGCCGCGCCGAGGCGCGCCAAAGGCTGGGGCTGGGCACGGGGCCGGTGGTGCTGTGCCCGCGCGGGCTTGGCGGGTACCTGAATTCCGACGTGCTGATGGAGGCCGCCTGCGCCCTGTGCAAGGTGGTGCCGGACGTGACCTTCCTGTTCGTGTCGGGCGTTGGCCGCCACCTGTGGGACGACCTGATGCGCATGCCCGCCGCGATGGGCCTTGCCGACCGCTTCCGCCACGACGGGCAGATCCCCTGGGAGCGCATGCCCGACTACCACCGGGCCGCCGACATCATGGTCTCCCCTTCCTCCAACGACTCGCAGCCCAACTGCATGCTCGAGTCCATGGCCTGCGGCACCCCCGTGGTCATGGGCGACATTCCCTCCATCCGCGAATGGGTGAGCCACGGCAGAAACGGCCTGCTCGTCCCCCCGCGCGACCCTGCCGCGCTGGCCGCCGGAATGCTGACGCTGCTGCGCGACCCGGCCCGGCGCGAGGCGTTCGCCGCCATGAACCTGCGCATCGTCCGCGACCGCGTGGACTCGGAGCGCCAGTGCGCCGATGTCCGGAACATGGTGCGGGGCGTGTTGCGCGGGGCATGAGCCTCGTTTTCCCCTTCCTTTCCCCGTCCGTCCCTGCAATCCCTGCCGCATATGGCGGCATGCTTATTGCTTTCACCATGCCGTTCCCGCGACCCGTCGTGCCTCCCCCGTGCCCCGCGGCACGGACCACCGCGGCGATGTCGCGCCCCGTACGACGCTCCAGGAGGGAGCGTGCGGAACCAACGCACCGACACGCGATGCAGCAGGGGATGGCATGAAGATTCTTGTAATGGGTGGCGCGGGCATGCTCGGCCACCAGATCGTCAGGAGGCTGGCGGGCGACTTCACGGTGTTCTCCTCCGTGCGGGGCACGCGCGAGCGGTACGACAACGCGCGCATCACGCTGCCCGAGCCGACATTCTACGGAGTGGACGCACTGCGCGAGGATCACGTGAAGGACGTGCTGCGCGCCTGCGCGCCCGACGCGGTGATCAACTGCGTCGGGCTGGTGAAGCAGCGCAAGGAAGCGGCCGACCCCATCCCCTCCATAGAGCTCAACGCCCTGCTGCCGCACCGGCTGTATGCCCTGTGCCGCGATGCGGGTGCCCGGTTCCTGCATTTCAGCACCGACTGCGTCTTCTCCGGCCGCACGGGCATGTATGCCGACCACGCCCCCCACGACGCGGACGACGTGTACGGCCGCACCAAGTCGCTGGGCGAAGTGGACGGGCCAGGCAGCCTCACCCTGCGCACCTCCATGATCGGGCCGGAACTGGAGAACAAGTTGAGCCTGGTGGAATGGTTCCTGGCCCAGAAGGGCTCGTTGCGGGGCTTCACCCGCATGGTGTTCTCCGGGCTGACGACCTTCGCCATGTGCCGCGTGGTCGCCGACCTGCTGACGCGCCACCCGGACGCGGAAGGCGTGTACAACCTGGCGGCGGACCCCATTTCGAAGCACGACCTGCTGTGCATGCTGCGCGATGCCCTGCGGTTGCCCATCGACATCGTGCCGGTGGACAAGCCGGAATGCGACCGCAGCCTCGATGCCTCGCGCTTTCGCCGCCACTTCGGCTGGACGCCCCCCTCGTGGCCCGACATGATCGACGAACTGGCGCGGGAACTGCGCGCTCGAGACGCGGCAGCGAACTGACGCAGGCCCCCGGCGCGCAAACGCACGGAACCGGGGACAAAGGAGCAGCGATGTATTTCAAGGACAAGACCATCCTCGTCACCGGCGGCACCGGCTCCATGGGCGGGCAACTGGTGCGCCGCATCCTGACCGGCGAACAGGGCATGCCCCGCAAGGTCATCGTCTTCTCGCGCGACGAGGCCAAGCAGCACGACATGCGCGTGGCCCTTTCCAAGCAGAAGAAGACCGTCACCGACGAGAAAATTTACAGCAACTTCATGCAGCGGCTGGAATTCCGCATCGGCGACGTGCGCCGCTACGCCGACGTGTGCAGCGCGGTGCGCGACGCGGACGTGGTCATCAACGCCGCCGCGCTGAAGCAGGTGCCCACCTGCGAATATTTCCCCGACCAGGCCGTGCAGACCAACTGTTGCGGCGTCTCCAACATCGTCCGGGCCATCAACGAAAACCGCTTTCCGGTGGAGACGGTCATCGCCATCAGCACGGACAAGGCCTGCAAGCCCATCAATGTCATGGGCATGACCAAGGCCATCCAGGAACGCATCGCCATCTCGGCCAACATCCTGAACCCCGGCACGCGGTTCATCGCCGTGCGCTACGGCAACGTCATGGCCTCGCGCGGGTCGGTGATCCCGCTGTTCGTGGAGCAGATTTCGCGCGGCGGCCCGGTGACGGTGACCCTGCCGGAGATGACCCGTTTTCTCATGAGCATCGACGAGGCGGTAGACACCGTGTTCGCCGCCGCCGAAGGCGCGCTGCCCGGCGAAATCTACATCCCCATCGCGCCATCGAGCACGGTCATGGATCTTGCCCGCGCCATGATCGGCGACAGGCCCATCGACATCAACGTGGTGGGCATCCGCCCCGGAGAGAAGATCCACGAGGTGTTGGTTTCCGCCGAAGAGGCGTACAATACCGTCCGGCGGGGCGACTACTACGTGATCCGCCCCATGCTGCCGGAACTGCGCCGCGACGAGGCCCCGGCGGAGCCCCCCTTCAGCGGGGAATTCAGCTCGCACCAGGCCATCGTGCCCCTTCCCGAGGTCGCGGCCCTGCTGCGCAAACACCGGCTGATCCGCTAACACGTCAGGAAACCGCCCATGCCCCGCAAGATACTCACCCTGGTCGGCACCCGCCCCGAATGCATCAAGCTGTCCGCCGTCATCGGCGAACTGGCCCGCCACACGGACCACGTGCTGGTGCACACCGGGCAGAACTATGACTACGAACTGAACGGCGTGTTCTTCGAACAACTGGCCCTGCCGAAGCCCGACCATTTCCTGGACGTGGCGGCCGACACTGCTTCCGCCACCGTGGCCCGGGTTATCGAGCGCACCGACGCCGTGCTGCGCGAAGTGCGCCCCGAAGGGGTGCTCATTCTTGGCGACACCAACAGCTGCATGGGCGTGTACGCGGCCAAGCGGCTGAAGATTCCCATCTTTCACATGGAGGCGGGCAACCGCTGCTTCGACCAGTGCGTGCCCGAGGAAATCAACCGCAAGATCATCGACCACATCAGCGACATCAACATGCCCTACACGGAGCATGCCCGCCGCTACCTGCTGGCCGAGGGGTTGCCCCCGGAACGCACCATCAAGACCGGCTCTCCCATGCGCGAGGTGCTGGAACGCCACGCCACCGCCATAGACGCATCCGACGCCATGCAACGCATGCAGCTGACGCCGGGGCGCTATTTCGTGCTCAGCTGCCACCGCGAGGAAAACGTGGACGAGCCGGAACGGCTGGAACGGCTGCGCCGCTGCCTGGTGGCGCTGGACGCGGCCTTCGGCATGCCGGTGATCTTCTCGGTGCACCCGCGCACCATGACGCGCCTTGCCGCGCTGGGCGGGCCCGGCCTGCCCGCAGGGGTCATCCAGAGCAAGCCCTTCGGCTTCTTCGACTACGTCTCGCTGCAGAAGAACGCCTTCTGCGTGCTGTCCGACAGCGGCACCCTGACCGAGGAATCGGCCATCCTCGACTTTCCGGCGGTCATGCTGCGCCAGACCCACGAGCGGCCCGAAGGCATGGACATGGGCAGCGTGCTCATGGCCGACCTTTCCCCGGATTCGCTGGTGGACGCGGTGCGCGTGGCCACCGGCCAGCGCGACCCGGCCCTGGCCCGGCAGTTCACCCTGCCGGAGGACTATGCGCCCGCCGACGTTTCGCGCAAGGTCACACGGATCATTCTCAGTTACGTGGATTACGTGAACCGCGTCGTCTGGCGGCGCGGCATCTAGCAGACACGCGCGCGGCGGAGCCGCGCGGCGGGGGCGAGGAGCGCATCATGAGCGACACCACCTTGATCACGCCGGATTTTCCGGAACGGGTGACGCTGGAACTGACGAACCGCTGCAACCTCAATTGCGGCTTCTGCCCGCGCAGGTTCATGGAACCCCGCCAGGGCGACATGGACACCGCGCTGGCGCTGCGAATCATCGACGAACTGGCCGAGCACGCGCCGGTGCAGGTGGTGCCGTTCTTCCGGGGCGAGTCGCTGCTGCACCCGCGCTGGGCGGACATCCTGGCCCACGTCCGGCATCGCGGCGCAGGCCCCATCCAGTTCGCCACCAACGCCACGCGGCTGACGCCCGAGGCCATCGCGGCGCTGCTGGACATCGGGGTGGACGTCATCTCCTTCTCGCTCAACCCCCCGCCCAGCGACCCCGAGGCGGCGCGGCGGCACGGCGTGGACTACGACGCCTGTCGCGCCAACGTGCTGGCATTCCTTGAAGCGCGCGAAAAGCGCGGATCGGCCACGGTGGTCCAGGTCTCCACCGTGGAAACGGCGCAGCGCAAGCCCGAGGTGGCTGATTTCGTGGCGTTCTGGAGCGGCCGGGCCGACCGGGTGCGGGTGTACCCCGAACATTCCGGCGACGGACACCCCGGCAGCATCGCCGAGCCCCTGCCCGATTTCGAGCGTCGCCTGCCCTGCCGCAAGCTGACCACCGACATGGTGGTCTGCTGGAACGGCGAGATCGCCGTGTGCAATCACGACTGGACGCGCATGGTCAACGGCCGCCGCATTGGTTCGGCCGCAGAGGCATCCCTGGCCTCCATCTGGCGCTCGCCCGCCTACGAGGATCTGCGCCGCAGGCACGAATCGGGCGACCTGTCCGGCACCGACGTGTGCGAAGGCTGCGACCACTGGAAGATGTACTACATGGAAAACGGCTACCTCGGGCAACTGCACACGCGGGAGCAACGGGCATGACCCCCCGCACGGATACCCCCGCCACCCGGCGCATTCCGCTGATCCGGCCGACCATCGACGACGCCGTGAAGCAACGGGTGCTGGCGGTGCTCGATTCCGGCTTTCTCACCGAGGGCGCGGTCACCCGCGACTTCGAGCGGGCCGTGGGCCGCTTCGTGGGGGCGCAGCACGCCATCGCCGTGCCCTCGTGCACCGTGGGGCTGGAAATCGCCCTGCGCGCCTTCGGCATCGGCCCCGGCGACGAGGTCATCGTGCCGGACTACACCTATCCGGCCACGGCCAGCGTGGTGTCCATCGTGGGCGCGCTGCCGGTGGTGGTGGACGTGGACCCGGAGACCATGCTCATCGACTGCGACGCGCTGGAGGCTGCCATCACCCCGCGCACCCGTGCCGCGCTGCCCGTCTCGCTGTTCGGCAACCCGTTGGACTACGGCAGGCTGGACGACATCCGGGCCCGCCACGGCGTGCGCATGATCGAGGACGCGGCCTGTTCGCTGGGTGCGGCCCAGGGGGGCAGACGCACGGGCTCCGCCTGCGACGCCGCGGTGTTCAGCTTTCACCCGCGCAAGTTCATCACCACGGGCGAGGGGGGCATGGTCACCACCAGCAACCCCGAAATGGCGGCATGGATGGACGCGTACAAACACTTCGGCCTGACCGCCGCCACCCCGCGCGAGGGGGCCACCTTCGCCTCCATGGGCACCAACGCCAAGCTGTCCGACATCCTGTCCGCCGTGGGTCTGGCCCAGATGGACCGGGTGGACGAGCTGCTGGCCCGCAGACGGGCGCTGGCCGCCCGCTACGTGGAACTGCTGGACGGCATGCCCGGCGTGGCCCTGCCGCGCACCACCCCCGGCGGCACCCATTCGTACCAGACCTTCTGCGTGTTCATCGAGCGGCGCGACCAGGTCATGGCGACCATGCGCGCGCAGGGGGTGGAGGCGCAGATCGGCACCTACGCCCTGCACCGCCAACCCGCATTCGGCAATCCGGCCACCTGCCGCCTGTCCGGCCCCATGCCCGGCAGCAGCCGCGCAGCCGACCGCTGCCTGGCCCTGCCCCTGTTCCACGACATGACCGACGACGACCAACGGCATGTGGCGCGCACACTTGCCGCCGCCATGCGGACAGCGTAGCAGTAGCGGAGACTTCGAGGAGCACAGGATGTGCGGAATCGTTGGAATACTGAATCATGACGGCACGCCCGTCGGCAGGAATGAGCTGCGGCGCATGACCGACGCCATCGCCCACCGCGGGCCCGACGGCGAAGGCTGGCACTTCGACGGCGGCCTGGGACTGGGCCACCGGCGGCTGGCCATCATCGACGTGTCGGACGCGGGCGCGCAGCCCATGCATTCCGCCGACGGCCGCCACACCGTGGTATTCAACGGCGAAATCTACAACTTCCGCGAACTCCGCCGCGAACTGGAAGCGCTCGGCCACGCGTTCCGCTCGAACAGCGACACCGAGGTGCTGCTGCACGCCTACGCCGCGTGGGGCGAAAAATTCGTCACGCGGCTGAACGGCATGTTCGCCTTCGCCATCTGGGACGCCCGGGAACGCACCCTGTTCCTCGCGCGCGACAGGTACGGCATAAAGCCCCTGTACTACGCCCTGCGCGGCCGCAGGCTGTATTTCGCCTCGGAGCAGAAGGCCATTCTCGCCTGCCCGGAAGTCACCCGGCGCATAGACTGCGAGGCCCTGCTCGAATACTTCACCTTCCAGAACATCTTCACCGACCGCACGCTCATCCAGGGGCTTCGCCTGTTCCCGCCGGGCCACACCGCGCTGGTGCGCGCCGGTCGCCCCACCGACAGCCTGCCGCTGCGCGAATACTGGGACTTCAACTTCGCCGAGCCCGACGAGCCGGGCACGGAAGAAGAGCACTTGGAGGAACTGCGCCGCCTGTTCCGCCAGGCCGTGCAGCGCCAGTTGGTCAGCGACGTGGAACTCGGCAGCTACCTTTCAGGCGGCATCGATTCCGGCGCCATCACTTCGGTGGCCGCCGCATCCCTGCCCTACATCAAGACCTTCACCTGCGGGTTCGACCTGCACTCCGCCTCGGGCCTGGAACTCGCCTTCGACGAGCGCCCCAAGGCGGAGCTGATGTCCTACAAGTTCAAGACCGAACACTACGAAATGGTGCTGAAGGCCGGCGACATGGAGCGCGTGCTGCCCCGCCTGGCCTGGCACCTGGAAGAGCCGCGCGTGGGGCAGAGCTACCCCAACTTCTACGCGCACCAGCTCTCGTCGCGCTTCGTCAAGGTGGTGCTGAGCGGCACCGGCGGCGACGAGCTGTTCGGCGGTTACCCGTGGCGGTACTACCGGGCGCTCGTCAACGACAACTTCGAGGACTACATCGACAAGTACTACCTCTTCTGGCAGCGCCTGGTACCCAACTCTGTGCTCAAGCAACTGTTCGCCCCCATCTGGGGTGAAGTTTCCGGCGTGTGGACGCGCGACATCTTCCGCGACGTGTTCCGCCGCAGACGCACCGAAATGTGCGGGCCGGAAGACTACGTCAACCACTCCCTGTACTTCGAGACCAAGACCTTCCTGCACAGCCTGCTCATCGTGGAGGACAAGCTGTCCATGGCCCACGGGCTGGAATGCCGGGTGCCGTTCCTGGACAACGACCTCGTGGACTTCTCCATGCGCACCCCCGTGCGCATGAAGCTGAGGAACCTCGAAAACGTGGTGCGAGTGAACGAAAACGACCCCAACAAGGCGCAACGTTTCTACCAGGACCACAAGGACGGCAAGCTGCTGCTGCGCAAGGTGCTGGAATCGCACGTGCCACTGGAGATAGCCGAGAGCCGTAAGCAGGGGTTCTCCGCGCCGGACGCCTCGTGGTTCAAGGGCGAATCCATCCGCTTCGTGCGCCAGCGCCTGTTCAACTCCAAGGCGCGCATCTTCTCGCTGCTGGACCGCGACGCCACCTTGCGCACCGTGCTGGAACATCTTGAAGGCATCAACAATCACCGGCTGTTCATCTGGAGTCTGCTCAATGTCGACGAATGGCTCAACCAGTACGACCCGCACCTGTGACGCCGCCGGGCGTCCCGCCCGGCTCGCGCTGCAGGCCATCGAACGCTTCGGGCTCGATCTTTCCGGCCGTCGCGTCTACACCGAGGCGGCCAGCAACGCCTTTGCCTGGACGGCCCTGACGGCCGCCCTGGCCGAAGCCGAGGTGACGGCCGAAACCCGCGATTCGCGTTTCGGCACTGCCGATGCCGTGGAGGCGGAAACCCTGCGCCTTGCCCGCGCCCTTGGCGTCGCCCACAGGATACGCGTGGTCCGCGCGCCGGACCGGGCAGCCCTGGCCGACGCGGACGTGGTGACCAACCTCGGCTTCGTCCGGCCCATCTCCGCGGAGAAGGTGGGGTGGCTCAAGGACGGCGCCGTCATCTGCCTGATGTGGGAACCGTGGGAATACCGACCCGGCGACCTCGACCTGACCGCCTGCCGCGCCCGGAACATTCCCGTGCTGGGCACCAACGAGCGCGATCCGCTGCTGCGCACCTTCCGCTCGGTGGGGCTGCTGGCCATCAAGCTGCTGATGGAGCAGGACGTGGAACTGCTGGGCTGCCACGTGGCGGTGCTGGGCGGCGGCCATTTCGCGGACGAGGCCCGCGCGTGCCTGGAAGCCCTGGGCGCGCGGGTGACGGTGGCGAACGCCCCCGGCACGCTCCCCCCCCGCGAAGGGGACGGGCTGCCCGCGCTGGACGCCGTGGTGTGTCTTGAGCACGTGCGGTACGACCTGCTGCTTGCCGGCCCCGGCGGCGTGCTGGACACTGTGCGCCCCCTTCCGGACGGCCTGCCCGTGGTGCACGTGTGCGGCCTGCTGGATGCCGATGCCGCCCGCAACGCCGGTTGCGCCGTGCACCCCGAGCGGCCCGCCGCCCCCGGCACCATGTCCTTCACCACGGCCCACCTGGGGCCGAAACCCGTCATCGACCTGCACGTCGCCGGACTGCGCGTGGGGCAGGCATGGCTGGACAACGACCAGCAAACCCTGGCGCGGCTTTCGCTGCCCCTGTGAGCCGGAGTTTCTCATGCATGATGTTCCTTCCCATGTCGCCGCGTGCCTCAAGGATGCCGTGGACGCCGCGACGCCCCGCTTCTCTCCCAACGACGCCGGGTTCGCGCGGCGGGTCTTCGACAAGGGGCTGGCGCCGTACCTGGAGCGCATCGTGCAGTACGGATTCGCCGGACGCGGGCGCGTGCTCGACGCGGGGTGCGGCTTCGGCCAGTGGAGCCTGGCCCTCGCCCTCGCCGGAAACGAGGTGGACGCCGTGGACATCGCCGCCAACCGGGTGGACTTCCTGACGGACGTGGCCGGGGCCTTGCGCCTGCCGGTGCGCCCCGCGCAGGGCGGCATAGAGAAAACCCCCTTTCCGGACGCCACGTTCGACGCGGTGTTCTGCTACGGCGTGCTGTTCCTCACCGACTGGAAGCGCTCGGTGGCCGAACTGCTGCGCGTGCTGCGCCCCGGCGGGCTGCTGTACTGCAACGCCAACGGGTTCGGCTGGTACAAGCACCTGTGGCACACCGGCCACAACCGCACGCCGGACTACGACCCGGCCCTGCGCGCGGCCAGGGCGCTGCTGAACACCTGGAACTACCACAACGGCCAGCCGGTGGAGCCGGGCATGGACATCCTGATCACGCCGGAAGAACTGGCGGCGGAACTGACGGCCCGGGGCGCATGCGACATCCGCGTGGACGGAGAAGGGCTGCTTGGCACGCCCGCTCCCGGCGCGGAGTTCCGGCCATTCTTCCAGAAGGAATACATGGGCGACCCCGGCGTGTACGAAGTGCTTGCCGAAAAGGCCGCCGCAAGCCGCTAGCCAGCGAGGACACGCGTCATGTCGCACACGGAACGGGGCGGGCTGCCGCAACGCCTGAGGCAGTGCCATTCCCTGAAGAGCTTCGCCCAGAACTTCCTGCTGTGGTCCATGGCCGGGCAGAAGATATTCCTGCACAACGAGCGGGTTCCCCGCGTGTGCAACATCTCGTTCAACGAGAAGCGCTGCATGTTCTCGTGCCGCATGTGCCCCTACAACGAGCAGCATGTGCGCGAGCACTACGGCAATGCGTCGTTCATGGACCTGGAGACCGTTGACGCCATCATCGACTCCTTTCCGGACGACTCGTACTACAGCTTCGACATGTCCTCCATCGGCGAGACGCTGGAGTTCGAGCAGATCGGCGAAGCCATCCGGCGCATGAAGACGCGCAGGCCCCGCGTGAACACCATCGTCTCCACCAATGGCGTGCTGCTGACCGAGGAGATGTTCCTGGCCCTTTCACGCAGCGGGCTCGATTCGCTGCAGGTCAGCCTGTTCGCGGAAAACGCGGCGGACCACCGCATGATCACCGGCACCACCTCGTTCGACCGGGTGAAACGCAACCTCGAGCACGCGGGCGATCTCAAAAAGCGGCTCGGCCTCGCCCGGCCGTACCTGCAAACCTTCATGATCGAGTGCAGGGAAAACCGCCACTCAGGCCCCGCGTTCCTTGAGCACTGGTCGAAATACGTGGACAAGGCCTTCCTGCGGCCCATGTACAACGCCGGACGGCAGATCGAGGGCATGACCCAGGTGCACGAACCATTGCCCAAACCCCGGCGCTACCCCTGCATCATGCCGTGGTATTCCACGGCCGTGCGTTCCACCGGAGAGGTGCTGCCCTGCTACATGTACCACTGGCACGAGCGTGCGTGGGACATGAGCCTCGGCAACGTCCGCGAAAAGCCCATTGCCGATCTGTGGCGCGGCAAGGACTTCACCGATTTCCGCAAGGCGCACCTCAGCCTGGACCTGGCCGACTACCCGGTCTGCGAGACCTGCGACCTGTGGGCGGCCTACACCAACGTCTGGACGCGCGATAACGGCAGCTTCAGCTACCGGGGCGTGCAGCCGGGCGATTTCCTGCGCAGGGCGCCGGAACACCGGGGCGGATGAGTGGGCGGATCGCCCGCACACTGGAGCGCACATCGCCTGCACCATAACGGTCATTACGGAGTCTGCATGCCATCTTCCACGACATACTCACCTGAAAGCTATGCTGTCATAATACGCGCACTTGTGACGCAAGGATGGCACTTTTCGTCGTTTGTCGAAAAAATTGCTCCGGAAAGATCCGTTTTCCTGCGGCATGACATCGACTACACACTCGCATGGGCTGTTGAAACAGCACGCATCAATGCGCGCCTTGGCGCAACAGGGACATTTTTTCTTCAGGTGCGCTGTGATCTTTACAATATTTTCAGCTATGAAAGCCGCCGCATGATAGAAGAAATACGCCAGCTCGGACAGCTCTTCGGTTTTCACCACGTAATATCTCAGGGTTGCAGTGACATTGACGCCGTAGCGGAAGAGCTTCGGCGCGATTACGCACTGTTCCTGCAGGCTGTTCCATGGTCTCAACCCGTCTTCGCGTGGCACAATCCCGCACACATGACGCAAAGCGGCTTCATGCACCTCAGGGACGAATTTCCCGGATTGGCCAATGCATACGGCGCGTTCGCCGGGGGACAACCTCCCTACTACTCGGATTCGAACGCCCGTTACTCGCCTGAAGAAATCCTGGCGATCATCGAACGGGAACAACAGTCTTTCCAGTTGGCCCTCGCGCCCATGCTATGGCAAACGGGCCAACCCGACATGCCACGCGCCCTCGGAGCGCTGCTGGCCCGAAAAACGCAAGACTGCGAAGCCGCCTTCATGGAAAACGATGTCTTCCGCGCAATGCATCCGCGCGGCATTCCGCCCCACACGCTTGCCAGCATAGCAGAGTCCATCGGGCACCCCGAGGCAGCATCATGAGCACCACTTACAAATACGAAGAAATGTCCCAGCGCGTGGGTTTCCGCAAAGACATTTCCGACGAAACATTCCTGACCGCCCTCAACCGCCGCCTGGAGCCCTTCGAGGAACAGGCCACCGACGAAAACGCCGCCGCTTTCCCTCGAGTGCTGATACTTGGCCTGCACCGATCAGGCACCACGGTGCTCAGCCAGTTGCTGGCGCACTATCTCGGGCTTGGGGTTGTCGACAATATCGCCGCACGCTTCTGGCTGGCCCCTGCGACCGGCATACGCTTGTCGCGCATGCTTTTGGGCAACGACCGCGTGACCACCCTGTCCTCCACCTACGGTAAGACCGCAGGCTTGGGTGAACCTCATGAATTCTCCTATTTCTGGCACCACTGGTTCAAGATGGAGAACATGCCTCCCTACGACCCTGCCGCAGCGGCCAGAACCGTTGACTGGACAGCGTTCACCTCTACCATGCGCAGCATGACCAGAGCCTGGGGCAAGCCCATGGTGCTCAAGGCCCCCGATGTCGCATATCATATCGAGGACGTGGCGACGACCCTGCCCGAGGACATCTTCATCAACATCACCCGCGACCCCGCAGACATTGTCGTGTCCCTTCTGCGGGCGCGCATGGCGTACTATGGCAATACGGAAACCTGGCTCGGCTCTTATCCCGAACGGTGGGATGTCCTGCAGGGCATGAACGGAAGGGATCAGGTTGCCGGACAAGTGCTTCTGCTGGCCGACATGGCACGAAAAGGACTGCGGCGGCTGCCCGCACGGCGCGTGGTGCATCTGACGCTCCAGCACCTCTGCGCCGATCCCGCCTCGGCCATCGCCGACGTGCGCGATCGTTTGAACGCATGCCCTGGGGTCTCCGTGGACATCCAGGCAACTCCTCCGGAAAAACTGACCTACAACACGTATGAAAGTACTCCCGAATACGCCGTCTGCGCGCAACGCCTTGCCGTCATGCGGGAAAAACTGCTTTCCATGGGCCTTCTTGATAGTGACGGAGGCGAAGGGCAATGCGCGTAGCAATCCATCAACCCACGTTCTTCCCATGGATAGGCCTGTTTCACAAAATTCTGCACAGTGATGTTTTCATATTTTTCGACCATGTACAAAATCCGCGCGGCAAAAGCTGGCTTACTCGCAACAAAATACTTCTTGATGACGTGCACTGGATCACCATCCCCACGCACAAGTCAGGCCTGGGAATGCAACCCATCTCCGAAGTGCGCATCAACTACGAGCATAACTTCACGCGCAAGCATCTTGGCATGCTACGAAGCGCATATGAAAAATCACCATATTATGCGGAAAATATCGAAGCGATCACCTCGCTTTATGCAGAAAAACGTGACCTTCTCTGCGATTTCAACAGATCGTTCATTGAATCGACCTGCACCGCCCTCGGGATAAAGAGCATCTTCATGTCCAGCAGGGATATCGTTGCGGAGCATCCCGAGCTCGCCACTTTGGCGGGCAACGAACTCGTCCTGGAATTATGCCGCGCCGCAAGGGCCAGCGAATACCTGTCCGGTTCCGGCTGCCTTGACTTCATCAAGCCAGAATCATTTGAGCAGAACGGCATTGCCTTCTATTTTCAGCATTTCGAGTATGCTCCCTATGCCCAACCCGGATCCCCCGAATTCGTTAGCCATCTCTCCTGCCTCGACACGCTGTTCAGCATTGGCAAGGCCGGGGCGGCCGCGCTCATCGCCCCGCCCATGCTGTCCCGTCCGGTTCCACCCGAGCAGACCCACGCCGCCCCGGAGGCCGCATGAGCGACGAACTGCACGACAAGATAACCCGGCACCGGGCCAGTGTTGACAGTTTTTATGCCAACGTGGCGTTCGACACATCCGCCTGCCAGTCGATGGCATTCCCCCTGCGAGACATCGAGGGCTTCAACTGGAACCGCGGACATGGGATGAACGAATACTTCAACTATTTCTTCAGAAGATTCAGCGTGCACATTCTTTCGCGGCTGCGCCTTTCCGACGGCAACGCGCTGCTCAACATCGGATGCGGGCGCAACTGGGATGCAAAGAACATCGCATGGCTGCACCCCAGCATCGACATGTGGAGCATCGACATCTCCCGGATGATGCTTGAAGACGCCCGCACCAGCGGCGTAGACTCTCCCATGGCGGTAGCGGCGTCCGAGGCGCTCCCCTTTCCGGACGGCACCTTTGACCGCGTGCTTTCCCGAGAGGTGATCGAGCATGTGGCAAGCCCGCTGACCATGCTGCGAGAGATTTACCGCGTGCTCGTCCCCGGGGGCATCGCCGTCATCACGACCGAGAACCCCCATGCATGGACACCGGCAACCCGGTTTGAAACCCGCTGGTCACGCAAGCGCCACATATCGATGACCATGAACATTCCCGGCAGTTGCATCGACGAACCTCCCTTCATGGAAACCCTTGAGGAACTCGCTTCCGTCGCCGGGCTCGAACTGGCCGATACGGTTTTTGACGGCGCACTGTACCACTTCCTTGCGAAGCACCACGCCCGGTGCGGCACATCCCCGCTCGCTGCGGCCCACTATTTTTCACGGCTTGAGAGCAATCCGCATTTCGCCAGAATATTCTGCGACCAAGTCAAGTACGTGCTCATCAAACCCAAAGCCATCCCGGATTCCCCACCCCAACGCACTCCGGTCGCCTACGCCTGCCCATCATGCCGCACGCGGCTTACGACGGCACGGCACGCCCTGATCTGCCCATCTTGCAGGGAGGAATACCCCGACACGGGCATCCCTGAACTGATACCGCGCGCCACCCCATACTACGGCGCCGACTCGGACCATTCGGACAATCCTGCATGCAAGCGGGCGTTCGACGCGTTTAGTGACGCCATGCTCGGCGCGTACGAGGCATTCTTTCTGAAGGCGGCGCAGCACGCAGCCACACTGTGCCGCATCGCCCCCGGCCTCTTGTCGGTGCATGTCGCGCCAGACGATCCCCTTGCTGTATTCCTGCGCCCTTAGCACAAGACGGAAAGTATCGTGCTCACAGCAGCCACCGTATCCATCTTCCTGCTTTTAGTAGTCGCCTGTAGACTGTCTGCCCTGCATCACTACCGCTGGTGGTTTCGCCAGGGCTTCGTCGGTGATGCCTCCGTGCATTTCTCCATCATCAGGCAGCTCCGCAAAAATCGGCGTTCGCAGTACATTGAGCAGTATCTCATGTCACCGGAACCGATGGTCTACCCAACATATTTTCACCACTTCGCCAGATTCTTTCCGCTTGACGCAATCAAAGCCCATCCGTACCTGCCGTCGCTGGTGCTCAGCCTTCTCTTTTCCTGCGTCTTCATCATTCTCGCAGCCCACATCAATGAGAGCTTATTCACGGGGAGCCACGGTCTATTGCAAGTCTCCGCGATGCTCATCCTGTGCAGCCCCACATTTCACTGCTTCGGCGGAAACTCCATTACGTACATCGCCCTTTCAGAGCGCACGCTGGCCCGCCTGGCGACAGGTCTTTCCTACATGCTCTGCTGTGTTTTCCTGCTGACTGGCGACATCATTTCCCTTGCCTGCGGCATCAGCTTCGGAGCGCTGGCCTGCCTCAGTTCCATATTCGCACGCCAGGTTCTGCTCTTCACCATGCCCGTCCTTGCCGGGCTGCTCATGAATTGGCGCCCGCTCGCCATGCTTCTGGCCATCTTCATCATGGCCCTTGCCGCAGGCGGAAAACATTTCGCACGCGGCTTGCAGCACACATTCCTGCACTGGATGTGCTACACACGGTTCACGAAGAAGGGACGCATCACCCGCATCGGGCTTTCCGAGTTCAAGCCCTGGTCTTTTCGAGACAACCGCATCACATGGAAAACTATCACGGAAAACCTGCTCACCAAAGAACCGACACGCACATTTCTCAACAACATAGAACTTCCCGCTGCCATCTGCCTATTGGCCATGTCCGATGGCAACGCCACCGTGGAGTGGGCAGCATTCCTCGCGGCCCCCATCATCGTTTACATAGCGACATCCACAGCCTGGCTGAGCTTTTTGGGCGAAGGCTACAGATACATTGAATACGCACTGGTGTATCTTGCGCCGTTGGCCGCAGCGGTACAAGTCGCCACTGCCCCGCCACCTGCCCTGGCGGCATTGGCGGCGGTGATGACCTGCTCCCTTATCGGCATCGGCGTAATCTGGCACACCAAGCAGCACATTGAACACAGGCCGCCCCCCGAAACGGTTTCGGACCGCCTTTCGACGTTCCTTTCCGGTGTGAACCTGCCCGACGATGCGGTGGTGTTTCCCGTCACCATGCGGCTTGGGGCCGACATCACGGCCCGCAAGGAAGGATGGAAAAGCTTCTGGTGGCAGCCCGGGCTCCAACTACCCTCGATATTCGATACGTATATCGAAGAATATCCGTTTCTAAAACGCGACTGGTGGCCCCTCTTTGAAAAGCACGGGGTAACTCACGTGATCTGCCAGAAGTCCGCCATGTCCTACATTGATTGGCGGTATCCGTTCGAACGATTGCGCCTCATTGCCGAAGACAGCCACTACGCGGCGTACGCCGTTCCCTCTCGCGCCCAGCGTTCTTGTGATCCCCCCGAACGAGTGACCCGACTGCTGGTGGTGCAGAACGGGCCTTGCGGCAGCTTCCCCGCAACAGCGCAACTCATGGCGTCCTGCGTGCGCAAGTATCCCGGAGTTCGCATCGCCATCGCCTGCCGTGCAGAGGCGGAAGGCCTTTACCGGCGCTGCCCGTATGCCAAAGAGTTTTTTCCCCTCGCTCCGTCCGGGGCGAACGCGGCGTCCACGTTCACCGCTGTCAGCGCCTTCGCACCGGAAATGGCGATCAACTGCTCCTGGCCTGGAGATGCGTTTTCGGACGGAGTATGCCTTGCCGCAGAGGCTCCATTCTCTGTCGCCGTACAGCCCACAGTCCCCCATGATGCGTATGACCTCGTCCTGCCCACTCCCCGACAAACCACCCCGCAGGCTTTTGTGGACACCCTGCTGGACAGGATGGGCATTGGCAGGCTGCGGCTTGCACCGAGAACGTGGGCGGCGCCGGAGGATGACAAACCGCTGGGGGACGCGCTCAACACACACGCGATTGACGCCTCGGCATCCGTGCTCCTGCCCATCCCGGCCGGATGCCTGCCAGAGGCATGCATGATTGTCGCGCATGGGATGGCCGCCCTCGCCCGCTCCGGAACCGCACCACACGTGACCGTGATCGGGCAGGACGCCCAATGTGCCTTGATGGCCAAACTTCTGGGCCGAGCTGGCCTGCCGCACACCGTGCTTCCGGGCCATGCCGACCAGGGACTGTGGCCCGCGCTTTTCTCGCGGTTTGCGCGCGCCATTGTGCTCGACTGGGGCACCTCTTGGCTGGCCACAGCGTCCGGGCTACGTCATCTCGCGATCCCGGGAAGCGCACACCCCGCAAACTGGATGCCCCCAGCCTCCAGGTGCATCGCACTTTCGCTGCCCCTGGAATGTCAGGAGTGCAGTGGGGTGTGCCGTTATCCGGTACCTCACTGCCTCCTCGCCATCCCGGCTGAAGCAACCGCGCTCGCCATCGCCGCCCTTCTCGATGAAGAGCGAAGCGTACCGATGGCCTTGCTCGTGGATGCAGGGCATTACCATCCCACTGACGGCATGCCCGCCTGGAGCCCTCTGCGCAGCCCGGCAGACGTACCTACAAAAATGGTATTTGGCCCGGATGCTGCATGAACCGGCGGGTCAGGAGTTTACACGCCTCCGCACCCCGAACCTCTACCCCGTGGGCACCATGATAGCAGTCATCGGATCCGGATACTGGGGCAAGAATCTCGTCCGCAACTTCCACGCGCTGGGCGCGCTGGCCGCCGTCTGCGACAAAAACCCGACGCTGCTGGAAAACGCGCAGGCCGCGCATCCCGGCGTGCGGATATGCATGGCGCTGCCCGACATGTTGACCGATCCCGAAATCACCGGGGTGGCCATAGCCACGCCCGCGGAATCGCACTTCGTCATCGCGCGCGAGGCCCTGCTGGCGGGAAAGCACGTGTTCGTGGAAAAACCGCTCACCCTGGACGAGGGGGAAGGCCGCGAACTCATCGACCTTGCGGCCCGCAAGGGGCTGGTGCTGATGGTGGGGCACCTGCTGCGCTACCACCCCGTGTTCATGGCCCTGCAAGACCTGGCACAGTCGGGGGCCCTCGGCCGCATCAACTACGTCTATTCCAACAGACTGAACCTCGGAAAGGTGCGCCGCGAGGAAAACATCCTCTGGTCGTTCGCCCCGCACGACATTTCCATGATCCTCGCGCTGGCGGGCGAGGAGCCCGAGCGCGTCTGGGCCACGGGCGGCAACTACCTGCACCGCCGCATAGCGGACGTCACCACCACCCACCTCGACTTTCCCTCCGGCCTGAAGGCCCATGTCTTCGTCTCGTGGCTGCACCCCTTCAAGGAACAGAAGCTGGTGGTGGTGGGCGAGCGGCAGATGGCCGTCTTTGACGACACCCGCCCCTGGGAGGAAAAGCTGCTGCTCTACCCCCACGAGATCCGCTGGGAGAACGGCGCGCCCGTGCCCGCCCGGTGCGAGCCCGTGCGGGTGGAGGTGCCCCAGTCCGAGCCGCTGCGTTCCGAATGCCAGCATTTCCTGGACTGCATCGCCAGCGGCGCGGCCCCGGTCACCGATGGGCAGGAAGGCCTGCGCGTACTGAAGGTGCTGATGAACGCCCAGCGCAGCCTTGACGCGTCGGACGCGCCGACCGCACCGGGCGCGCCCCCCGTACATCCGGAATCCGCGTCGCAGGCCCCTGCCGCACGGCACGGAGACGGGGCCTTCGTGCACCCCACGGCGGTGGTGGACGACCGGGTGACCATCGGCAGCGGCACCAAAATCTGGCATTTCAGCCACATCCTTCCGGACACCAGCATCGGCGAAAAGGTCAACATCGGCCAGAACGTGGTGGCCGGACCGGAAGTGCGCATCGGCAGCGGGTGCAAGATCCAGAACAATGTCTCGGTCTACAAGGGCGTGGTGCTGGAAGACAACGTCTTCTGCGGCCCCAGCATGGTCTTCACCAACGTACATGCCCCCCGCGCCTTCATCCCCGGCATGGACCGGGCGCTGCCCACGGTGGTGCGCACCGGGGCCACCCTTGGCGCCAACTGCACCATCGTATGCGGCAACGAGATCGGGCAATACGCCTTCGTGGCCGCGGGTGCGGTAGTCACCCGACCGGTGCCGCCGCACGGCCTGGTGATGGGCAACCCCGCCCGCCTGGCGGGCTGGGTATGCCGCTGCGGCGCGAAGCTCGACGAACACCTGTGCTGCCCCGGCTGCGGCGACGCCTACGAACGCGACGGCGACGGCCTCGCCTCCACCCGGCAGTCCCCAAGGAGCCACGCGTGATTCCCTTCATCGACCTGGCGGCGCAGTTCGCCGCGCGAGAGGCGGCCATCCGCGCCCGCATGAATGCCGTGCTGGCCCACGGAAAGTACATCATGGGGCCGGAAGTACAGGAACTGGAAAAACGGCTTGCCGCCTACGCGGGCGCGCCGCACTGCGTGGGCTGCGCATCGGGCACCGACGCCCTGCTGCTGCCCCTGATGGCGGAAGGCGTGGGCCCCGGCGACGCAGTGATCACCACCAGCTTCACCTTCATCGCCACGGCCGAGGTCATTTCGCTGCTGGGCGCGCGCCCCGTGTTCGTGGACATTGATCCGGACACCTGGAACATCTCGCCCCAGGCCGTGGAAGACTGCCTTGCGGCGTGGACCCCGTCCTGGGGCCGACCCCGCGCCATCATCGCCGTAGACATCTTCGGCCTGCCCGCCGACGCCGCGGCGCTGACACGTATCGCGGATGCGCACGATCTGCTGCTCATCGAGGACGCCGCCCAGAGCTTCGGCGGCAGCCTGGACGGCCGCCGGGCCTGCTCTTTCGGGCATTACGCGGCCACCAGCTTTTTCCCGGCCAAGCCCCTGGGCTGCTACGGCGACGGAGGCGCGGTGTTCTGCGCCGACGGCGAGCGGGCCGCGCGCATCGATTCGCTGCGGGTGCACGGCAAGGGCACGGACAAGTACGACAACGTGCGCATCGGGCTGAACTCGCGCCTCGACACGCTGCAGGCGGCCATCCTGCTGGCCAAGCTCGACCATTTCGACGAGGAGATCGCCGCGCGCCAGCGGGTGGCCGCCACATACGGCGCGGCCCTTGCCCCCCTGGGGCAGGCGGGCGTGGCACAGCACATTCCAGCCGGGGCCACCAGCGCGTGGGCGCAATACTCTCTGCTGGCCCGAAACGGCGAGGCCCGCGCCGCCGCCCAGACCGCGCTGAAGGCCGCAGGCGTGCCGACCGCAGTTTACTATCCCACGCCGCTGCACCTGCAGACGGCCTTTGCGCACCTTGGCTATCGCCCCGGCGACCTGCCTGTGTGCGAGGACGTCTGCGGCCGCATTTTCAGCCTGCCCATGCACCCCTACATGCCCGACGGGCAGGCGGAATCCATCGCCTCCACGGTGGCGAAGGCGCTGGTGTAGGCGCATCCCGCCCCCCTGACGCCCGCGCGTCCACGCCCGGAGCGCAGGCGCGACATCCCGCCTTCATGCAACGACAACGGCCCGGCCGCTGGCATCACCAGCGTCCGGGCCGTCACTGTTTTGAAGAAGGCCGATTTCATGCGCCGGAACAGCCGCCGACGGCGGCTTCGGAGACGTGCCGACACGCTTCCGTCGGCACGTCGACAAAACCAGCGGGGAGAACCCCGCCTCGTCCCTACGCCTGCAACCGCAGCGGCCCGTTGCCGTTGCCGCCGTCCTTGTCCTCGCGGCTGAACTGCACGGCCGTGCCGTAGCACGAGAAATACTTCGATCCGTCGGGGTGGAAGGCCACGTTTTCCTGGTAGCCCACGATGGCCTGGGCGCCCTTGTTCACGGCGCGGGCCGCCATGCCGAAGAACGTTTCCTCCGAATCGTAGCCCCGGCAGGCCACCAGGCCCAGCACGCGGCCTATCCTGCGGTCTTCGACGCCGTCGGTGGTGACCACGGGAAAACGCCCGGAAACGAACAGCTCACGCACCCGTTCAAGGTTTTCGGTCTGCGCGGACTCGGCCTTGCGCGCCTTTTTGTCGTTGCCGCCAAGCAGAAACAGCATGGGGAAGCCTCCTTGCAGTGGATCTGGCGGAATGCCGCCACGCCGCCATGCGATGCAAGAGCCTTGCCGAATCGGCAACACACTGTCTTTCATCAATTTCCATGAAAAAAACCGGTCCACGTCGGGAATACGACACCGCCCGGACCGCCCCGGAGCCGATATTCCGGCACACCGGTTCGCCCCCGCTCCCTTTTGTCCGGCCTTCCGCCCGGCCGTTGCACGCCCCGCGGCTGGCCGCCGAAGATTGCCCTGGCCCTGCCGCCCGCGCCCCAGCGCACCCGGCCGCCCCGCGCATGCGTTACACCAGCGGCACCAACCCCAGCGAAGCCCGGAACAGGAACCAGCCCAGCGCGGCCACGTACAGCACCAGCCCCACGATGACCAGCTTGAGCGACCACAGGAAATAGCGGGTCTTGCGGTTGCGCACCGCCAGCAGCCGCAAAAAGCTGGCCTCCACCGTGTCGCCGCGCAGGCTGGACATCCAGCGCACCCGCACCACGCCGTACAGCGCCACGAACAGCCCGACGAGGATGCACATCAGCCCGGCCATCAGGGTCAGTCCGCTGAACGGCCCGGCCGCCGCCAGCCGGTGCCCGGAAAAGCCCGCCACGGAAATGGCCAACGCCCCCACGCCGAAGACCATCTGGGTGCGTTGGGTGACGATGCCGAACTGCTGTTGCAGGCTCTTCCACACCTCTGCCTCGCTGCCCAGCACCTGGAGCAAGAAGCGGTATTCCTCGCACAGGGCGCAGGCGTCGTCCCGCCAGGGCGCGCCGCCGCGCTCGTAGTCGTCGTGTGCCATCCCCATCCCTCCCCGTCCGGCCACATCCGGATGTGCGGCAAGGGCATCCTCCGGGGGCAGGCCGCACGTGGTGTCGCCAGCCTTTGGGGCCGTGCCCGCACCGGTCGAATCCTTCTGTCGCCCTGCAGCGCGTGCCGCGCTCCGTTCCGCCATCGTTCACTCCTTCGGGGGGGTCGTCCCGGTTTCCCGGCGCACGGGAATGTGCGCACTCGTGCCTGCGCCCACATTGCTCCAGAATATTCACGCCCCGCCGTCCGCACAAGCGCGCGCACCACCACGGCGCGAACATGCGGGCACACTGCCGGGGAAACGTCACGGCGCGTCGCGCCAACCGGCCCGCACGCCCAGTCGGCGCGGCGGGCCTTGACCTTGGCGGGGAAGTCCAGCATTAGTTGCACTCACGGTGGCACCACTGCAAACCGTGCAGTCAAACACCACCCTCGACGGGGCCGCCCGCAGCCCTGGCCGTCCGGCATGTCCGCACGCCGTGCGACACGGCGGCGCGTGCTCCCCCCGGTTTCCCCGCACCCCAGCCTTTCGGCGGACCCCCCGCATGCATACCAGCCATTTCCGGCCGATCCGGCACCCGCGTCGGCCTACCGATCCGCTTCCGCCTCCAGCCCCGGTCCGACACGCTTCCCGCGCGAGGCGCGCCGCGCTGCGCCGCCTGTGCGTCGTGCTGCCCGCGCTGTGTCTGGCGCTGCTCCTCGCGCCCATGCTCGCGCCCACGCCCGAGCCTGTCGCCGCGCCCATGTTGGCAGCCGGGGCCGCACCCGCGTCGTCCCTCGCGTCTTCACAAACTCCCGGCCTCCCCGCCAGCCTCCCCCTTGCCCTGCCCCCCGCCTTGGCGTCCGCCGCCCTGGCGGCCCAGGCCGAGCCCCCCGCGCCGCAGGCCACGCCGCAGCCGCCCGAGGGCGCGCGCAAGAACGTGCTGTACCTGAATTCGTACCACAACGGGTACTCGTGGTCCGACCACATCCTGCAGGGCATACGGGAAACGCTGGCCGAAAGCCCGTACAGCATCGTGTTCCAGGTGGAATACATGGACTCCAAGAAGTTCCACTACCAGGACACGGTTTCCACCCTGTACGCCCTGTATCGCGACAAGTTCCGCAACAAGAAGTTCGACATCATCATCGCCTCGGACAACGTGGCGGTGGACTTCCTGCTCCAGTTCGGGGAAGAGCTGTTCCCCGGCGTGCCCATAGTGTTCTGCGGGCTCAACGACGTGCAGGCATCCAGCCTGCGCGCCACCGGGCGCGAGATCACCGGGGTGCTCGAAAACTACGACGTGGCCTACAACATCGAACAGGCCCTGCGCCTGAACCCGCAACTGCGGCGCATGGTGGTCATCGGCGACGACTCGGTCACCGGCGCGGCCATCCGCAACCAGGTCATGGCCCAGCTCGGGCCGTTCAGGGACCGCCTGGTGGTGGAGGAGTGGAGCGAATACAGCCTGGATCAGATGCTGGACTGGGTGCGCGGGCAGGGTCCCGACACCTTCTTCTACTTCGTGCCCATCTATCGCGACATCGACGGCCAGTTCTACTCGGCCGAAGAACTGCTGGAAAAGGTGCATGCCGCCTCGCGCGCGCCCCTGTTCAGCAACTGGGCCTTCCTGCTGGGCCACGGCATCGTGGGCGGCAAGCTCATCTCCGGGGTGCGCCACGGCGAGATGGCCGCGCGCATGGCCCTGCAGGTGCTGAGCGGCATCCGCGCCTCGTCCATCCCCGTCGTGGAACAGGCGGACCAGGCCTACATGTTCGACAACAACGAGTTGCAGCGGCTGTTCATCAGCCCCTCGCAACTGCCGTCCGACAGCATCATCATCAACGAGCCCAGCAGGTTCTACGAACTGAACAAGCAGGTCTTCTGGACCATCATCGTCCGCAACAGCACCCGCCGCGCGGGCCATTTCGTGGTGGTGGACTGCGCCGCGCTGACCGAAAGCCTGGTGGAATCCACCCTGTTCGGGCACCGCAAGGGGGCCTTCACCAGCGCCCTCACCGACCGCGACGGCCTGGTCAAGCTGGCCGACGGCGGCACCCTGTTCCTGGACGAAGTGGGCGAGATGCCCCTGTCCATCCAGCGCTCGTTCCTGCGCTTTCTGCAGGAACGCACCTTCCGCCCCGTGGGCGGCACGCAGGAGATAAAGAGCGACTTCCGGCTCATCTCCGCCACCAACCGCGACCTGGACGCCATGGTGGAGCGCGGCGAATTCCGCAAGGACCTGCTGTTCCGCCTGAAGACCGTGCACGTCGAGCTGCCCCCCCTGCGCAGCAGGCCGGAAGACCTGAAGCCGCTGGCCATCTACCACGTCAACCGGCTGTGCGAGCAGTACGGCGTGCCCCACAAGGGCTTTTCACCCGACTTCTTTCAACAGCTGGCCCAGTACGACTGGCCGGGCAACGTGCGCGAGCTGTACAACGTGCTGGAGCGCTCGTTCGTCATCTCGGGGCTGGAAAGCGTGCTCTACGCGCTGCACCTGCCCCAGGACATCCGCATCAAGATCACCCGCGCCGCCATCGCCCGCCCCGCCACGGGCGAAGGCGGCATCGGGAGCGAATCCGCCACCCACCCCTCCGCCGCCGACGGCAACGGCGACGGATCCGGCGGTGGCCCCGGCGGCGGAGAGGACATGGTGCCTCCCGCCCAGCGCGCCGACGCGCTCGGGGCCGCCTTCACCAGCCCCTTGCCGCCGCTCAAGGGCTTCAAGCGTCTCATGGAGCGCAAGTACCTTGAAATCCTCATCGGGCAGACCCGAGGCAACCTGCAGGAGATGCTGGACGTCTCCGGCCTGTCGCGCTCGCATTTCTATGCCCTGCTGAAAAAGAATAATATGTCGCTGTAAACGGCCCGGGGTAACCTGCGGGAGCATCCCTCCGGCTGGTGTCCTACCTTTCGGACGCGGCCCCCTCGCACGCTCCTCCATCCGGTTTTTCGGACGCGCGGCGGATTTCGCCCCGATGAACCGTTTGACCATTCAAACCGGCGGCGTTAGGCTCCATTTCCGCCATTCGCCAGCCCGGCACCCACATGCGCCGCAACGTCGGCCGTCCGGATTTTCGGACCACGCGCCGACGTCAGTTTCACAAGACGACCTCATACTTCAACAATCCAAGGAGGATGCAGCCGACGTATCAGCGTAACGGAACTGGCACACTTCTTGTTGTTGCGTAGGGGCCACAGCCTGCCCCGCGCGGGGGGACGCCGCCCGATATCCGGGCGCGCCACTCTGCCCGTGCCGCCCGCCCCGCTTGCCCGGACAGCCAGATCATCCGGAGCATCTGAATCACAAGGGCAGGGCGGACAGGCCTCGGCCGCCCACGCGACACCAACGGCCCGCCAGCGGCAGCGAAACGCGCCGCAAGGGCCGGCATGACGAGGCACGATTCCGAGTCCATGCCCACGGACCGCGCCGCAAGGCACGGCTGATCTTTCACCCCCGCTTCAAGGTTAGCAATCCAAGGAGAGATCAATGGCCAAGAAAATGAAGACCATGGACGGCAACACCGCTGCCGCGTACGTCGCCTACGCGCTCAGCGACACCGCCGCCATCTACCCCATCACCCCTTCGTCCAACATGGGCGAATCGGCGGACGAATGGGCCGCCCAGGGCAAGAAGAACCTTTTCGGGCAGACGGTGTCGGTCCGTCAGCTGCAGTCCGAAGCGGGCGCCGCGGGCGCCGTGCACGGCTCGCTGGCCGCAGGTGCGCTGACCTCCACCTTCACCGCCTCGCAGGGCCTCTTGCTGATGATCCCGAACATGTACAAGATCGCCGGTGAACTGCTTCCCGGCGTCTTTCATGTTTCGGCCCGCGCGCTGGCCTCGCACGCGCTGTCCATTTTCGGCGACCACCAGGACGTCATGGCCGCCCGCCAGACCGGCTTCGCCTTCCTGAACTCCAACTCGGTGCAGGAAGCCATGGACATGGCCCTGGTGGCCCACCTGGCCGCCATTGAGTCCAGCGTGCCGTTCTGCCACTTCTTCGACGGCTTCCGCACCTCGCACGAACTGCAGAAGATCGAAGTCATCGACTACGACGACATGAAGAAGCTGGTGAACTGGGAGAAGGTGGAAGCCTTCCGCCAGAACGCCATGAACCCGGAACACCCGCACATCCGCGGCACCGCGCAGAACCCGGACATCTACTTCCAGGCGCGTGAAGCCTGCAACTCGTTCTACAACGCCGTGCCCGGCATCGTTTCGAACTACATGAAGAAGGTCGGCGAAATCACCGGCCGTTCCTACAAGCTGTTCGACTACGTGGGCCACCCCGAAGCCGAGCGCGTGATCATCGCCATGGGTTCCGCCTGCGAAACCATTGAGGAAGTGGTCAACTTCCTGAACGCCAAGGGCGAGCGCGTGGGCCTGATCAAGGTGCGCCTGTACCGTCCGTTCTCCATCGACCACATGCTGTCGGTGCTGCCCGCCACCGCCGACACCATCACCGTGCTCGACCGCACCAAGGAACCCGGCTCGCTGGGCGAACCGCTGTACCTTGACGTGTGTACCGCCTTCATGGAGCGCGGCGAAATGCCCAAGCTCCTGGCCGGCCGCTACGGCCTCGGCTCGAAGGAATTCACCCCGGCCATGGCCAAGGCCGTGTACGACAACATGAAGGTCGTCGGCCCCAAGAACCACTTCACCGTGGGCATCATCGACGACGTCACCGACACCTCGCTGGAAGTGACCGAAGGCGTGGACACCGTGCCCGCTGGCACCGTGCAGTGCAAGTTCTTCGGCCTTGGCGCCGACGGCACCGTGGGCGCCAACAAGCAGGCCATCAAGATCATCGGCGACAACACCGGCATGTACGCCCAGGGCTACTTCGCCTACGACTCCAAGAAGTCGGGCGGCTTCACCGTGTCGCACCTGCGCTTCGGCAACAGCCCCATCCAGTCGACCTACCTGGTCAACAGCGCCGACTACATCGCCTGCCACAAGTCGGCCTACGTGCACCAGTACGACGTGCTCGACGGCATCAAGACCGGCGGCACCTTCGTGCTGAACTCGCACTGGAACAGCGTGGAAGACATGGAGAAGGAACTGCCCGCCTCCATGCTGCGCACCATCGCCCGCAAGAAGCTGAAGTTCTACAACGTGGACGCCGTGAAGGTGGCCACCGAAGTGGGCCTTGGCGGGCGCATCAACATGATCATGCAGACCGCGTTCTTCAAGCTGTCCAGCGTGATTCCCTTCGAGCAGGCCGTGGCGCTGCTGAAGGACTCCATCCACAAGGCCTACGGCAAGAAGGGCGAAAAGATCGTGGCCATGAACGTGGCCGCCGTTGACAAGGCCATCGAGGCCGTCACCGAGATCAAGTACCCCGAATCCTGGGCCACCGCCGCCGACGCCCCCGCGGCCGCCTCTTCCGACCCCGACTTCATCACCAACGTGGTGCGTCCCATCCTGGCCCAGCAGGGCGACAAGCTGCCGGTCTCGGCCTTCGAGCCCGACGGCCTGTTCCCCGTGGGCACCGCCGCCTTCGAAAAGCGCGGCGTGGCCATCACCGTGCCCGAATGGCTGTCCGAGAACTGCATCCAGTGCAACCAGTGCTCGTTCGTGTGCCCGCACGCGGCCATCCGCCCCATCCTGGCCTCCGATGACGAACTGGCCGGCGCGCCCGCCTCGTTCGTGGCCATCGAAGCCAAGGGCAAGGAACTGAACGGCCTGAAGTACCGCATGCAGGTGTACGCGCAGGACTGCATGGGCTGCGGCTCGTGCGCCGACGTGTGCCCGGCCAAGAACAAGGCCCTGGTCATGAAGCCCATCGAGACCCAGATGGCCGACCAGATGGCCAACCTTGCCTACGCCGACGCCAACATCGCCATCAAGGACGACCTGATGGCCCGCGACAGCCTGAAGGGCTCGCAGTTCCAGCAGCCGCTGATGGAATTCTCCGGCGCCTGCGCGGGCTGCGGCGAAACCCCCTACGTCAAGCTGCTCACCCAGATGTTCGGCGAACGCATGGTGGTGGCCAACGCCACCGGCTGCTCGTCCATCTGGGGCGCTTCCGCCCCCACCACGCCGTACACCACCAACAAGGACGGCCACGGCCCGGCCTGGGGCAACTCGCTGTTCGAAGACGCCGCCGAATTCGGCTTCGGCATGAGCATGGCCTACACCCAGCGCCGCGCGAAGCTCGCCGACGTGGTGACCGAAGCCCTTTCGCTGGATCTCGCCGACGACCTGAAGGCCGCCCTGAAGGGCTGGCTGGACAACAAGGACGACGCCGAAGGCTCCAAGAAGTACGGCGAGGAAATCCTCGGCCTGCTGGGCGGTTCCGACGACCATCCGCTGCTGGACGAGCTGTGGCACATGAGCGACCTGTTCACCAAGAAGTCCGTGTGGATCTTCGGCGGTGACGGCTGGGCCTACGACATCGGCTACGGCGGCGTGGACCACGTGCTGGCCAGCGGCGAGGACATCAACATCCTGGTCATGGACACCGAGGTGTACTCCAACACCGGCGGCCAGGCCTCCAAGGCCACCCCGCTGGGCTCCATCGCCAAGTTCGCCGCCTCGGGCAAGAAGACCGCCAAGAAGGACCTGGGCCGCATGGCCATGACCTACGGCTACGTCTACGTTGCCTGCGTCTCCATGGGCGCCAACAAGCAGCAGGTGCTGAAGGCCTTCAAGGAAGCCGAAGCCTACAAGGGCCCCTCGCTGATCATCGCCTACGCCCCCTGCATCAACCAGGGCCTGCGCAAGGGCATGGGCAAGTCCATGGAAGAAGCCAAGATGGCCGTGGAATCCGGCTACTGGCCCCTGTACCGCTTCAACCCCGAACTTGCCGACGAAGGCAAGAACCCGTTCGTGCTCGAATCGAAGGCGCCCAACGGCACCATGCAGGAATTCATGGCTGGTGAAACCCGCTACGCCGCCCTCGAGAAGATCGCTCCCGAAGAGTCCAAGCGCCTGCGCGCGGCCATCGAGAAGGAGTACAACGAACGCTACCTGCTGCTGAAGCAGATCTCCGAAGCTCCCGCCGTTACCGCCCCCGCCGGGGACCCGGTGACCGTGGGAAACGCTGACAGCGGCTTCTGCGCCGTCACCGAAACGCCGGAACATGCCCGGCGCAAGGGTGGCGAAGCCTGCGACGATGGTCGGGCCGCTGAATAACACCACCCGGTAGGACAGTGCCGGAGGGGAGGTGCAAACCCCTCCGGCACTTACATACCCTTCCCAATCCCGGCGGGTGCACTCCGGGGGCGGGTCACGCACAACAGAAGAGGAGCGTCTTGATGTCATTGGAACTGCTTGCATTGGTGGCACTGTTGCCCATCCTCGTGGCCCTGGTGCTCATGGTCGGCATGCGCTGGCCCTCCACCCGCGCCATGCCCTTGGCCTGGCTTGTCTGCGTGCTCGGCGCCATCGGCGCGTGGAACCTGCCCGCGGGGTACATCGCCGCGCTGTCGTTGCAGGGCATCGTCACCGCCATCGGCGTGCTGATCATCGTGTTCGGGGCCATCATCATCCTGTACACCCTGAAATATTCCGGCGGCATGGAAACTATCCAGTACGGAATGCAGAACATCAGCCGTGACAAGCGCATCCAGGCTATCATCATCGGCTACATGTTCGCGGCCTTCATCGAAGGCGCCGCCGGCTTCGGCACGCCCGCCGCGCTGGCCGCTCCGCTGCTGCTGTCCCTCGGCTTTCCGCCGCTGGCCGCCGCCGTCATCTGCCTTGTGTTCAACTCGTTCTGCGTGTCGTTCGGCGCGGTGGGCACGCCCATCCTCATCGGCCTGAAGTTCCTTGCCCCGCTGGTCAAGGACGCTGCCGCCGCCAACCCCGGCCTGAACTTCACCGACTTCGGTTCCTTCGCCAAGGTCATCGGCCAGTGGGTCACCACCATGCACGGCCCCATGATCTTCATCCTGCCCATCTTCATGCTGGGCTTCCTTACCCGTTTCTACGGCCAGAAGAAGTCGTGGGCCGAAGGCTTTGCCGCGTGGCAGTTCTGCGTGTTCGCGGCCGTGGCCTTCATCGTGCCCTACCTGACCTTCGCCTGGCTGGTGGGCCCCGAATTCCCGTCGCTGATCGGCGGCCTGGTGGGCCTTGGCATCATCGTGGCTGGCGCCAAGAAGGGCTTCTGCGTGCCCAAGGAAACCTGGGACTTCGGCCCCCAGTCCACCTGGGAAGCTGAATGGACCGGCACCATCGCCACCAGCACCAACACCGAATTCAAGCCGCACATGAGCCAGTTCATGGCGTGGCTGCCCTATATCCTCATCGGCATCATCCTGGTGCTGACCCGCATTCCCGAACTGGGCCTGAAGGGCTGGATGGCCGCCCAGAAGATCCCCTTCAACGACATCATGGGCTACAAGGGCGTTTCCGCCTCCATCGACTACCTGTACCTGCCCGGCACCATTCCCTTCACCCTGGTGGCCCTGCTGACCATCATGCTGCACGGCATGAAGGGCGACGCGGTCAAGAAGGCCTGGACAGAGTCCTTTGCCAAGATGAAGGCCCCCACCATCGCGCTGTTCGCGGCCGTGGCCCTGGTGTCCATCTTCCGCGGTTCCGGCGTGGCCGACGTGGCCCTGAACCCCAACAACTACCCCTCCATGCCCCTGGCCATGGCCAAGACTGTGGCTGCCTTCGCGGGCAACGCCTGGCCCATGCTGGCCTCTTACGTGGGCGGCCTTGGCGCGTTCATCACCGGTTCGAACACCGTTTCGGACCTTCTGTTCGCCGAATTCCAGTGGGGCGTTGCGCAGCAGCTCAACCTGCCCCGCCAGATCATCGTGGCGGCCCAGGTGGCCGGCGGCGCCATGGGCAACATGGTGTGCATCCACAACATCGTTGCCGTCTGCGCCGTTACCGGCCTGATCGGCCGCGAGGGTATGATCCTGAAGCGTACCTTCTGGCCCTTTGCCCTCTACGGCATCGTCGTGGGCATCATCGCCAGCGTGTTCTGCTTCGGGGCGTACTCCAACCTGTTCTAGTTCCGTAGGTGCAAGGGGGGCGGGGCGTCGCCCTGCCCCCCTTTTCAACAGAGGAGTGGCTGAACATACAGCCAGGAATGGGCGGAGCATCCGCTCCCCCAAAGTTTCCGCCGCCTCGCCCTTTCCCGGTGACGGGGGTGGAGCAACGCATGACCCGGAGGACCATCCTCATGCCCAGTGCAGCCCTGATCAAGGAATTCGAAGCCGTCGTCGGCAAGGACAACGTGTTCACCAGCGAGGCCGACCGCCAGTCGTACTCCTACGATTCCGCCGTGCTCGACGCCGTGGTCCCCGCCCTCGTCGTGCGCCCCACCACCACCGAACAGCTCGGCAAGGTGGTTCGCCTGTGCAACGAGAACGGCAACCCCATCACCGTTCGCGGCGCCGGCACCAACCTTTCCGGCGGCACCATCCCCGACCCGCGTGAAGGCATCGTCATCCTGACCAACAGCCTGAGCCGCATCATCGAAATCAACGAGGAAGACCTGTACGCCGTGGTCGAGCCCGGCGTGGTCACCGCGAAGTTCGCGGCCGAAGTGGCCAAGCGCGGCCTGTTCTACCCGCCGGATCCGGGCTCCCAGGCCGTTTCCACCCTTGGCGGCAACGTGGCCGAAAACGCCGGTGGCCTGCGCGGCCTGAAGTACGGCGTGACCAAGGACTACGTGATGGGGATCGAATTTTTCGACGTCAACGGCGGCCTGGTGAAGACCGGCTCGCGCACCGTCAAGTGCGTGACCGGCTACAACCTCGCGGGCCTCATGGTGGCGTCCGAAGGCACCCTTGGCGTGTTCAGCCAGATCACCCTGAAGCTGGTGCCCCCGCCGCAGGCCTCCAAGGCCATGATGGCCGTGTTCGACGACGTGAACAAGGCGTCGGAAGCCGTTGCCGGCATCATCGCCTCGCACGTGGTGCCCTGCACGCTCGAATTCATGGACCAGGCCACCATCCGCTACGTTGACGACTTCACCAAGGCCGGCCTGCCGCGCGACGCCCAGGCCATCCTGCTCATCGAAGTGGACGGCCACCCCGGCCAGGTCGCCGACGACGCCGACAAGGTGGAAAAGGTGCTGAACAAGGTCGGCGCCACCGAAATCAAGGTGGCCAAGGACGCCGCCGAGAAGTTCAAGCTGTGGGAAGCCCGCCGCAACGCGCTGCCCGCGCTCGCCCGCGCCAAGCCCACCACCGTGCTTGAAGACGCCACCGTGCCGCGTTCCAAGATTCCCGCCATGGTCAAGGCCATCAACGACATCGCGGCCAAGTACAACATCTCCATCGGCACCTTCGGCCACGCTGGCGACGGCAACCTGCACCCGACCATCCTGTGCGACCGCCGCGACAAGCACGAGTTCGAGCGCGTGGAACACGCCGTGGACGAAATCTTCGACATGGCCCTTTCGCTGCACGGCACCCTGTCGGGCGAACACGGCATCGGCATGGCCAAGTCCAAGTGGATGGAGAAGGAAACCTCCAAGGCGACCATCGAGTTCTCGCGCAACATGAAGCGCGCCATCGACCCCAAGTACATCCTGAATCCCGGCAAGATCATCGGAGCCTAACGCCATGGCAGACCTTACCAAACTCGCCAAGCTGCTTCAGGAGCTGGACGACCAGATGGTCGGCTGCATGAAGTGCGGCATGTGCCAGGCCGTTTGCCCCGTGTTTGCCGAGACCATGAAAGAGGCGGACGTGACGCGCGGCAAGATCGCGCTGCTCGAAAACCTGGCCAAGGAAATGATCCATGACGCGGCGGGCGTTCAGGAAAAGCTGAACAAGTGTCTGCTGTGCGGCTCGTGCGGGGCCAACTGCCCCTCGGGCGTGAAGGTGATGGACATCTTCCTGCGCGCGCGCGTCATCGTGAACACCTACATGGGGCTCTCGCCGGTCAAGAAGGCCATCCTGCGCGGCATGCTGACCAAGCCCGCCCTGTTCAACGCCCTACTCGACCTGGGCTCCAAGTTCCAGGGCATCTTCACCACCAAGGTGGACGACCTGCTCGGCTCCTCGTGCTCCAAGGTGCTCTCGCCCGTCATCGGCGACCGTCACTTCGTGGGGCTGGCCAAGGAATCGCTGCACAGCAAGATCAAGGCGCTGGACACCCCGGCGGGCAAGAGCGGCAAGCGCGTCGCCTTCTTCCCGGGCTGTCTTGGCGACAAGATGTTCGTCAGCGTGGCCGAAGCCTGCCTGAAGGTGTTCGAGCACCACGGCGTTGGCGTGTACATGCCCGAAGGCCAGGCCTGCTGCGGCATTCCCGCCATCTCGTCGGGCGACCGCGTGGCCTACGACAAGCTGGTCAAGATCAACCTTGACCTGTTCTCCAAGGGCAACTTCGACTACCTGGTGACCCCGTGCGCCACCTGCACCGCCACCATCAAGGAAATCTGGCCCAAGCTCATGGAGGACTACCCTGGCCCCATGCGCGACCAGATCCGCGTCCTGCACGACAAGGTCATGGACGTGAACCAGTTCGTGGTGGACGTGCTGGGCGTCAAGCCCGAGGCCCCGGCCAAGGGCGGCGTGAAGGTGACCTTCCACGATTCCTGCCACATGAAGAAGTCGCTCGGCGTCACCTCGCAGCCGCGCGCCCTCATCGGCATGAACCCCAAGTACGAACTGGTGGAAATGGCCGAATGCGACCGCTGCTGCGGTTCGGGCGGCAGCTTCAACCTGTACCACTACGACCTGTCCAAGCAGATCGGCGAGCGCAAGCGCGACAACATCCTGGCCACCGGCGCCCAGGTGGTGTCCACCGGTTGCCCCGCCTGCATGCTGCAGATGACCGACATGCTCTCGCAGCATGGGGCCAAGGTGGCGGTGAAGCACTCCATCGAACTGTACGCGGATTCGCTGCGTTAGTACGGAAATCCGGGGCGCGGCCTGGCCGTGCCCCGGATTATATAGTTATCGATCGGGCGCGCACGCCGCGCCGCGCTCTGGTATCATTCCCCGGCGGGGGGCCGAACGGCGGCCCTCCGCCAGGGGATTCCGGCCCCGCGGATGGTTCCGCGGGCCGTTTGGCTCACCGGGCCAGGCCCGGAACACCGGCGGCAGCCCCCCGGTGGTTGATCCACGGACGCCTCGCCGCGCCCGCCCAGTGCCGCACCCCCCGCGCGGGTGCGGGGCACCCAAGGAGACATGCATGGCCAACAATCTGTACATCACCGCGACGGAATCGAAGAGCGGCAAGTCCGCCGTGGTGCTCGGGATGATGCAGCTATTGCTGCGCGACATCCGCAAGGTCGCCTTCTTCCGGCCCATCATCAACCGGCCGATCAAGGACGGGGTGGACCACGACACCAACCTGATCCTGACCCACTTCAATCTCGACATCCCCGTGGCCGACACCTACGCCTACTCGCTGCAGGACGCCCGGGAGCTGATCAACAACGGTCAGCACGCCTCGCTGCTTGAGAACATTCTCAAGAAGTACAAGCAGCTGGAAGACAGCTACGACTTCGTGCTCTGCGAGGGCACCGACTTTCTGGGCAAGGATGCCGCCTTCGAGTTCGACCTGAACGCCGACATCGCCGCCAACCTGGGCTGCCCGGTGATGGTGGTGGCCAACGGCCAGCAGAAGACCGCCGACGAGATCATCGCCTCCACCCAGCTGACCATCGACCTGCTGGATGAAAAGGGCCTGGACATCGTGGCCGCCGTGATCAACCGCGCCTCGGTCACCGACGCCGAGCGCGACGAGGTCATCCGCAGCCTGGAGTGCAAGGTCAACTGCTCGAACCCGCTGGCCGTGTACGTGGTGCCCGAGGAACCCACCCTGGGCAAGCCCACCATGGGCGACGTGAAGAAGTGGCTGGGCGCGCAGGTGCTGTACGGTCACGGCCGTCTGGACACCCTGGTGGACGACTACATCATCGCCGCCATGCAGATCGGCAACTTTCTCGACTACGTCACCCCCGGATGCCTGGTGATCACCCCCGGCGACCGTTCGGACATCATCCTGGCCGGTCTTGCCTGCCGCCTTTCCGGCGCCTACCCCGACATCTCCGGCATGCTGCTCACCGGCGGCCTGCAACCCGCGCCCAACGTGCACCGGCTCATCGAAGGCTGGACCGGGGTGCCCATTCCCATCCTGTCGGTGAAGGACCACACCTACAAGACCATCCAGACCCTGAACGAACTCTACGGCAAGATCGAGCCGGACAACGATCGCAAGATCGCCACCGCCCTCGGCCTGTTCGAGCGTTCCGTGGACAGCCAGGAACTGGGCCGCCGCCTGATCAACCGCAAGTCCAGCCGCATCACCCCCATGATGTTCGAGTTCAACCTCATCGAGCGCGCCAAGCAGAACCGCATGCGCATTGTGCTGCCAGAAGGGGTGGAGGAACGCATCCTGCGCGCCGCCGACATCCTGGCCCGGCGCGAGGTTGCCGACATCATCCTGCTGGGCGACGCCGACAAGGTGGGCGCCAAGGTCAGCGAACTGGGCATCGACCTTGACGGCGTGCAGATCATCCAGCCCAACCTGTCGCCCAAGTTCGAGGAATACGCCCAGGCCTACTTCGAACTGCGCAAGCACAAGGGCGTCAGCATCGAACGCGCCCGCGACACCATGAACGACGTCACCTACTTCGGCACCATGATGGTGCACAAGGGCGACGCGGAAGGCATGGTCTCCGGCTCCATCAACACCACGGCGCACACCATCCGCCCGGCGTTCGAGTTCATCAAGACCAAGCCCGGCTTCTCCATCGTGTCCAGCGTGTTCCTGATGTGCCTGAAGGACCGCGTGCTGGCCTTCGGCGACTGCGCGGTGAACCCCAACCCCACGGCGGAACAGCTGGCCGAGATCGCCATCAACTCGGCCCACACCGCGCGCATCTTCGGCATTGAGCCGCGCGTGGCCATGCTGTCGTACTCCACCGGCTCGTCCGGCAAGGGCGCGGACGTGGAAAAGGTCATCGAGGCCACCCGCATCGCCAAGGAACGCGCGCCGGAACTCCTGCTGGAAGGCCCGCTGCAGTACGACGCCGCCATCGACATGGACGTGGCGCGCACCAAGCTGCCCGGCAGCCAGGTGGCGGGCCAGGCCACCGTGTTCATCTTCCCGGACCTGAACACCGGCAACAACACCTACAAGGCCGTGCAGCGCGCCGCCGGGGCCGTGGCCATCGGCCCGGTGCTGCAGGGCCTGAACAAGCCCGTCAACGACCTGTCGCGCGGCTGCACGGTGCCCGACATCGTGAACACCGTGGCCATCACCGCCATTCAGGCGCAGGCCGAAAAGGGCCTCATCTAGCACCCATCGCCGCACGGCGGGGTTCGCCCCGCCGCGCTGGCTTCACAACGGCAACCACGGCCGGGGGGCCGCCCACACTCCCCCCGGCGCCCGCCCCTCCGGGCCGCCCACACGGCCCGGAGGGCCACACTCCCAAAGGAAACGACCCGCATGAACGTACTCGTCATCAACTCCGGCAGCTCGTCCATCAAGTACCAGCTCATCGACATGACCACCGAGCAGCCCCTGTGCTCCGGCCTTGTCGAGCGCATCGGCGAAGGCATGGGCAAACTGACCCACAAGATCAAGCCCGACACGGACGCCGAGGAAAAGATCGTCCTCGAACAGGCGTTCGCCAATCATGTCGAAGGCATGAAGAAAGTCGTGGACCTGATCACCGATGCCGAGAAGGGCGTCATCGCCGACAAGGGCGAAATTTACGCCGTGGGTCACCGCGTGCTGCTCGGCGGCGAAGAGATCAAGCAGTCCGTCCAGATCGACGAATGGGCCAAGGGCATCATCCGCGACTACATTCCGCTGGGCCCGCTGCACAACCCCGCCAACCTCGCGGGCATCGAAGTGGCCGAAGAACTCTTCCCGCATGCGCCGTCCGTGGGCGTGTTCGACACCGAGTTCCACCAGACCATGCCCAAGAAGGCGTACCTTTACCCGCTACCCTACGACCTGTACAAGTCGCTGCGCATCCGCCGCTACGGCTTCCACGGCACCTCGCACCGCTACATCACCAAGAAGACGGCGCAGTTCCTGGACAAGCCCCTGGACCAGCTGAACATCATCACCTGCCACCTCGGCAACGGGTGCTCCATGGCCGCCGTGAAGAACGGCCAGTGCGTGGACACCACCATGGGCATCACCCCGCTGGAAGGCCTGATGATGGGCACCCGTTGCGGCGACATCGACCCTGCCCTGGTTCCCTTCCTGATGGAAAAGAAGGGCTGGACCGGCGCCGAGATCGACAACGTGATGAACAAGCAGAGCGGCCTGAAGGGCGTGTGCGGCATGAACGACATGCGCGACATCCACGCCGCCCGTGAAAAGGGCGACGAGATGGCGCAGCTTGCGTTCGACATGTTCGTCTACCGCATCCGCAAGTACATCGGCGCCTTCGCCGTGGTGGTGGGCAAGCTGGACGCCATCGTGTTCACCGCCGGCATCGGCGAGAACGACGACCACCTGCGCGCCGCCGTGTGCAAGGACATGGACATCCTGGGCATCGACATCGACGAAGCGGTCAACGCCAAGCGTTCCGGCCAGGCGCGCCACATCGGCAAGCCCGGCCAGCGCGTGCCGGTGCTGGTGGTGCCCACCAACGAAGAACTGGAAATCGCCCAGACCACGGTTGCCGTGCTGAACGGCAAGAACTAGGCCTGCCGCCGCTACGGTATTTTTGCCCTCTGCCTGCGTCAGAACAGCTTTTTATTCCGGTTGAATACCATAAAAGTATACGCCCTTCATAAAAAGCTATTCTTCCTTGGCAGAGAACAAAAATCCTCATAGCGGCAACAGGCCCTAGTCGGCGAAATAGTATTCCCCGCCGCGCCGCCCATGGGGGCGGCGCGGCGGGGCCTCTCCGGGGCGCGGCCGCGCGCGGCCACGGCCCGGAACATCCCACGGCCTTTCGTACACACCGGACACACACGCATGGTGGGCATCTACATCGGATCAACTGCGCCTCGGGCAGGCAAGAACCTTGTCTGCATGGCGCTCGGTTTGGCGCTGCGGCAGGCCGGACGCAACGTGGGCTTCATGAAGCCCCTGGGAACGTTGCCCCGGACCGTGGACGAACAGACCGGCGACGAGGACGCCCTTCTGGTGCAAGAGGTGCTGGGGCTTTCCGCCCCGCCCGAAGTGATGACCCCCGTGATCATGCCCGGCAACATCCGGGCGGCCGCCCTGTCGGCTGGCAACGCGCTTGAGCGCGTGGCCTCGGCCTACGGGGCGCTGTCACGCGGGCACGACACCATGCTGGTGGGCGGGGCCGGGGCGTTCCTGACCACCGGCAAGGCGCGCGGCGTGGACGGCCCCTCGGTCGTCCGGCGGCTCGACCTCAAGGTGCTGCTGGTGGAACGGTACGCCCACGGCATCGACTACGACGCCATCCTGTACGCAAAGGAACTGCTGGGAGACGCCCTTGCGGGCGTCCTGTGCAATGACGTGCCCGAAAGCTACCTGCGCGACGCCGAGGAAGTGCTTGTCCCGTTCCTTGCGGAACGGGGCGTGCCCGTTCTCGGCATCGTGCCCAACGACCCGCTCCTCAACGCCATCAAGGTGTCGGAGCTGGCGCACCGCCTGGGTGGTCGCATGGTCTCGGGCACGGCGCGGGCCAGCCGCATCGTGGATGGGTTCCTCATCGGCACCATGCAGGTGGAGAACTTCATGGCGCACTTTCGGCGGCACGCCAACTGCGCAACCATCGTGGGCGGAGACCGGACGGACCTGCAACTCGTCGCGCTGGAGGGGCAGTGCCCTTGCCTGGTCCTGACCGGAAACATCCCCCCCGATGAGATCATACGCGCCCGGTCAGAGGCGCTGGGGGTTCCGGTGGTGGTGGTCCGCGAGGACACCTACACCGTGGCCCGCAAGATGGAGGAGATCCTGAACAGCCAGAAGCTGCGCGAACTGGTCAAGATACGCCGCGGGGCCGACCTCGTGGCGCATGCCCTGGACCTGTCGCGGCTGATGGCCCAACTTGGCATTCAGTAAAGGGAGAGTACTGATGAGTGCTACCAATGACCTTGCCCGGCTCATGCGTGAGAAAGCCGAGGCGGTCGGCGCCACCGTGGTGGAACTGAAGGACCTGAAAGAGGCCTTCGCCTACGCCCTCGACGTCTGTGACAAGAAGGAAGCCTGCCAGCTGCTGGTTTCCGGCTGCGAGGAAAAGCTTTCGGACAAGGCCGAGGCCCTGTGCGAAACCAAGCAGGAAAAGGTGGTGGCCGCACCCAACCTTTCCGAAGAAGAATACGCCGCCTTCTCGGCCCTGTGCGCCGAACGCGGCATCAAGTGCATCCGCGAGGGCCTGCGCGCCCATCTCGCGGGCATCGACATCGGCGTGGCCCATGCCGACATGGCCATCGCCGAAACCGGCACCTGCGTCATCGACTCCACCAGCGAGGAACTGCGCCTGTCCTCCATGATCAGCGAGATCCACATGGCCATCCTGCCCAAGTCGCGCATCAAGGCCACCGCCTTCGACGCCGAGCGGGAGGTCAACGCGCTGATCAACACCGGCACGCCGCGCTACACGGCATTCGTCACCGGGCCCAGCCGCACCGCCGACATCGAGCGCGTGCTGGCCATCGGCGTGCACGGACCGCTGGAACTGCACATCCTGATGCTGGAGGACTAGTCGATGCAAACCGCCAAGACCCTGAAAGAATACCGCAAGGAACTGCGCGAATCCCTCGACAACGAGTTTCTGCGCGAGGCCATGGACAAGTTCGCCACGGCCTACCCCGTCAGCCGCGCCAACGCCTTCCGTGGCCTTGACGAAAAGGCCATGATCGCCGAAGTGGCCGACGCCAAGGACGCCGCCGCCAGGAACATGGACGGCCTGTTCGCCCAGTTCAAGGCAGAGGCCGAAAAGCGCGGCGTGAAGGTGCACATGGCCAAGGACGCCGCAGAGGCCAACGAGATCATCGCGCGCATCGCCAAGAACGCGAACTGCAAGAAGATCGTCAAGTCCAAGTCCATGACGGCGGAAGAAACGCTGCTCAACCACCGCCTGGAGGAAGACGGCCTCGACGTGATCGAGACCGACCTTGGCGAATGGATCATCCAGCTGCGCCACGAAGGGCCGACCCACATGGTCATGCCCGCCATCCACCTTTCGCGCTACCAGGTGGCCGACCTCTTCTCCGAGGTGACCAAGCAGAAGCAGGAAGTGGACATCCAGCGCCTGGTCAAGGTGGCCCGCCGCGAACTGCGCCAGCACTTCGCCACCGCCGACATGGGCATCTCGGGCGCCAACTTCGCCATCGCCGAATCGGGCACCATCGGCCTGGTCACCAACGAAGGCAACGCCCGCCTGGTCACCACCCTGCCCCGCGTGCACGTGGCCCTGTGCGGCCTGGACAAGCTGACCCCCAGCCTGAACGACGCCCTGAAGTCGCTGCGCGTGCTGCCCCGCAACGCCACCGGCCAGGCCATCACCTCGTACGTCACCTGGATCACGGGCGCCAACGAGTGCAAGGCTGCCGCCGACGAGAAGAAGGAAATGCACATCGTGTTCCTGGACAACGGCCGCCGCGCCCTGGCCCAGGACCCGCTGTTCTCGCAGGTGATGCGCTGCGTGCGCTGCGGCGCGTGCGCCAACGTGTGCCCGGTGTACCGTCTGGTGGGCGGCCACAAGATGGGCCACATCTACATCGGCGCCATCGGCCTCATCCTCACCTACTTCTTCCACGGCAAGGACAAGGCCCGCAACCTGGTGCAGAACTGCATCAACTGCGAAGCCTGCAAGAGCATCTGCGCGGGCGGCATCGACCTGCCCCGCCTGATCAAGGAAATCCGCGCCCGCCTCAGCGAAGAGGACGGCGCGCCCGTTGAAGCCACCCTGCTCGGCAAGGTGCTGAAGAACCGCAAGCTCTTCCACACCCTGCTGCGCTTCGGCAAGTACGCCCAGAAGCCGGTTACCGGCGGCACCCCGTATCTGCGCCACCTGCCGCAGATGTTCATGAAGGACCACGGGTTCCGCGCGCTGCCCGCCATCGCGGACAAGGCCTTCCGCGACGAATGGGAAACCATCCGTCCGCGCGTCTCGGGCGCCAAGCTGCGCGTGGCCCTGTTCTCGGGCTGCGTGCAGGACTTCGTCTACCCCGAGCAGATGAAGGCCGCCGTGAAGGTGCTGGCGTCCAAGGGCGTGGAGATGGACTTCCCCATGGACCAGAGCTGCTGCGGCCTGCCGGTGCAGATGATGGCCGAACGCCAGGCCACCATCGACGTGGCGCGCCAGAACGTCATGGCGTTCGACGCGGCCAAGTACGACTACATCCTCACCCTGTGCGCCTCGTGCGCCTCGCACCTGAAGGAAGGCTACCCCAACATCCTCGCGGGGCAGCCGGACATGACGGGCAAGGTGAAGCTGTTCGCCTCCAAGGTCATCGACTTCAGCTCCTTCGTCCATGACGTGCTGGGCATGACCGCCGACGACTTCAAGGGCAAGGGCGAGAAGGTGGCCTACCACTCCTCGTGCCACCTGTGCCGCGGCCTTGGCGTGGTGGAACAGCCCCGCGCGCTCATCGCGTCTTCCGGGTCGGAATACTGCCCGGCCCAGGAAGAAGCGGTGTGCTGCGGCTTTGGCGGCACCTTCTCCATGAAGTTCCCGGAACTGTCCAAGGAACTGCTGGACAAGAAGCTGAACAACGCCGAAGCCACCGGGGCCACCCGCATGGTGGCCGACTGCCCCGGCTGCATCATGCAGATCCGAGGCGGCGCGGAAAAGCGCGGCAACCGCATGAAGGTCGGGCACATCGCCGAACTTCTGGCGGAAAACCTGAAGTAATCCCGCTTTCCGTCGATTGATACATTGGGGGGCCGTTTCCGCCGTTGGCGGGGACGGCCCCTTGCGTTCCGCGCGGGACGGCAGACCCCGCGCGAGAAGAAACGTGAACCACTAACGCTCTTTGCAAGAGCGGCACGTCGGTGTAGTGTCGTAGTAGCCCCAAATTCCGTGGGCATGATGGCGGCACGCCGCAGGGCAGGCGCTCCAGGGGCGGCGAACAACCAAGGGGGAACGCATGTTCAGGAACTTTTCCATCGGTGCGCGGGTCATCGCGCTGCTCGTGTTCATGGTGCTGTTCGTGGCGGGCGTGGTGGCGGCCTTCGTGTCCACCATCGGCACGGTGAAGGACCACGGCGTCACCGAAACCCAGCAGGTGATGCTGGACGAGGAAAAGGCCAAGCTGCAGGTGGCCACCCACACCATTGCCCTGGCGCTGGGCCAGCTTGTGGCCGACGTGCCCGACGATGCCGCCCGCATAGAAATGGTGCGCAAGGCCATCGACACCATCCGCTTCGAGAAGGACCAGTCCGGGTACTATTTCGTCTACCAGGGCACCACCAACGTGGCCCTGCCGCCCAACAAGAGCGTGCAGGGCAAGGACCTGGCCGAGACCAAGGACAAGAACGGGGTGTACTTCGTGCGCGAGCTGTCGCAGCGCGCGGCGGCGGGCGGGGGCTTCGTCGAGTACATCTTCCCCAAGCCGGGCAAGGGCGACCAGCCCAAGCTGGCCTATTCCGAAATGATTCCCGGCACCAAGTTCTGGATCGGCACCGGGGTGTACATCGACAACATCGACGAGGCCAAGGCCGCCATCAACGCCAACCTCGAGGGCCTGGCCAACAAGGCCCTGACCTGGCAGCTTTCGGTCATGACGGCGATTCTGGTTCTGGTGGTCATACCCGTCTGTATCATGCTCATCGCGTCCATCGTGCGACCGTTGCGTGAAGCCACGGGGGCGGCCCAGGCCGTTGCCGAAGGCAACCTGGACGTGCGCATAGAGGCCAAGGGCCGCGACGAGGTCTCGGCGCTTCAGGCGGCGCTGAACACCATGGTCACCACGCTCAAGAACAACATCGCGGACATCACCGAAAAGCAGCGCGAGGCGGCCCGCCAGGCCGACGCGGCGCACGCCTCGGCCAAGCAGGCCGAAGAGGCCATGGCCAAGGCCGCCGTGGCCACCAAGGAGGGCATCCTTTCCGCCGCCGAACGGCTGGAAGGCGTGGTGCGCGCCATCGACCACGCGGCCGATGACATCTCGCGCCGGTCCGAGGAAATCAGCCGGGGCACCGACACCCAGATGGCCCGCATCAACGAGACCGCCACGGCCATGGAAGAAATGAACGCCACGGTGCTGGAAGTGGCCCGCAACGCGGGCCGCGCCGCCGACCAGACCGAGGCTTCGCGCACCAAGGCCGACGAAGGCTCGGGCATGGTCAGCCAGACCGTGAAGGCCATGCAGGACCTGAAGACCCTGGCCAGCGGCCTGAAGGACAACATGCACCGCCTTGGCCAGCAGTCCGAGGCCATCGGCCACGTGATGAACGTGATCAACGACATCGCCGACCAGACCAACCTGCTGGCGCTGAACGCGGCCATCGAGGCGGCCCGCGCCGGTGACGCCGGGCGCGGCTTCGCCGTGGTGGCCGACGAGGTGCGCAAGCTGGCGGAAAAGACCATGGGCGCCACCAAGGAAGTGGGCGACTCCATCCGGGCCATCCAGGACCTGGCCCGCACCAACGTGTCGGGCATGGACGACGCGGTGTCCGCCATCGACGGCGCGGCCCGGCTGTCCGGCACCTCGGGCGAGATGCTGCAACAGATCGTGACCATGGCCCACGACGCCGCCGGGCAGGTGCAGGCCATCGCCACGGCGGCCGAGGAACAGTCCGCCGCCAGCGAGCAGATTACCCGCTCGGTGGAGGAAATCGACCGCATCGCCCGCGAAAACGGCACGCTGGTCAACGCCACCAGCAGCGACCTGCGAAACCTGGCCGACCAGGCGGCGGAACTGCGCCGCCTCATCGAGGGCATGAAGAAGGAAGCCTCGTAGCGGCGCGCCACGCGCCGCGCGGCACACCGCCCCGTTTCGGGCCGGGAGGGGGCAACCCCTTCCGGCCCTTTGCCGTCTGGCGGCCATCGGCCCACGCCACGCCACGCGCAGGGCTGGCAACGGAGCATCGGCGATGCTATGCTGGTCCGACGTAGCCCCATCACCTCATCCGGCCCGGCCCACGGCCACCACACCGCCATGCCCGACACCGCGCCCCGGCCGGAACGGCCGACCACCGCACCGCCAGACGGTTCGCCTGACGGCACGCCCACCGCCGCTGCCGACGCGGCCAGTCTGGCCCACTTGGCACGCCCGGCCCACCTGGCCGCCCCGTGGCGGCCCGTGCAGCCCGCCGACCTCGACGGCCTGCTGCAACCCTACGGCGACCCCACCCGGCCGGTGCGCCCCGGCGAGGCCGTGGGCCGCGTGCTGGACGGCACGGCCTTTCCCGCCACCGACGACAGGCTCGCCCCGCTGGTCATCGACCTGGTCACCGGCGAACTCGTGTCGCGCGAACTGGGCGTGCTGGAACGCGCGCCGCGCGCATCCGCCGCAGGCCCGGCAGACCCCGAAGGACGGCACACCCTGGCCCTGCGCCCGCTGGTCTCCGTCAGCCCCGACAGGCTCGCCGTGCTGGCCGACGTGCACCCCACGGACCACCGCAACCGGCCCCTTGGCGCGGACGTGTACGCGGCTGCGGTCCAGCGGCTGGGGGTCGCCGCAGCGGCGGACACCGGCCTGCCGCTCGGCCCCGCGCTGGACGACGCCCTGCGCGACGCCGCGCGCAGGGGGCCGCGCACGGGCGTGGTGCTTGCGCGCGGCATGCCGCCGGTGCACGGCGAAGACGCCCGGCTCGAATTCCAGACCGACCCGGGCGCGGCCTGCGTGCTGCGGCAGGGCGAAGGACGCATCGACTGTTCCGACCGCTGGCCCCACTTCACCGTGGAAACGGGCGACCCCGTGGTGCGGGTGCACCCGCCCACCCCCGGCATGCCCGGCGTGGACGTGTTCGGCGATCCCGTGCCCCAGCGCCACGGCGCGCCGCTGGAGCTGCTGCCCGGGCCCGGCATGCGGCGGCTGGAAGAGGTGGGCGGCGCGGTGCTGTTCATCGCCACGGCCCCCGGCCTGGTGGACGTGGCCGACGGGGCGGTGACGGTCTCTCCGCTCAAGATCATCGACGGCGACGTGGACCTTTCCACCGGCGACGTCACCGTGTCCGTGGGTTCCGCCGTGGTGCGGGGCACCGTGCGCAGCGGCGTGACCCTGACCGTGGAGCGCCACGTGCTGGTGGAAGAGGCCGTGGAGAACGCCCGCGTGCGCTGCGGGGGCGACCTGATGGTGCGCGGCGGCATCGTCATGGGCCGGGCCGGGCGCGAAGCCGTGGGCAACGTGGCGGGCACGCCGGGCGGCGGGCAGGCCGGGCAGAATGGAGACGACGCGCCGCCGCCCCCGCCGGGCATGCGCGCCGCCGCGCTGTCGCCGTCGGCTCCCGCGCCCTCTCCGCCCGCCGCAGCTGGCGCATCCGCCGCATCGGGTGCCGGGGCATCCGCAACCACCTCCGCATCCGGCACGGCAGCCGCACCCGGCCCCGCACAGTCAACAGGCGCGCCCCTGCCCACGGACCCGGACGCTGGCATCGAGGCGGGCGGCAACGTGGTGGCCGCGCACGCCGCCTTCGCGCTGGTGACGGCGGGCGGCGACGTGGTCATCCCTTCCGGGGTCACCGGCTCGCGCATCACGGCGGGCGGCCGGTTTCTGGCCCCGGGGCGCGGGGTGGTCATCGGCAGCGCCATCCGCACGGGCGGGGGCATCGACGTGGGCGAGGCCGGGTCCGTGGCCGAGGTGGCCACCCGGCTCATGGTCCAGCCGGACACCACCCACCTTAACGCCCTGCTGCGCGAACGCGATACCATCGCCGACCGCATGACCCGCATTTCGGCCGAACTGCCCGGCGGCCCGGACATGGCCGTGCTGCTGCAAACCCCGGAGGAAGACCGCACCCTGGTCGAGGTGCTGCTACGCATGCGCCGCGAGATGGACGAGCGCCAGCGAACCCTGGGGCAAGACATCGCCCTGGCCCGCAAGCGCCACAACGCGGAGTTGGCCGCCAGCCCCGTCATCATCCGCCGCCGCACCCACGGCGGGGTGCGGGTGCAGTTTGGCGGGCGCGGGCACGACGCCATACCCGCCGAGACGGGCGTGCAGTACGTGTGGCGGGCCGCGGCGCACCGGGTGGCCGTGGAGCCCGCACCGGCCACGCCCACGGATCGGCTGTTTCCGCCGCGCCCCGTAAGCGGCGCGCGGCCCGGCCCGGCTCGGTCTGCCGGAACGCCATCCGGCGGGCCGCCCCCTGCCGGAACACCGTCCGCATGACCGGCCCTTGCCCCGCCAACGCGCCGCAGGCATCACTCCCGCACGTTCCCGGCCGCACACGGAGCACCGCATGACCGAACGCATCCTGTTCGTGGACGACGAGCCGAACATTCTCGACACCTTTCGCCGCAACCTGCGCCGGGCCTTCGACGTGGCCACGGCGGAAGGGCCGGAGCAGGGGCTTCAGGCGCTGGAAAGCGCGGGGCCGTTCGCGGTGGTGGTGTCCGACCTGCGCATGCCGGTGATGGACGGCATCGCCTTTCTGGAGCACGTGCGCGAACGCGCCCCCGATGCGGTGCGCATCATCCTTTCCGGCCACGGCGATTTCGCCACGGCCGTGGCCGCCGTGAACCGGGGGGCGGTGTTCCGCTTTCTCACCAAGCCCTGCCCGCCGGAAGAACTGGTGGGCGTGCTGCGCGACGCGCTGCGCCAGCACCGGCTGGTGGTGGCCGAGCGCGAACTGCTGCGCGGCACCCTGCGCGGCAGCGTGCAGGTGCTGACCGACGTGCTGGCCCTGGTGAACCCCGAGGCCTTCGGCCGCAGCGAACGCATCCGCGACCTGGTGGTGAAGCTGGGCGCGCGACTGGACGCCAAGCCGCTGTGGCAGCTGGAACTGGCCTCCATGCTCTGCCAGCTGGGCTGCGTGGCCCTGCCGCCCGACACCCTGCGCAAGCGCCTGTCCGGAGAGGACCTGACCGCCGAGGAACAGCAGATATGGGGCATGCACCCGGAAATCGCCGCCAACCTGCTGACCAACATTCCCCGGCTGGGCGAGGTGGCGGCCATGATCGGCGCGCAGCAGATGCCGCCCGGCCCGGACGTGCCGTTGGGCGCGCGCATTCTGCGGGCCGCGCTGGACTACGACGTGGAGTTGCGGCGCGGCCTTTCGCCCTCGCTGGCCGTGGCCGCCCTGCGCGTGCGGCCGGAGCGCTACGACCCGGCCGTGCTGTCCGCGCTGACGGCAAGCGTGGCCGACGCATCCGACGTGCCCATGCGCGAGGTGCCCCTGACCGGGCTGCGCCCCGGCATGGTGCTGGCGCGAGACCTGACCAACGCGGCGGGAACGCCGCTGCTGCTGGCCGGGCAACGGCTGAGCGACGCTTCCATCTCGCGGCTGCGCAACCTGTCCGACATCCTGCAAGCGGATGGCGCCGCATGGGTGGTGGATGGCGTGCGCAAGGGGCCGGGCGCGTAACAAGCAACGGACCGGAATCGGCAAACCGGGATTGGCGGATGGAATCGCCGGAACAGGAATCGCGCAGGGTAGGCGGCAGGCCGGGTACCGGGCGCGCCCCTTACGGCCGCATCGGAAACGCCCCGGCCAAGGCCCCTTCAGTCAAAGCCGCCCCATGAACGGCCCGCAGGATCACCGCGCTCACGACCGCCACGCCGCCCACAGGCGGCGCACGGTGCTGCGCAGCAGCGTGGCCGGGCGAAAGCTCATGGGCTTGAGCACGCCGGGCACCTCGAAGCGACTGGCGTCGAAGGCGTCCAGCCCCTCGCACACCAGCGCGGCGTGGCCGGGCAGCGCGCCGGGGGCGACGCGTCGCGCCAGTTCCGCCCACAGGGGCACCTGAGCGGGCGTCAGGCCCAGCAGGCCGCAGACCACCGCATCCAGCGCCACGCACGATGCCGAGGCCCCCACCAGCCCGAGGTGGTACGGCTTGCCGGAACCGGGGCCGGTCACGTGCATGGCCTCCACCCCGTCCAGCAGGGCCGCCGTGGGCGGCAGCGCCGCCGCCACCTCCACCAATGCCCCCTCGAAGCGGTGGCCCCGGTCGCCGTGGCGGGTGTGCACGAAGGCCTTGCGCACCCCAGGCACGCAGCCGAACAGGTTCTTTACCGCCAGGGTGACGCGCATCTGGCCGTGCGCCTTCAGGCGCGGCACGCTGAGCACGCCGTCCGCCTCCAGCGCGCACCGCGCGACGCCGATGGACCCGCCGAAAGACAAGGGCACCGCCACCGCGTCGTCCAGCGGGGTGACGGCCAGGCCAAGGGGGCGCAGGGCCGCCGCAAGGCCGATGGCCTCCGCCACGCCGCGCGCCGTGCCGAAGCCGGGCGAATCGGCCACGGTGAGCGCGCAGCCGTGGTCCAGCAGCCACGCGCAGGCGGCCCGCACGATCTGCGGATGGGTGCAGCTGAGGGCCGGGGCGGCGCGCAGCAGGTTGGGCTTCACCAGTATGCGGCCGCGCGGCGGGGCCCAACCGGAGGCGTCCAGTGCTTCGGCCACGGTGTGTTGCACGCGGTCGGGCTGGTAGTCCGGGCAGCGCAGCAGGGCCACGGGAAACGGCGGTGCCGAGACGCACGGCGCGGCGGCGTCCGCCCGCGCCACTGGGGGCTGGCCGGGCGCGGGAACGGGGGCGGCGGTCATATTGAACGCGCCGGGCATGTCAGACATGTCCGGCATGTCGGGCATATCGGGCGCGCTGTTGCGCCGGGGGGCGGGCGCGGGCACAGGTGCAAGAGCGGGGGCGGCGGGCCGAGGCATGTCCGCGCGCCGGAAATCGTGGGTCACCGGGCCTCCCCGTCTTCGGAAAAGGTGGCGATCTGGTCGATGATCATGCGGGCGTGGGTCTTTTCCTGCGTGGCCAGGTCCAGGAAGGCGCGCTCCGCCTGCCCGCCCAGCCCGCTACCGCGCCGGGCCTCGTCGGCCAGGGTGCGGTACAGGTCGTAGGCGTTCATTTCCACTTCCAGCGCCAGTTCGGCGATGTCCAGGCAGTCGCCGCTGGCGGCGTCGCGCACCCACGGGTCCAGGTTGGCCACGGCCATGCCGCCTTCCAGCACCCGGCCTTCCAGCGCGGCGAACAGCTCTTCGAAGGGGGGCAGCGGGCCGCGCGTGGCGTCTGCGCTGGCGTCCGCGTTCCAGCGCTGCGCAAGATGGTGGTAGACCACCCTGGCGTGGGCCAGTTCCACCCCGATCAGTCTGTCCATCAGCGCGCACACGGCGGGCTTGGGCCCGGCATCGCGCACGCGGGTGTACAGCAGGTGGGCGGCCTTTTCCATGTCCAGCGCGCGGCGCAGCAGTTCTTCCATGGTGCGCACCCCGGCAAAGACCTGAATGCGCGGGCTGTCGGCCACGGCCTGCCCTTCCCACGCTGACATGCCGCCCGCAAGGTTCAGGATGCGGCCGCCCCCGGTGGGCGATTCCGGAAACAGGCCGCTTTCCGCCGCCATGACCGCCGCCGCGATGGAGCGCCCGCCGCTGCGGCAGTAGAACACGTGGTCTTGCGTCGGATCGAGCGTGGGCAGCAGGCCCGCCAGTTCGCCCACCGGGGCCAGCCGCGCGCCGGGTATGTGCTCCTGCCGGTATTCGCCCGGCTGGCGCACGTCCACCAGCACGTAGCTGCCCTCTGGCCGGGCGGCCATGTAGTCGCGCAGGGCCTGTGGTGAAATGGATTCGATGGGGACGCGGGCTGATGGGCTCATGGTGCCTCCTGCGGGTGGATGCAACGGGCTGGCGGGTGGCCGGGGGACATGCGGGCAAGGACGGCCCGGCGGACAAGGGCCGCGCGGGGGCAAGGGCCGCGCGGGGGCAAGGGCCGTGCGTGGCATGGTCATGTCGCGCAGGGCAGCGGACAACGGGGCGACGCCATGGCACGCCACGGCCGCGCGGGCCGCCCGTCGCCATTCTACCCGACACGGCCGTGCCTGCAAGGGTATCGTGCCCGTGCACCGCATGTCATGCCACTGCCATGGCCCTTGCCATGGCCCCGCCGGCCCTCCGCCATCGCCTGCCGCCGCCCTCACCCCGTTCCCGCCTTTTCGCGCACTTTGGCCCACTTTCATGTTGACAGCACCGGCCACCGGGGCTAAACACCTTTTCTCGCGTGTCGGGATGTAGCGCAGCCTGGGAGCGCACCTGAATGGGGTTCAGGGGGTCGGAGGTTCAAATCCTCTCATCCCGACCAGCTTAGACACGCAAAGGCCGCCGATTGAAAGATCGGCGGCCTTCTTCGTTTTTCATTCCCAAGCGGCCCCAGCGTTTTTCCTTCCCACTGCAAACACAGCCGCTTCAGGCATTAGGCATTCCGAAGTCAACCCGCGTCACTTTGATACCGTCCCTTTGTGAGAACGCAAATATTTGTGGATGCACATATCACCACTTTGGGACGAAACTTTGATAACACCCCCCTTATTAACAGCCCACAAAGCCCCACCACCTTGGTTCGTATATTTAAAAAATTTATCTTCGTGCAGCAGAGCCCCGCAATTCCCCTGCTCTGTTATAACAGTACTCATTTGCACATAGCATGCGCCGTTCTTCTTTGAAAAAAAATAATCCATATTGACCGTATCGTTTGTTTTTCCATACGTTACGGTGATCAATATGGAATCCTTCGACATCTCATCAAAATAATTAATATTCGCCCTAAAGTCACTACTGACGGAACTTTGAGTCTGCTCCTCAATAAAATCATCACACTCCTTGAATCCCACGGAATTCGCAAGCTGTACAACCCCATTTTGCCTTGCTTCCGCCGTGAAAATTCCCGCCATCCACATCATCACAAAAAAGCAAACGCACCTTGCAAACACCTGCTCCCCCTTGATTGTTACATGCAATTAGACACACCCGCAAAGGAAACCCTCAAAAACAAATATTACATTTCCTTCACCACAACACCCATGACACGCACAACACGATGAAATCTCGACAGACCCACCGTCCTTCTCGCTCACTTTATTTTCCTGAACTCGCCATGTCGGAGAAGGCAGGCCTATAGCCGCCCCCGACGACAAAGAAAAGCCCCGCTGCCCGCATGTTCGCGATATCCATCGCCAGAGACAAGCCATGCCCTCTGGCTACGGATGACAGGCCAAATCGGCAGACAATAATGGAGGGAGGAAAAGGCCACCCGCTCAACTGAACCGCGCGGTGACCTGCTTGCCCATGCTCAACACGCAATAGGCGATGCAACTCACGGATTCTGCGGCCAGGCGCACGCTGTCGTGCAGGGCGCAGGCGGCGGCATGGTCGGCGGGGGCGGGCTGGCAACTGCGCGTCATCAGCAGTGAAGGTACGCCATTTCTGATAAGGCTTTCATGCAGAGCTTCACGGTCGGCGTCGTGCTCCATGGAGGCCGCGTCCACCAACGCAAAGTCGAAGCAGTGCGTCTCCAGCGCGGGCAGGGCGTCTTCCACCTTGCGCACCACGAAGGCTTCCGCGCCACGCTTGCGCAGTTCCCACTCGCACATGAAGGCGGACATGGGATTGCGGTCGACCACGAGAACGAAAACGCCCGTCAGCATATCCCCCCCAAGGGATCATTGCCACGGGCCGATCGGACGCACTGCCTTTGGTGCAGGCAACCCGGCTGTCTCTGCGCGAGATCCGTGGCTTTCCGTCCCCGCCTCGCGGCGGGTTTGGCTTTCTCTTGAGTATAGGAGTGAACCAGCACGCAAAATGTGTCAATGCGCCGCATTGAGCGTGCAATCATTCGCGGTCGTTCTTGTAAAGTCATTTCAGCGGATTCGCACACCCCCACCATGCTCCCCCCGCACACCCTACCCATAAAATACAGGTTTCACCTATAGGCAAGGGCGGCATTGCATGGCGCTCCGTAGTGGCGGGCGCGCGGTCGCCGCCGCGCACCCGCCCCCCTTCGCTGGCGGTTCGCCCACAGTCTTGCCGAAGCCCGCGCATTGGGGCATGCCCCACCTGTCGGCAGCCGCGTTCTTCCGCGTGCGCGGCCACGCCCTTCATCCCTTCGCCCGGCACGCAGCCCAGGAGGCCGCATGTTTTCGCCCGTCACCGCCACGTTCTTCTGGTGCGCGCTGTGCGCCGCCGCCATCACCAACGGCGCGGCGCGCGAATTGTGGCTTGTGCCGCGCCTGGGCGCGGCCGCCGCCCACGTGGCAAGCACGCTGCTGCTCTGCGGGGTGGTCTGGCTAGCCGCCCTGCTCTACGCGCGGCGCAAGGGCGCGACACATGGCGCGCGGGGCATGTGGGCCACCGGCCTGTACTGGACGGCGCTGACCGTGGCCTTCGAATTCCTGTTCGGGCACTACGTGGCCGGGCACCCGTGGCAACGGCTGCTGGCGGACTACGACCTGACGGCCGGGCGGGTGTGGGTGCTGGTGCCGGTGGCGCTGGCCACGGGGCCGCGTCTGGCGCTGTGGCGTCTGCAACGCCGGGGATGGGCGAAGCGCGGGGGGTAGGTCCGTTCGCCGTCCCGGCACTCCGGCCTTGGGTCACAGGCGCGACGGGGCGGGGTGAGGCGGAACGAAACGCCCGCAAGGCCGTGGAACAGGCCTGCGGATCGAAGGGCCGCCCACGCGGGGCGGTACAGGCGGGGCGGGGCATGCGGGATGGTCCGCCGCAACAGCGGCCCGCGCGGCAGGATGCACGCCGGGCACGCGCGAAACGGCCGCCCCGGCACGAACCGGGCTATTCCGCGCAGTCGCCGCCCTGTTGCTGGCGGGCCAGCCGGGCGGTGTCCACATCCACCAGCGCGCGCAGCGCGGCCAGCAGCGGGTCCGCATCGGTCTGCGCCCGGCCGTACCCAAGGTTGAAACGGTAGTCGAACCCGGCCGGGTTCGCGCCCTGGGTGTGCTGCAACAGCGTCTCCAGCTTGTCCAATCCCTTCACCAGGCGCGCCTCTGGCGTGGATGCCGCGTCGTACTCATCCCACAGCGCCACGATGTCGTCGCGGGCAGACCCGGCCAGATCGCCGAGCAAGGTCAGCAGGTCGCGCCGCTCGTCGTCGGCCTTGCCGTGGCCGGGGGACTGCTCCACGGCGGGAATGTCGCCGTTCAGCGCCTCGCCCAGGTCGTGCACCACGCACATCCGCAGCACCCGTTCAAAGTCCAGGTCCGGATATTCCGGGCGCACCAGCATGGCCAGCAGGCACAGCCGCCAGCTGTGCTCGGCCGTGCTTTCGTGCCGCCCCTGCGTGGTCCACGCGCAACGGGTGGTGTCCTTCAACCGTTCCGCCCGGCGCAGAAAGCCCAGTAGCCGGGCGGCCGCTTCGATCGGCATGCCAGGGGTGGGTGCCGTGTCCGGTGACGTATTCGGGGACGCATCCGATGCTGCGCCCCCAAACGGGTGCGCAGACGAGTGCGCAGACGGGCGCGAAGGCACGGGGGATTCGCCGTTCCGGCCAGCGGCGGGGCTGGCGGATGCGGGGCTGCAAGGCATGACGGGCAAGGCGTCGCGGGGCATGGGCGGTTCCTTTCACGGGCTGCGGCATGGCGCGGCATGCGCCGCCGCCCCCGGCGCGCCGGAAGGGCGCGGGTCATTCCCATACCCCGTCGCCCGTCCCGCCGCAACGACGCCCGTGCGCGCCGGTTCGCCAGACTGCGCCGCTAGATCGCCCGGGCCTTCTCGTAGGCGGGGTACAGGCGGCTTTCCTCGCGCTGGATGCGCAGCTTGAGGGCGATGATGATGCGCCCCAGCTCCCGCGCGAAATCCAACCCGCCAGCGTCGCCGCGCCCGGCATCGGCGTCGTACCGGGCGAAGAAATCCAGCAGCCCGCCCGAAATGGACTGCATCTCCGTGGCGAAGTCGTCGGCCACATGGCCAAGGTCGGCCTGTCCGCTCTGCCCGGCCTGCCCGGCCGCACCCCGCGCGCCGGACTGCCGCAACGCGGGATAGAGCATGGTGTCTTCCTTGCGCAGGTGGCGGGTAAGCAGTTCCTTGCAGGTGAACAGGCAGCGGCGGCCTTCGGCGGTGCCCAGGCCCAGGCGGCGGGCTTCTTCCAAGGTATCCAGCAGGCGCTGGTGGTCGTCCTTCAGGTCGCGGATGAACTGGCTGGTGGTGATGGGGGCCATGCTATTTCTCCTTGCGGGATGATCTGTGCGGTTCGTGGCGCGCCGCGCGGCGGCGCATGACTGCGGACCGGCGGGGCTAGGCTGTGGGCCGCATTCCGCCGCGTCCAGCCAGATCATAACCATGGCGCATTCCCCTAACGTGAGCGACGTCACATCCGATAAAGAGAGTACTGACTTTTCCGCTGCGGACCGCGCATGCAGCGGCGGACACCGCGGCAACACGGCGCGGGCACGCAGGCCGAAACCCGCGGGGCGCGAAACCGGCAAAGCGGCAACGACAGGCAACGACGGTTGCCAGAGACAACAAAAGCCTGCCCGCCTGAATTGGCGTTTCGCAGTGCGCTGCGCGCCCGGCAGCCGCAATCAAAAGAACCGATACAGATTAAGCTGCCGCAAGAATGCCGTGCAGCGTGGTCCAAGACCTCTTTGGTTCATCAACTCCCGTTGTTTATACTTGCGTCCGGTCCGCAATCTCGTGCTATGCTTGCGCTAACCCCTCACCACTCCACAACCCGCGAGGCCCGCCATGAAATTTCTCCGCCAGTTCGGCATCACCACCCGGCTTGTCGTCCTTTCATTGCTGGCGTTCGTGTTCATCGGCGCGGCTGGTGCGGCCGGGTGGATGGGGGCGCGCACCATTCAGGAAAACCTACAGGATATCTTCACCATCCGATTGCCCGGCCTGAACTACCTGATACAGGCCGACCGCGACCTGCAACAATTGCTGGTGGCGGAACGCTCGCTGCTGTTCGCGGATCCGACGGACAAGAAAACCATCGAACGGCTGGTGAAGGAGTACGAAACCAACCTGAAGCAGTCGGACGAGCGCTGGAACAAGTACAAGAACCTGCCCGCCGACGACGCGGCCAAGCCGCTCATCCCGCAGTACGACGCGGCCCGCGCCACGTGGATGCCCCTGTCGCGCGCGGTGGTGGACGCCGCCCTGTCCGGCGACCCGGCCGCGCGCCAGAAGGCCGCCGCCGGTTCGCTGGGCGACGTGGGCGTGAAGTTCGAGGCCATGCGCGAGGTCATCAACCAGCTGACCGAAATCATCGAGAAGGCGGCCAAGGCCGACAACGAAGAGGCCGACGCCAGTTACACCGCCACCACGTACCGGCTGGCCGTAGCCACCGCGCTGGCGCTGCTGGTGCTGGCCGGGTTCGCCGCCGCCATCACCCTGTCGGTCACCGTGCCGCTGAAGCGCACCGTGGCCTATTCAGAGGCCGTCTCTCGCGGGGCGCTGGAGGAATGCCTGGTCGTGGATGCCCGCGACGAGGTGGGCGTGCTGGCCGACTGTCTGTGCCGCATGGTGGCCGCGCTGAAGGAAAAGATCGGCGAGGCCGACGCCCGGTCCGCAGAGGCCCGCGCCGAATCGGAGCGGGCGCGGCAGGCCACGGCAGAGGCGGAAACGGCGCGGCAGCGCGCGGAATCGGCCAAGCGCGAGGGCATGTTGCAGGCGGCGGACACCCTGACCGGCGTTTCCGGCGTGCTGGGGTCCGCCTCCGAGGAATTGGCCGCCCAGATCGAGCAGGCCAGCCGTGGCGCGGAGCACCAGATGCAGCGGGTGTCCGAAACCGCCACGGCCATGGAAGAAATGAACGCCACGGTGCTGGAGGTGGCGCGCAGCGCCGGTGAGGCCGCCGGGTCCGCCGAGGGCGCGCGCGACAAGGCCGTGAGCGGCCAGGACGTGGTGCGCCAGGTGGTGGCGGGCATCGGCCAGGTGCAGCAAACCGCCGACCAGCTCAAGAGCGACATGGGCGAACTGGGCCGCCAGGCCGAGGACATCGGCCGGGTGATGACCGTCATCAACGACATCGCCGACCAGACCAACCTGCTGGCCCTGAACGCGGCCATCGAGGCGGCCCGCGCCGGCGACGCGGGACGCGGATTCGCCGTGGTTGCCGACGAGGTGCGCAAGCTGGCCGAAAAGACCATGCTGGCCACCAAGGAAGTGGGCCAGGCCATCGCGGGCATCCAGAACGGCACCCGCCGCAACGTGGGGCACGTGGACGACACCGTGCGCCACGTGCAGGAGGTGACCCGCCTGGCCACGGAGTCGGGCGCGTCGCTGGGGGTCATCGTGGACCTGGCGGCCGCCGTGTCCGACCAGGTGCGGTCCATCGCCACGGCCAGCGAGGAACAGTCCGCCGCCAGCGAGGAGATCAACCGGTCCATCGAGGACATCAGCCGCGTTTCGGCCGAATCGGCCGAGGTGATGCGCCAGTCCGCCGCCGCCGTGGCGGAAATGGCCCAGCAGTCGCACGTGTTGCAAGAGCTTATCCGCAAGATGCGCGAAGAGGGGTAGCCACCCCGGCGGATGCCAAGGGGCTCCACCCGCAAGACCACTGCACACGCCTTTCCCGCGTCCCGCCACAGCCAGCGCTGCGGCGGGACGCGTCATTTCGGGAAGGGAACGGCCCGGCTACCCGGCGGTTTCGCTCTCCCAGGCGGCCATGCAGTCCGCCAGCCGGGCAAAGGCCTCGCCCCCGGCGGGCTGGCGGCGCACGTCCAGCACGTCGTGCAGCTTGCGCACCTGGCGCACCATCTGTTCCAGCCGTTCGTCATCCACCACCAGCAGCCAGATGCGGCTCACCTCGCCGCCGTTCACCGGGGTGCACAGGATGGCCTCTACGTTGAACGCCCGCCGGGCGAACAACCCGCACACGTGCGACATGACGCCGGGGTGGTTGTTCACCACCAGGCGCAGGGCCACCAGCGGCCGGGCATCCGGCGCGGCATGGGGAACAGGGACGGGATGGGCGGAGCGGGCGGCATCTGGCGCGATATCAGGCGTGGACATGGCGACCTCCGGGGGCGGTGGCGGAAGTGGTGGCGGCATCCTCATCCGGGTTCGCGGCGGCGTCCGCCGGTTCCGGCTCGCCGCCGATCATTTGCAGGTTGTCCGCGCCGGGCGGCACCATGGGGTACACGTTGGCCTCGGCGGGCACGGTGACCCGGATCAGGCACGGCCCCGGCGCGCGCAGGGCGTCGGCCAGGTCGCGCAGGGGGTGTTCGCTGGCGTCCAGATCCACGGCGGGCACGCCGAACCCTTCGGCGATGCGCGCGAAGTCCACCTTCACCCGGTAGCCGCTGGCCACCAGCCGCCCCTCGTAGAACAGTTCCTGCTGCTGGCGCACCAGGCCCAGGGCGTTGTTGTCGGCCAGCAGTATCTTGACGTTCACGCCTTCTTCGGCGGCGGTGGCCAGTTCCTGGATATTCATCTGCAGGCTGCCGTCGCCGGTGAAGCACAGCACCGTGGCCTCGGGCCGGGCCAGCGCCGCGCCGATGGCGGCGGGCAGGCCGAAGCCCATGGTGCCCAGCCCGCCGGATGTCAGCCAGCGGCGCGGGCCGCGCAGGGGGTAGGCCTGGGCCGTGCGCATCTGGTGCTGGCCCACGTCGGTGGCCACGATGGCGTCGTGGTCCACGGCGTCGGCGGCGCAGCGGATCAGCCCGTAAGGGGTGCGCGGGTCTTCCGCGCCGGGCATGACGAAGGGATGGCGGCGGCGGCATTCCTCCACCCGGGTCAGCCACGCCTCGCGCCCGGCTTCCGCGCGGGGGCGCAGCAGCGGCAGCAGCTCGGCCAGGGCCAGGCCCACATCGCCGGTAATGCCGCAGTGCACGGGCAGAATCTTGTCCAGTTCGCTCTCGTCGATGTCGATGTGGATGATGGTGGCGTCCGGACAGAAGCGCTCGGCCTTGCCCACGGCCCGGTCGTCGAAGCGCGCCCCGGCCACCAGCAGCACGTCGCATTCGGCCAGCAGCAGGTTGGTGTGCCGGGCGGCGTGCATGCCCAGCATGCCGAGGGAAAGGGGATGCCCGGCAGGCATGGCCCCCAGGGCCATCAGGGTCATCACCGTGGGCAGCCCGGCCCGTTCGGCAAGCTGCACGGCCATGTCCGACGCGCCGGAGGCCACCACACCGCCGCCCAGGTAGAGCATGGGCCGCCTGGCGGCATTCAGCAGCATGGCCGCGCGGGAAATGTCCGCCGGGTCGGGCGCGGGGGGCGGCGCGGGCAGGCCTGGCTGCGGCGGGTTGTCGAACACCGCCTGGTCCACCGGGGCCATCTGCACGTTCTTGGGAATGTCCACCAGCACCGGGCCGGGGCGGCCGGACGCGGCGATGCGGAAGGCGGCGGGGATGACCTCGGCCAGTTCGTCCACCGAGCGCACCAGGAAGTTGTGCTTGGTCACGGGAATGGACATGCCGTAGATGTCCACCTCCTGAAAGGCGTCCGAACCCACCAGGCCCAGCGGCACCTGCCCGGTGATGCACACCACGGGCACCGAGTCGAGCTTGGCGTCGGCGATGGCGGTCAGGGTGTTGGTGGCCCCGGGGCCCGACGTGGCGAAGAACACGGCGGGCCGCCCGGTGACGCGGGCCATGCCCTGGGCCATGAAGCCCGCGCCCTGCTCGTGCCGGGCCAGCACGTGACGGATAGACCCGGCGCGGCCAAGGGCGTCGTACAGGGGCAGGTTGGCCCCGCCGGGAATGCCCGCGATGACGTCGATGCCCTGCCGCTCCAGCAGGCGGATGACGAAATCCGCGCCGTTGGGCTGGCGTTTTCGGGGGGTGGATGCGGCGCCGGGTGCGATGCCGGAACCGGCCGTGGACTGGCTGTGGGCTGACATGTGCGCTCCTCCTGATATCCGGGCCGATGCCGGAGGAGGATGCGCCCTTCCCGCCAGGTGCGGAAAACGACAACCCCCGCCGGCTCGCGCCGACGGGGGTTGGACTGTTCTCTGCTGCTGAGACCTGCCCCGGCTACGGCGCGACGCGACGTACTACGCGTACGACGACCGCTACGAATACCGGGGCCTGTAGGCCCGTGGCGTTCGGAAGTGCGGTGGCTGCGGTGCGGCGCATGGGGCTATCGTCCTTGCGTTGGAGATGCGAAGAAAACCTGGAAGACTATGGGTACCGCAATGTATGCATCAGTCCGCGGGGGAGGTCAAGCGGCTCGATATAGATTGATTGAACGAACAATACAGAGTCGCAACGGCAACCCGCTCACCGCGCTCAAGGGACACACCTGACGGACCCCACGGAACAGGCGGGGCACACGGAGCGGTCAGGGCTCGCCATTCCCGGCCCCGGTCTTGACGCCGGTGGCGAAACAGGCTAGTCAACCGTCCGCCGCACGCGACGGGCCTTTCGTGCCTCGCAACCCTGCGGCATCATGCGACAGCATGCCCTTGTAGCTCAGTCGGTAGAGTGCGTCCTTGGTAAGGACGAGGTCAGCAGTTCAATCCTGCTCAAGGGCTCCATTTCGGGCCGCCGGGAAACCGGCGGCCCGGCTTCGTTTCCGGGCTGCCGCCCGCCGTACGCCCGCATGCAGAACTCCCGGCGAAGCAGCGCGGGGGGTTAGCGCCGGGGCATGATAACCTGCGCGCGCCATGCCGTTGAAGGCGTCTTGCCCATTGCCCGCGCGGGCGACACGTCATACCATACCAGTACACGGTGGCCCCCGCGCGCGCTCCACCTCATTCCCGGCCAGCCCCTGCCCACCGGGGCGCATCACCTGCCGACCCGCGTTGTCCCCTCCTCCCAGCCACCCGTCGGTTCACGGTCGGCAGAATTCACGCGCGCACGCACGCCGCATCACGCGGTGTCGGGCCGTCAGCACGGAGGGACACGTCATGAAGAACCCCCAGGAAGACCGCAGGGCATATTTCCGCATCGATCTTGCGTCCGCCGAATACGACTACCCGTGCCGCATCCGCTACGGCGAGCACGAATACAAGGCGCGGCTGCTGGACGTGAGCACCGGCGGGGCGCGGCTGCTGGTGTACGGCGGCGGCGCGGACCTGGGCGGCCCCGGCAAGGGCATGTATCTGCACGCCACGGTGAACGAGCCGGGCCACCTGCAGAACATTCCCTACCATACCCGCTGGTACCGGGGGAACGAAATGGGGGTGGAATTCAATCCGCCCCTGGGGCCGGGCCGCGAGGAAATGCTGCGCGCCATGGCCCACTGCCACTGACGCGACGCGAAAGGATTGGACGCAACGGGTGACGCAGGCCGGACGCGAGACGACACACTGGCCGCACACTCGCCACGCACAACGGCCCTGCCGCCCCCCAGGGGGACGACAGGGCCGTCTTTCGTGCGGTTCGCTCGGAAACGGCACAGGCGCGCGGGCGCAGGGTCAGGATCAGGCGGCGGGGGGGGGCAGTGGAACGGGAGGGAGCCGGACGTGGGTCGGGGCGGGGTTACAGCCCCCACTTCTCCACGGTCACCGGGGTATAGGCGCGCATGGCGGCCACTAGGTCTGCCGGGTCCGCATGGGCCATGACCATGGCCCTGTGCCCCACGGGCAGAAAACGTTCCTCGATCATGTGGTCGATCATGCCGAAGAACGGCCCGTAAAAGCCGCCCACGTCCAGCAGGCCGATGGGCCGCGCGGGCGGATAGAGCTGGCCCTCCACCCAGATTTCAAACAACTCCTCCAGCGTGCCGATGCCGCCGGGCATGGCCACGAAGCCCTCGGCCAACTGGGCCATGCGGGCCTTGCGGCTGCGCATGTCGGGCACCACGTCGTGGCTGGTCAGCCCTTCGTGCAACTGGCCGCGCTCCACCAGCCTCTTGGTGATCACGCCGTGCACCTGGCCCCCGGCGCGCAGGGCCGCATCGGCCACCACGCCCATGAGCCCCTTGGTGGTGCCGCCATAGACGAGGTGGATGGACTGCGAGGCCAGGGTTTGCCCCAGGGCCACGGCGGCCTTCAGGTAATCGTCGCCCCTTCCGAAATTGGAGCCGCAATAGACGGCGATGCTGCGCATGGCGAATGCCCCTCTCTGTCGCGTGCTCGAGGCAATGCACTGATGGCCCGATGCTGTGACGTTGCTGCCGGGCGGCGCACCCACGCACGCCCGCAAGGGCGGTTACCTACTCCCCCCCGGCGCGGGGGGCAAGGGCGGAATGGGGCGGTGTGGCGGTCAATACGCCCGGCTACATGGCCAGGCCATCCCGATTCCCCCTAAAAACAACACGGGGCCGGATGTCACATCCGGCCCCGTGCATGTTCTTCATGCCAAGACTGAAACAAGAATACCCCCGCGCTCTGGCGCGACGGGATTTTCGTTCTCCGGCAAGGAGGAGACGCCTGTCACGAAGGGAGCGTACCCAAACGTACGTGACCGGAGTGACAGGCGGACTCCGACGCCGCCGGAGGGCGAAAAGACGGAGCGCCTAGCCGCAGCAGCTGCTGGAGCTCCCGCACCCGCTGCACCCCCCGCCACCGCCGCCGAGCTGCACTTCGGAGGTCACGGCAAAGCCCATGGAGCCAAGGTCGATGCTGATGGCGCCGGACTGCTCCAGCAGCCCGCCGTTGACGCAGAAGGTATAGCCGCTGGGCTCGAACACCTTGTCCTCTTCACCCGGCTCGTCCAGGGCCAGGGCCAGGCGCGGGCCGCTGCAACCGCCGGGGGCCAGGTAGACGCGAATGGGGCTGCGTTCCTTGTCGGAGAAATAGGCATCCAGTTCCGTGCGGGCACGGTCGGTAAGCGTAATCATAAATCTCACTGACTCCTTGATGTTGATATAGATAAAATCGATACTAATAATTATAGACATCAATTTTCGCACTGGCAAGAAGCAGCGCCCGGCCTTCTCCTGCCGCACGCACCAACCCCTTGCCGCACAAGCCCGCGCGCGTCCTGGCCCGGTGCATTCCACGCCTGCCAGCGGGCCCGCCGCGCCCATCGGGCCAGCCGGCCCAGCCAGATCAGCCCCGGCGCGCCGCCGCCACTTCTGCGTGGCGGAAGCAGCTGGTCAGGTGATCGTTGACCAGCCCCGTGGCCTGCAAATGGGCATAGATCACCGTGGACCCCACGAACTTGAAGCCCAGCCGCTTCAGCTCCTTCGACACCGTGTCCGAGAGCGGCGTGGTGGCGGGCACCTGAGACAGTTCACGCCACTGGTTGCACACCGGGCGGCCGTCCACGAAGTTCCAGATGAACGCATCGAAGCTGCCGTGGCGGGCCTGCACGTCCAGGAACAGTCGGGCGTTGCGCACGGCGGCCTCCACCTTCAGGCGGTTGCGCACAATGGCGGCATCGCCCAGCAGCCGCTCCACGTCGGCCGGGGTAAACCGGGCCACCACGGCGGGGTCGAACCCGGCGAACAGGCGGCGGTAGCCCTCGCGCTTGCGCAGGATGGTCAGCCACGAAAGCCCGGCCTGTGCCGCTTCCAGCACCAGGAATTCGAAATGGATGCGGTCGTCGCGCACGGGCACGCCCCACTCGGTATCGTGGTAGGCGATTTCCTCCGGCGTGCGCGCCCACGGGCAACGCGCCACGTCGCCCCGTCCCTCCACCGTGGCCGCAGCGCTCATCGGGCCATCTCCAGCACCAGTTCCCTGTAGGCCGGGTTGCCGTGCGTCAGCACGTACTGCGGCGCGGGGGTGCGAAACCACACCCGGCCCGTGCCGCCGCCCGTGGCGGGCTCGTACAGGGTGGCTTCGACCACGTAGTTGCGGCGCTGGTCGATGCGCGCAGCGTCGAAATCGATGCGGTACGGCGCGGGCGCCCGCACCGGCGCGGGCAGTTCCACGCGGGCCAGTTCCACCCCGTCACCGCCATCGGTCACGTCCAGCAGGCGCACCTCGCCCTGTACGGTAAGCGGCAGCAGGATGCGCTGGCGAAAGCTCACCGTGCCGCTCAGCGTGGCCAGCGCGCCGGGCCGGTACAGTTGCAGCTTCTCGCTGCACCCGGCCAGCAGCGCCGCCAGCGCCAGCAACGCGGCCAGCGCCGCGAAGCCGCGCATAGGAAAAGGTTTTTTCCGTATTGTCGAGCTGTTGCCGTTGGTCATGCGTCCTCCCCGAAGCGTGTGGGTTGATCCATTCCACCACTCCCCTGCCATACCCGCGCGCCCAAGGCCAGCATTGTGCGACGCACCGGCCTCTTTTCCATTGACTTTGGCACGCCGAATCCTTACTGGTGCATCCGTCGCGAGTCCCATTCACTCCGTTCCGCCGGGCACCCCCGTCGGCAGCACGCGGCCACTCCGCCCGGCATCGCCGGTCACCCCCCATGCACACCCCCGCTTCGCCCTGTCTTCTCCGCGCCTCCGGCCCGCCGGGTGGCGCCTTCACGCACGCCGCACCGCCGGGGCATTTCCCCGGCTAACCGCCTGTTCCACATATTTCCGGACATCTTGCCCGCCCCCGCGATTGCGCCTAGAATGCGCGACGCGGCGCACCTTCCGCACAACCCCCAGGAGACCACCATGTACCGCAATACCAAGAACGTTCCCTTCTACATCCTCGGCAAGGGTTCCTTCGCCCAGCTGGGCGATCTTGTGGACGCGCGCCGCGCCGCCGTGGCCGGTCCGGCCGTGTTCTTCGTGGACCACTACTTCCGGGGCCGCGAGCTGG
>NZ_AGFG01000041.1 GCF_000226255.1 Desulfovibrio sp. A2
ATTTCCGCGCCGGGAATGTAGCCCGCTTCCTCGATGGCCTTCATGATGTAGCGGAAGGCCTCGTCGTGGTTCTTCAGGTTGGGGGCAAAGCCGCCCTCGTCGCCCACGCTGGTCACGTGGCCGTCGGCGGCCAGCAGCGCCTTCAGGGTATGGAAGGTTTCCGCGCCCATGCGCAGCGCGTCGCGGAAGGTGGCCGCGCCGATGGGCATGATCATGAATTCCTGGATGTCCAGGTTGTTGGGCGCGTGCGCGCCGCCGTTGATGATGTTCATCAGCGGCACGGGCAGCACCTTGGAATTGACGCCGCCCAGATACTGGTACAGCGGCAGACCCAGGAAGCTGGACGCGGCCCGCGCGGTGGCCAGGGATACGCCCAGCATGGCGTTGGCCCCCAGGCGCGACTTGTTGTCGGTGCCGTCGAGGTCGAGCAGGGTGTTGTCCACCTGCACCTGGCGCAGGGCGTCGAGCCCCACGGTGGCCTCGGCGATTTCACCCATCACGTTGTCCACGGCCTTCTCCACGCCCTTGCCCTTGTAGCGGCCCTTGTCGCCGTCGCGCATTTCCAGCGCCTCGCGGGTGCCGGTGGAGGCGCCGGAAGGCACGGCGGCGCGGCCGGTGTGGCCCGATTCAAGGGAAACTTCCACCTCGACGGTGGGATTCCCGCGGGAGTCAAGGATTTCCCTCGCCCAGACGGATACGATGGTGCTCATCTGCATCTCCTTGGTCCTTTCATGTTCGTCGGGTTTCGGTCGTCGGAATGTCGATTGTCGGATGCGGCCCGCGCGCCCGGCCCCGCCCCGGTCCGGAATGGAGGGGCGATGGCGCGGCCCTAGCGGGTGCCGCTTTCAAGATACAGCAACCGCAGGCCCTCCAGCAGCAGGTCGGGCCTGACGTGGTCGAAACAGCGGCTCACCCGCGCGATGTCCCGGGCGAACCCGCCCGTGGCCACCACCTCGGTGGGGCCGGGCAGCACGTCGCCCAGGCGGGCCAGCACGCCCTCGGTCATGGCGGCGAAGCCGAAAATGAACCCGTGGTTCAGGCTGGTGGTGGTGGAACGGCCGATGACCGGCGTATCCTCCGCCACTTCCAGGCTGATGCGCGGCAACTTGGCCGTGCGCGACGACAACGCCCCGGCGGACGAAAGCACGCCGGGACATATCAAACCGCCAAGATACGCGCCGCCCTCCACGCAGTCAAACGTGGTGGCGGTGCCGAAATCCACGGAAACCAGCGACCGGGGGCCGGGGTACAGCCGCCGGGCGGCGTAGGCGGCCACCAGCCGGTCGGCCCCCACCTCTGCCGGGCGCTCGTAGCGGTTTTCCAGCGGTATGGTCACGTCGCCGGGCGCGAACAGCAGCTTGCGGTACAGGTAGCGTTCGCAGGCGCGCCGGACCAGCGGATTGACGCTGGGCACCACGGAACTGGCCACGCAGGCCGAAATGTCGGCCGGGCCAAGCCCGGCGTGGCGCAGCACCTCCAGCAGGCGCAGGCCGATGGAGTCGGCCGTCTGGCCGGGGTCGGTGGGCAGCACGTACGAGGTCAGCACCGCGCTTTCCACCGCGATGCCGATCTTGACGTTGGTGTTGCCGATGTCGAACAGCAGGAAATTCTGGGTCATGCCGCTTCCGGAAGGAACAGGGCGAGGGTGGCGCGCCCCGCCCCGGAACGCCCGGGGCCGGGGGCTGGCAAGGGCCTGTCCGCACGCGCCGGAGACATGGAGGACGCACACGGGGCGCACATGGATGCAAGTGTAGCGCGTTCGGGCGGAAACGCAACCGTGGCGCGCCGCTTCGCCTACCCCAAAGCGGCCCGGACCGCAATCCCGGACAGCCGGATCACCGACGCCGACGGACGACACGCACTGGCGACACCGACGGGGGGCAGGAACGGGCTGCATGAACGGGCGGGGGCGGAGCGGATACGCCGCCGGGCCGCGCGCCCCATCATGCCCGAAGAAGGACGCTCCCGTGCCTGAATCCCGACGCCATGGCCCGTTTGCACGGCCCTTGCAGAATGACGCGGGCAGACGGAAAAAACTTCCAGGAGGCCGCCATGACCACGGGGACCACGGGTATCACCACCATTTCGCAGGATTCGTTCTCGCGTATCGACGCGTTGCTAACCCGCGCCCGCGAGACCACCGAAACCAAGCGCACCGCGCTCGACACCGCCGGACAGGCCGGTCTGACAGGACAGGCCGCCCAGGGCGTGCAGACCAACGCCGCCGTTCCCGCCGCCGAGGCCGACCAGGCCTACAGCGCCGTGATGGACATGCTGTCCGCCCCGGCGAGCGATGCGCACCGCTCGCTGGACCCGGAACGGGTGGCCCGCCTGCTGGACCTGTAGGCCGGGCATCCGCCTGCCGGGTTGCGCCGCGCCCTCGGGCCGTCGCCCCGTGGGCTGCGGGGTTGGCGAGGGCCCGACGAGCCGCACGCCTCCCCCTCCAACGGACGCCCGGAAGACGCGCCGACAACGGATCAGCCTCCGGAGAATCCCGCCCGCCAACGGCATGAC
>NZ_AGFG01000040.1 GCF_000226255.1 Desulfovibrio sp. A2
ATGCGCGCGCCCCGCGCGCCGGGTCATTCACAACAGTTTCCTGGACAACGTGGGCCTTGGCGACGTGGCCGTGTGTTACGGCGTGGTGCCCATTTAGCGCATGAACAGTTAAGATGCACCGCGCGGCGGCTTCGCCACCGCCGCGCGGGTTTGCGGACCGAGTTTCACCCGAACCCGAAGGAGAGCAGTCATGAAGGGTATCAAGGTATTGCTGGTGGACGACGAGGAAAATTTCGTCCGCACGCTGGCCGAGCGCATGTCCATGCGCGACGCCGGGGCCACCGTTGCCCTGAACGGTGAAGAAGCCCTGCAGATGGTGTCCTCCGGCGAAGTGCCCGACGTCATGGTCCTCGACCTGCGCATGCCCGGCATCGACGGCATGGAAGTGCTGCGCCGCGTCAAGAAGGCCTACCCGCAGGTGCAGGTCATCGTGCTGACCGGCCACGGCACCGAAAAGGACGAGGAAGAAGCCCGCCGCCTGGGGGCCTTCGAATACCACAAGAAGCCCGTGGACATCGACATCCTGGTGCGCGACATCCGCCGCGCCTTCCGCGAGAGGGTCGAGGATGCCATGGTGGCCGCCACCTTCGCGCAGGCGGGCGACTTCGACAACGCCCGCAAGATCCTCGACGAAGACAAGGAGTAGCGGCGCGGGCTTGCCCGCCCGCGGGTGGCATGATGCGCGCCCTGCTCGTTGACGACGAGACGGCATTCGCCGAGCTGCTGGCCGAACGGCTGCGCGCGCGGGGCATTGCCGTGCGCACGGCCTACGACGCCGAATCCGCGCTCGCGCTCCTGGACGCGGGCGAGGAATTCGACGTGGCCGTGCTGGACGTGTGCCTGCCCGGGGCCAGCGGCATCGACCTTCTGCGCCGCATGAAGGCGCGCCTGCCGCTGGTCGAGGCGCTGATGCTGACCGGTTCGTCCGACGTGCGCAGCGCGGTCGAGGGCATGCGGCACGGGGCGTTCAACTACCTGCTGAAACCCGCCGACATCGACGATCTGGTGCGCGAACTGCGCGCCGCCCACGAGCGCAAGCTGCGCCAGGAGGAAAACGCCCGCATGATCGAGGCGGGCAAGCTGGCCTCCATCGGGCGGCTGGCCGAGGGCGTGGCGCACGAGATCAACAACCCCGTGAACATCATGACCAACGCTGCGGGCTGGATCGAGGACCTGCTGGACGAGCCGGACCTTGCATCCAGCCCGCACGCGGCGGAAATGCGCCGCTCGGTGGTCCGGATCAAGGCCCAGAGCCGCCGCGTGCGCGAGATAACCCGCAAGCTGCTGTTCTTCGGCAAGGGGTTGGACCCGCGCCCCGGCCCGGTGCGCGCGGCCGACCTGCTGGGCGAGGCCCTGCGCCTGCTGGCCGACCGGGCCGCCGACCTTGGCGTGACGGTGCGGCTGGACGCGCCGCCGGACCTGCCCCTGCTGGTGGCCCCGCCCGTGGAACTGCGCCAGGTGTTCGTGCACGTGGCGGAAAACGCGCTGGACGCGGTGGAATACGCCCAGCCCCCGGCGACGCAGCGCGAGCTTGCCGTCACCGTGCGGGTGGATCTGCCCCCGCCCGGCGACGCAGCCGCCCCCGTTCCCGGCGACGAACTGTGCATCGCCTTCCACGACACCGGGCACGGCATCGCGCCAGAGGTGCTGCCCCACGTGTTCGAGCCCTTCTTCTCCACCCGGCCGGTGGGGCGCGGCATGGGCCTTGGCCTGTCCGTGGCCGTGGGCGTCGTCACCGCCCTTGGCGGGTTCATCGACGTGGACAGCCGCCCCGGCGACACCACGGTCACCCTGCGCCTGCCCCTGCCGGAAACCCCTGCCGAAGCGGCCCCGCCCACCTGCCAGGGCTAGGATCGCCCGCCCCCCTTCCGCAAAAGAAAACCAGCCACGGGGCAATGCCGCGTGGCTGGTGGTGGTGCGGATTACAATCAGGCGTATCTACTTTCCGTGCAGGCGGTTCCAACCGCGCACCAACGTTGCCGCGCTGGCCTCCACGCCGCTGCGCGCGGCGTCCCACCGGCCAAAGGCCCGCAAGGGATCCAGCCCGGTGACGGAACACCGCTCCACGAAGCTCAGCAGCCGCGACCCGGTCTCGGAATCGGTCAGTTCGCCGCCCAGGGTGATGTTGCCCATCAGCGCCGCCTTGCCCGCGTCGTCCAGCCGGGTCAGGTCGATGCGTCCGAATGGCGTGTCGTAGGTCCCGTTGCTGGGGGCCACCTCGGTGGGCTGCATGCCGAAGATCATCAGCCGCAGCCGGGCCACGCCGGGGCCGGGCTGGTCGGTCACCTCCCACCCGCCGCGCCGCAGCGCATCCACGAAGATGTCGCGGGTCATGAAGACCATGTTGGCCTTCTCGTCCAGGGACGCGCCCCGGAAGGTTTCGGGATGCTCCTCGCGCAGCACCACATGCTCCATCTGGAATTTCGTGTACCGCCGCAGCAGTTCCGGCTCACGCGCGTAGAGCATGCCCCCGGTGGTGGGGTGTTCCAGCAGTAGCGGCGCGCTTTCCGCCGCAGGCGCGGCCTCCTTGGCATCCCCCTGCGCGGGGGGCTGCCTGCACGCGCACCCCGCCAGCAACAACGCAAGCAACAGAACCAGCAACAGCAGCGCCGGGCGGGGCCGGGCCACGCTACGGACGGAACGCGGGGGCAATGCGGGCATGGAAACCTCCTGGTGGTGTCGCGAAACGGGGTGGCACGGCCAAAGGGGCAATCCCGAACGAGGCCCGGAACCATACGACAACGTAGCACCTTTCCGCCGCGCGCGGCAACCGGGCTAGTTTTCGGATGCGACCATGCCGCGCCGCGCACAATTTCCTTCCCACGGGCGGCGGCATGTGCGAACATCCCTGCATCTCCTTCCGCATCCCCTCCGCGCCGCCGCCACCGCCTCTCGCCGCGTACCGCAGCCGCCACCTTTCGGCATCCCCCCGCCACGCCGCCACCTTCCGCCACGCCATCGCCCTCCGTCGCCGTTCGCAGCGGGTGCGGGCCATGCCCGCCGCACCGCACCGGGGTGGCCAGTCGGCCGTCCGCAACCTCCGAACCACCGGGGGCACCCATGGCAGAGCCGTTCCACATCGCGCTCACGTCGGCCGGGGCCGTATCCGGCGGCCCCTATTCCGCCGGGGTCATCGACTTCATCATCGAGGCGCTGGACGCCTGGTACGCGGCCAAGGCGCGCGGTGACCCTGTGCCCGGCCACGACGTGCGCATCGACGCCGTGTCCGGCACCTCGGCCGGGGCCGTGGCCGCCGGGCTGTTTCCGGCGGCGGTGATCCGGGGCAGGCGCACCGCGGGCGGGCATACCCCGTCCCTGCTGCGCCAGGTGTGGGTGGACAGCCTGGACCTGCGGCACGACGACGGCACCTCGCGCGGGTTCCTGGGCCTTTCGGACATGCAGGATCCCGGCGACGCCATTCCCTCGCTGCTCAATTCCCACCGGCTGGACGCCATCGCGGACGAGGCCTTCGGCTCTCCGTGGGACCCGCGCTTCTCGCCGCCCCCGTGGCTGTCCGAAACCCTGCGCGTCATCCTGTGCGTCACCAACCTGCCCGGCGTGCCGTACCGCATCACCATGCAGGGGTCCGGCCCGGAATCCGGGCACGACATGTTCCAGCATGGCGACCACGGCACGTTCCAGTTCTCGCTCGCCCCCCCGGACAAGCCGGGCGTCACCCACGTGGACCCGCACGGCCCCACCGGGTGGAACACCCTGGTCACGTGGGCGCTGGCCAGTTCCGCCTTTCCCGTGGGGCTTGCGCCGCGCTTCCTGTACACGGCGCGCGAGGTCTACGAAGCGCGCATGTGGCCCGGTCTTGATCAGGGCGGACACTGCACGCCGGTGCGCGCCCCCACCCAACTGCCCACCGGCGACACCGTGCGCTTTCCGGCGGTGGATGGGGGCATGGCCAACAACGAACCCTTCGAACTGGCCCGGCGCGCCCTGGCGGACGACATCTGCACGCGCCTGCCGCGCACGGGCGAGGCGGCCCATTCCGCCGTGGTGCTGGTGGATCCCTTTCCCTCACCCTTCGATGCGCAGGCCTATCAACGGCAGTGCCAGCTGCGCCCCGACGTGACGGAGGTGGTGGCTCCCCTGCTGTCCGCCATGAAGCAGCAATGCCGCTTCAAGCCCGAGGAACTGGCCCTTGCCGCCGACTCGGCAATCTATTCCCGGTATCTCGTGGCCCCCACCGGCAGCAACGCGCGCGGAACCGTCTACGGCGATAAGGCCCTTGCCGGGGCGGGGCTGGGGGCCTTCGCCGGTTTTCTGTCACTGGCCTTTCGCGAGCACGACTACCAGCTGGGCCGACGCAACGCGCAGCAATTCCTGCGCATGCACTTCACCTTGCCCCTCGCGAACGACCTGTTCGCGGCCAGCCGGTCGCTCTATGCGGCCAAGGGCGCGCTGGGCGGCCATCTGGTGGCCCGCAGCACGGGCGGGGCCAGGGACCATGTGCCCATCATCCCGCTGATGCCCTCCGTGAGCGCCGAGATTCCCCTGCCCGCGTGGCCCAGGCTGCCCGCCGACGAACTTGCCGCCATCGGCAGGGCCATGCAGCCGCGCCTGAACACCATGGTGGCCCGCCTGGGCCGCAAGACCTGCTGGCCCTCGCGGCTGTTCATGGCCGCAGCTTGGCCCTTATTGCGCGGCATGGCGCGCCGCAAGATAGTGGAATACATGGACCGCGACCTGCGGGCACGCGGGCTGGTGACCCCATAGGAGAAGGCGGCCCGCCTGCCCCGCGCGCGGCGGCAGGGCGTTGCGCGCCCCGAAAACGGCGGAGGCGGACCGGGTGCCCGGTCCGCCTCCTTATGCGGGAAGGGGGGAGAGAACGTTTTGTGATGCTGAACCAAGGCCGCTTGTCTAGTGGCCGGCCACCCGCGCCGGACATCGCCGCACGTCCGGCGCGGGTGTGGTTGCCGGCGGGCAGGGCGGTCCGCCGCCAAACGGGCCGCCCTGCCTTGCTATGGCTAATGTCCGGTAAGTTGCACGCGCCCTTCGATGAGGTCCTGCACCACCCCCGGGTCGGCCAGGGTAGAGGTGTCGCCGAAGTCGGAGCCAGCGCCCGATGCGATCTTGCGCAGGATGCGCCGCATGATCTTGCCGCTGCGGGTCTTGGGCAGCCCTTCGGCAAACTGGATGACCTCCGGCGTGGCGATGGGGCCGATTTCCTTGCGCACCCACGTGCGCAGGGCCGCGCGCAGTTCTTCGGTCTCTTCGGTGCCCGCCGCCAGGGTGACGTAGGCGTAGATGGCCTCGCCCTTGATGGCGTGGGGCATGCCCACCACGGCGGCCTCGGCCACCGAGGGGTGCGAAACCAGTGCCGATTCCACTTCCGCCGTGCCCATGCGGTGCCCGGAAACGTTGATCACGTCGTCCAGCCGCCCCATGACCCAGGTGTAGCCTTCCTCGTCTGTCCGCGCGCCGTCGCCCGATTCGTACATGCCGGGGAAGCGTTCAAAGTAGGTGGACTTGTACCGCTCGGGCGACCCGAACACCCCGCGCAGCATGCCGGGCCACGGCTTGCGGATGACCAGGTGCCCGCCCTCGTTGGGGCCGCAGGGGGTGCCGTCGGGCTTCACCACCGCCGCGTCCACGCCGGGCAGGGGCATGGTGGCCGAGCCGGGCTTGAGCGTGGTGGCGTAGGGCAGCGCGGAAATCATGATGCCGCCGGTCTCGGTCTGCCACCAGGTGTCCACGATGGGCAGGCGGTTATGGCCGATGTGCTCGTGGTACCACATCCACGCTTCGGGGTTGATGGGTTCGCCCACCGAACCAAGAATGCGCAGCGAGGACAGGTCGTGCTTCTGCGTCCAGTGCGCGCCTTCGCGCATCAGGGCGCGGATGACCGTGGGCGCGGTGTAGAAGATGTTGACCCGGAATTTTTCCACGATGTGCCAGAACCGGTCCGGCCCCGGCCACGAGGGCACGCCCTCGAACATCAGCGTGGTGCCGCCAAGGGCCAGCGGGCCGTACACGATGTAGCTGTGCCCGGTGATCCAGCCGATGTCGGCGGTGCACCAGTACACGTCGTCGTCATGCAGGTCGAACACCCACTGGGTGGTGTGGGCCGCGTAGGTAAGGTAGCCGCCGGTGGTGTGCACCACGCCCTTGGGCTTGCCGGTGGAACCGCTGGTGTACAGGATGAACAGCATGTCCTCGCTGTCCATCTTGGCGCACGGGCAGGCGGAATCAAGGGTGCGGTCGGCCATCACCTCATGCCACCACAGGTCGCGGCCTTCGCGCATGGCGCAGCCCGAGTGCGCGCGGTCGACCACCACCACCTTTTCCACGCTGGGGCAGTCCTTCAGGGCCTCGTCCACGTTGACCTTGAGCGGGATGGAGCGCCCGGCGCGCAGCACGGCGTCCGCCGTGACAACCACCCTGGCCTCGCAGTCCTGGATGCGGTTCTGCAGGCTGACGGCCGAGAACCCGGCGAAAACTATGGAGTGCACCGCCCCGATGCGCGCGCAGGCCAGCATGGCCACGGCCAGTTCGGGAATCATGGGCATGTACAGCGCAACGCGGTCGCCCTTCTGCACGCCAAGGTTGCGCAGCACGGACGAAAACCGGCACACCTCGTCGTAGAGCATCTGGTAGGTCAGCACGCGCACGTCGTCTTCCGGCTCGCCCTGCCAGATGATGGCGGCCTTGTTGCGGCGGCCGTTGACCAGATGGCGGTCCAGGCAGTTGTACGCCACGTTCAGCTTCGCGCCCGTGAACCACTCGATGCGCGGGGCGTGCATGTCCGCGTCCATCACCTTGTCCCACGGGGTGAACCAGTCCAGCAGCTGCTTTGCCCGGTCGCCCCAGAAGCCTTCGGGGTCCTTGTCGGCGCGTTCGCGGTGGGCGAGGTATTCGTCCATGCCGTTCACGTGCGGGCGGCGGCGATCACCGGAAGGCGCGGCGGGCGGCGCGAAGTGGCGCTTTTCGTCCATCATGCTTTCGATCTTGTCGGACTTGTTCTGGCTCATGGCCGGTGCCTCCCGTTCGTTTGGCGGTATGCCGGTGTTCCGGTCTTTTCGTGGCGGCCCTGCCCGTTCTTGCGGCGGGGCGTGGCCCACGACCCTTGTCTAGCCCCGTGCAGTGACCATGCGAAAGGGCGCGCCACCCCCTTTTCGGTGAACGGTCATCCCGCGCCGGTGAAATTGACTTTTTGCCGGTGGACGGAAAGAATGCCCTGAATGGTGCGCCCCATGAACGGCGCATGACGGCCCGTCACCGGACGGGGACGGCACGCCGGAGCGGCGCGGCGGCATGACCGCACACCGCACGGTCCTGCCCTTTCCGCCCGCACTGCCGCCGCCAACGCGCACCGCCACGTCGCCGGGCATCCGCCCGGCGCGCCCGCACCTGCCCGCACGCGGCGGCACGACGGAAGGGGGTTCGCACGGTGTCCACGCAATCGTCCCTTGAGCAGATGTTCAAGCCCAATTCCGTGGCCGTCATCGGGGCCACGTCCACGCCGGGCGAGCCGGGCTGCATCATCATGAACAACCTGATGTCCGGCACCTTTCTGGGGCCGGTGCTGCCGGTGAACGAAACGGGCGAGGCCGTGGCGGGCATGCCCGGCCACACCGCCATCGACACCCTGCCGCTGACGCCCGACCTCGCCATCATCTGTTCCCCGCCCGAAACCATTCCCGGCTACATCGAAGAACTGGGCAAGCGCGGCACCCGCGCCGCCGTGATCATGAGCCGGGGGTTCTTCCGCTTTGACCGTGAACGGCGCGAAGTGCAGAAGGCCGCCCTGTTGCAGGCAGCGCGGCGCTGGGGCGTGCGGGTGCTGGGGCCGAACTGCCTGGGGTTCATCACGCCATCGGTGGGGGTGAACGCCAGCCTTGCCCCGCGAGAGGCGCTGCCCGGCAAGGTGGCCTTCCTCTCGCAGTCCGACTCGCTGTTCACGTCCGTTCTGGACTGGGCCACGTCCAAGGGCATCGGCTTTTCGCACTTCATCGCCCTGGGCGACCGCTACGACGTGCACTTTCACGACGTGCTGGACTACCTGAACAGCGACGTGAACACCCGCGCCGTGCTGCTGTACATAGAAACCATCGACAGCGCCCGGCGCTTCATGTCGGCCGCGCGCGCGCTGGCCCGCAACAAGCCGGTGCTGGTGATAAAGGCGGGCCGGTCGGAAGCGGCGGCCACGGCGGCGGCCGCGCATTCCGGCATGCTGCTGGGCGCGGACGAAGTGTACGACGCCGCCTTTCGCCGGGCGGGCATGCTGCGGGTGGCCGACATCGACGCCATGTTCGACACGGTGGAAACGCTGGCCCTTGCCAGGCCCCTGAAGGGCGACCGGCTGGCCATCCTGACCAACGGCGGCAGCCCCGGCTTTCTCGCCACCGACGCCCTGTTGCAGGGGCGCGGCAAGCTGGCCGAACTTTCCGACGAGACCTGCCAGGCGCTGGACAACGAGCTGGGGCGCGACTGGTCGTACTGGAACCCGCTGATCGTGCGCAGTTCCGCCGACGGTGCCATGTACGCCAAGGCGCTACAGATATTGCTGGACGACAGGGGCGTGGACGCCGTGCTGGCGATGCACGTGCCCACCTTTTCCGTGCCCAGCGACGAGGTGGCGGGCGCGGTCATAGAAGTGGCCCGGCGCGGGCGCAAGCCGGTGCTGACAAGCTGGCTGGGCATAGACGACGCGGCGGAAGCCCGCCGCAAGTTCGCCGCCGCCGGGGTGCCCAGCCACTTCACGCCGGACAACGCGGTGCGCGCCTTCCTGAACATGGTGGAGTACCGGCGCAACCAGGACACCCTGATGGAAACGCCGCCCTCGCTGCCAGAGGCCTTCAACCCCGACGTGACGGCGGCGCGCATGGTGGTGAACGACGCGCTGGAGGCCAAGCGCATGCTGCTGACCCCGGCAGAGGCCCACGCCGTGCTCACCGCATACGGCATACCCGTGGCCGAGACGCGCCACGTGAAGACCCCGCGCGAGGCCGTGGCCGCCGCCGCCGAGATCGGCTACCCCGTGGCGCTGAAGGTGGAATCGCCCGACGTGCCGCGCACCTCGCTGGCTGGCGGCGTTGCCCTTAACCTTTCCAGCGACGAAGAAGTGATGGACGCCGCCCTGTCCACCGCCAACAACGTGTGCGACCAGGTGCCCGGCGCGCGCATGGAAGGCTATGCCGTGCAGCGCATGTGCCGGCTGGCCGGGGCGCACGAACTGGCCGTGGAAACCGCCACCGACCCGGTGTTCGGCCCCATCATCCGCTTTGGCCAGGGCGGGTCCATGGCAGAGGTGCTTGCCGACCGCCAGACCGCCTTGCCGCCGCTGAACATGGGCCTTGCGCAGGAACTGGTGTCGCGCACGCGGGTGTACCGCCTGCTGCGCGGCAGCGGCCACAAGGCCCACGTGAATCTGGACGCCGTGCGCCTGCTGCTGTGCAAGGTGTCGCAGCTGATCATCGACATCCCCGAAATCTTCGAGCTGGAGATAGACCCGCTGTTCGTGGATGCCGACGGCGTGGTGGCGCTGGATGCGCACATGCGCATTGCCTGGTCCACCACCACCGGCACGGACCAGCTGGCCATCCGCCCCTACCCGCGCGAGCTTGAGGAATGCGTGACCCTGCGCGACGGGCGGCACGTGGACCTTTTGCCCATCCGCCCGGAAGACGAGCCGGAGCACTGGGAATTCGTGGAGAGTTTATCGGCTGAAGACAAGCGGTTCCGCTTCTTTGGCAACGTGGCCAAGCTGCCCCGCGCCGAAATGGTGAAGCTGACCCAAATCGACTACGACCGCGAAATGGCCTTTATCGCCAAGGGACCGGACAACGAAGGGGTGACGCGCACGCTGGGCGTGGTGCGGGCCATGGTCAGCACCGACAACAGCGAGGCGGAATTTGCCGTGGCCGTGCGGTCTGACCTGAAGCGGCAGGGCCTGGGCAAACTGCTGATGCAGAAGATCATCCGCTACTGCAAGGCGCGCGGCACCAAGCGCATTGTGGGCGCTGCCCTTGGCGACAACAAGTCCATGGCCGAACTGGCGCGGTCGGTCGGCTTCATCGTCAGCAAGGACTACGACGAGGATATCTGGCAGTTGGACTTGCCGTTGGAGGAGAAATAAAGTTATTCAACGTTTGTGCACGCACACACTGAACAGTAATTTTCCTGTAAATTAACATGTTCGCCTCAAATTCTCACTGCAGCCCACACGTTCCTAGCAAGGAGATCCTATGAGTATTCTAGATTGGATAGAAGTTGGAGAAGTCTCTGCTGAACGTGATGAGCTTCTGTCGAATTATTTTTATGACAACGGCGCGCTTAGGCGGGTAATAGATAACAAAACATCGTTTCTTGTACTTGGCCGTAAAGGCGCGGGGAAGACCGCTGTTTTTCGTTATCTTGAGAATAACTATGCTCAATATATTGGCCCTAATAACATTCTTGTTTCACTTTCATTTGAAGATTACAATTGGGGTGTCCACTCTTTGTTAAAACGCCCTGAATCCGCTGAATCTCAAACATATAAACAGTCATGGAGATTCATAATTCTCGTTGAGGCTATAAAAGCATACATCAAACACCTTGAAACGAATTTTAAGCCTATACCTCCATCCATGAGGAAGGCAAAGAAACTTCTCACAAAGCTATTTGATGATCCTATTCCTTCAATTTATACAATTGTGAGCAGCAAGCTTTTTTCTCTCTCTGAAATATCACTACCAAGCTGCGGACTCGATCTAGAAGATGGAGATATATCCTCTATTAATTTAGGTGGCGGAAAAATATCCTTCGATCAAATCAGCAAAGATTCCGGACTACAAGAAACGTTATCAAGAAATATGGAGAATATAATACGAATTCTTGAAGAAGCCATTCAAGATGCAAGTCCACTTATGTCGAACATATTTGTTGTTTTCGACAAAGTAGATGAGGCTTGGGATGAAATTTCTTATGAAAAATCGAGCCATGTCATTGCTGGCCTTGTAGGCGCAGCTGACTCCATAACATCACACTACAATGGAGTCATTAGACCAATAGTATTCTTGCGAGAGGATATTTTTGAGACACTAAGCATCAATGACGCTAACAAGCTCCGTGAGGACTGCGGCGCACTACTCCACTGGGACAAGGATTCTCTTTTTAGGCTTGTTCTAAAAAGAATTAACTACTTTGCCTCTCAAAAAGGACTACCTGATATTGAGGACATTGATTCACTGTTCGATAAAAAAGAAATGCGCCAAAGGTCTAGGCCTTCAAATTACCTATTAAAACGATCAATGATGCGGCCAAGAGATCTAATTTGTTTCCTTAGACGAATTATTGATACTATGAAATCAGAACAGTCTGACCCCTTCTCAAATGAAAAAAACGACTTTCCGCTTCTTTCATCTGAAGCTGTATATGAGGCAGAGTCTGGGTATTCGTCATGGCTGAAACAAGAGCTATTTGATGAGTGGGGTGCTCAAAGACCCATCATTCGCGATCTCTTTAGGGCACTAGAAAACCACGGGTCGACAAATATAACAAACTTCCATCTTTCATCGGAAGTGTCCAAGCTTGGAAAACCATGCGAACGTTCAGACGCAATTGAGCACTTACGGTTCCTCTTTGACAATTCAGTTATAGGATACAAATCCGGACAACAGAACTATTGGAAACATAAATGCTTTTATCCATCTATTGGGTTTGTTGATGCTGATGATTATCGCATCCATGACGGTCTCGTTCGCGCCCTCAGCCTCAAAGAACCAAGGGAGCGCGACGCGTAACCTGCATAGGCGACCACACTGATGATGCATTACATGCGAATCGCTGGCCCTCACTCCCATGTCGTCCTCCCCTCTTCTCCCAAAAGGCCCGCCGGATACGGCGGGCCTTTGTCTTTTCTCTCACCCTCGCCCCCCCCCCCACAACCGCCCGCCCCACTACAATATGAAGTCGTTCGACAGGAAATTCGACCGCCTGTCCCGGAGGATGCTGGTCAGAAGTTCCTTGTTGGCGTCGCTGCCCTTGGCCGCCACCAGCGTGCGGATGGAGAAGCAGCGCAGCGCATCGCTGACCGAAAGGGTGCCCTCGGCGGAATCCTTGCGGCCGGTAAAGGGAAAGGTGTCCGGCCCGCGCTGGCACTGGCTGTTGATGTTCACCCGGCACACCTGGTTGACCATGGGATCGATCAGCCGGGCCACGTCATCCGGGTCGTTGCCGAAAATACTCAGCTGCTGCCCGTACTGCGACCCCACCACATAGCGCACCGGCGTTTCTATGTCCGTGAAGGGGATGACGGGGATCACCGGGCCAAACTGCTCCTCGTGGTACACACGCATCTGCGGCGTGGCCGGGCAGACCACCGTGGGGTGGTACAGGGTTTCGGCGTGGGTGCCGCCGCCGCTGTTGGCAACTCTGCCGCCGTGCGCGGCGGCGTCCCGCACCAGGTCGTCCAGATAGGCGGACTTGCCGGGCACCGGCAGCGGGGTGATGCGCACCCCCTCGTCCCACGGCATGCCGATGCGCAGCTTGCGAATGCCCTCGTCCATGCGGGCCAGAAATTCCTCCAGCCTTTTTTCATGCACGAACAGCATCTTCAGCGCGGTGCAGCGCTGCCCGTTGAACGAGAACGAGCCTTGCAGCGCCTCGGCCACGGTCAGGTCCATGTCCGCGCAGTCCAGCACTATGCCCGCGTTCTTGGCGTCCAGCCCCAGCACGCAGCGCAGCCGGTGCGGGTGCGGGTGGGCAAGGCGCAGCGCGTCCGCCGCCGTGCTGGACCCGATGAACGCCAGCACGTTGATGCGGCCCGACGCCATGATGGGCTTCACGATGCGCCGGTCGCCGTGCAGGATGTTCACCACCCCGGCGGGGAAGGCATCGCGGAAGGCTTCCATCAGCGGCGAATACAGCAGCCGCCCCAGGCGCGGCGTTTTCACGATGACCGGGTTGCCCATGATCAGCGCGGGCATCAGCGTGCAGAAGGTTTCGTTCAGCGGGTAGTTGTACGGCCCCATGCACAGCACCGGCCCCAGCGGCGCGCGGCGTATCTGCGCGTAAATGCCCTTCTCGATGACGAAGCGCGACGAGGCGCGGTCCAGATCCTTCAGCGCGTCGATGGTGTCGCGCAGGTACTCCATGGTGCGGTCGAATTCGCCGCTGGCGTCCTGCCACGACTTGCAGATTTCCCACATCATGATGCGCACCACCTCGGTGCGCCGCGCCGCCATGCGCCGGGCAAAATCCTCCACGTGGCGGATGCGCTCGGCCACGCCCATGGTGGGCCATGCGCCCATGCCGTCGGCCCAGGCGCGGTCGGCGGCATCCACGGCGCGCAGGGCGGCGGCCTCGTCAAGGATGGGGCAGCGGCCCAGCAGGCGCGGGGTGAAGCCGCCCGTGCCACCAGTCCCGTCAATCTCGCCGATGGGCGAGAACACCTGCTGCATCTCGCCGGGCCATTCCTCCAGCCTGCCGTCGATGAGGCAGGTACGCTGCTCTATGGGCGCAAAGGCGTGGGCGGCTTCCGGCAGGGGCTGCCCGGCCACGGGAAACAGGGTGCGCAGGCTTTCGGGGGTGTGAGCGGCGGCCAGATTGGCGGCGGGACCAGCGGTTGAGGCGGTCGGCTGGGACGACATGTAAAACTCCTTCATCCGGCGGCGGACCGGGCTGCGGGGCGGCGAACGGTGTGGAAGCGGCCATGGAGGCCATGCGCTGCCAACATAGCAGGCTTGCGACCCGATGGCAGCAGGGAAGGCGGGGCGGGAATGATAATGGCGCGGGGCGACAGGGACGGCGGGCGGTGGAGCGCCGAGCGGGGTGCGGGGTGCGGGGGGGGGGAATGGCAGACAGGCGGACGGGACGGGGGAAACAGTCCTTCACGCCCGGACAGGCGGCAGCGCTGCGGACAGGAAGGAACCGCGCAGGCGGCAACGCCCACACAGAGGCGCGGACAGATGTTCGGCCAAGTGTTCGGCCAGTCACGCGGGCGGCGCTCCCTACCCCGCCGCCTCCCACGCGGCGGCCAGTTCGCGCTCTTCCGGGGTCAGCAGTTCCAGCCAGCGGCGGCGGAATTCCATGTAGTGGTTGATGCGCAAGTCCTTCCACAACGCTGGCCTGGTGTCCCACGGCTTCGGTCCGTGAAAGTGCACGATGCGCGCCCGCTCCAGCGCGTCGGCCCGGTAGGGCGGGCAGTTCCACGAAGGGTCCAGCTTGGTCATGCGCTTGCCGAAAAAGTAGTTCAGCAGCGACTGGTCCAGATTGCCGATGCGGTGCAGGTTCTGCACGCAGAAGGCCAGAAAGTTGTGCACGTGGTCGTGCTTGCGCAGCCGGGCAAGGTTGAACACCACCACCCCGCTGCTGAAGGTCCAGATGGGAAACGGCAGGGGCACCACGTAGCGGCGGCCGCGCCATTCGTAATCCAACTGCTCGTGGGCGTGGTGGAAGGGGGCGGTGGCCTCGCGGGCCATGGCCATGTACGGCGGGTGGATGTGCTCCGCGCCGTCGGCATCGCCCAGAATGGGCTGATGGAAGTAGACGTCGGAATCGCAGTACAGCACGTACTCGTCGTCGGCCAGTTCCGGCAGCAGGGCCAGCTCCAGCTTCAGAAACGCGCCGATGCAGCGGTGGAATTCGCGCGGGGCGTTGTGCACGCCGATGACCGGGGTGTGCCGCACAAGCTGCACGCCCTCCGCCAGCACCCCGTCCATGACCGCCGGGCTGGCCCCCCCGTACACGCACACGCACCGCGCGTCGGCGTGCAGACGCCGCAGCGAGCGCACGGCGGCACGCATCATCAGCAGGTAGCGGGGGTTGTCGTCGATGCAGAAGACGATCTTCATGCGGCGGAGCGTCCGGCGTGCGGGTGCATGGGAAAGGGGTTCCTGCCCCGCTCGTAGCCCATTTCCGATGGCAAGGCCAGCGTGCGCGGGCGCGCGGCCAAATGGCGCCCCGGCGGCATCAGCCGGATTGGCCGCCCCGCTCGCCCGTACCGCCCGATTCGCCGACGCCGAAGGGATCGGTCCACGGGTCCGGCTGGGCGTCATACGACCACGCAGCCGGTTCGGGTTTGGCACCCCGGCCGTTGCGCCCCGCGCCCCGGCCCTGTTCGGCCAGGCTGCGGCGCAGCAGCTTCACCCACACCTCGCCGGTGCCCGCGTGGAACAGCAGCTTGCGGCCGCGTTCGCCCATCACGTGCTCGCTGGACAGCACCAGCCCCTTGGTGCGCAGCAGTTCGCGGGCCACCTGCACGTTGCGGCCGCCCACGTCCACCAGCGAACGCACCTGCGACTTTTCCTCGGTGTTCATGCTGAACGCGCCGCCGAACAGCTTGGTCTCTATCTCGATGACGGGCACGCCCTTGCGGGTAAAGTGGGCCAGCACCGCCTCGACGGCGGTATCCACGTACTTGCAGGGATTGCAGTCGTAGTCGCGGCTGCCCTCGGCCGTGGGCAGCATGGCGTGAAAGATGCCCGCAAGGCCGCTGGGCCGGTGAAAGAACGTGACGGACACGCACGAGCCGAGCACCGTGGCGATGATGGCCGGACGCCGCGCCACGATGCCCTCGCCTATGCGCAGGTGCAGATGGCGCAGCCGTTCCTCCGCCAGTTCTCGCGGCATGACGGCCGGGACGGGGCATGCCCCGCGCCCGTAGAGTGTGTCGTCCGCGCCCTCGTTCATTTCTCCCCCCTGTGCCGCCACGCGGGCGGCACGCATCCCGATACGTCATGAATGTCCTGGCCCCGTCCGGCCCCAAACCAAACGCGAGCGCTCGCGCGGCCAGCCCCCCGACCGGCAGCGCAACCGCCCGCACGGCGGCGCACGGCGCGCCGCCCCACCATCACACGGAAACGCGATAAAGCTCGGCAACCCTGCCCGTTACGGGTTCAGGATGTCCTTCAATTCCTTCCCCGCGCGGAACACGGGCAGCCGCTTGGGCGGCACCGCCACGGAATCGCCCGTCTTGGGGTTGCGGCCCTTGTAGCCCCGGTACCCCTTGATCTTGAACGAACCAAAGCCGCGTATCTCCACGCGGTCGCCTTCCAGCAACGCGTCGCGCACGCAGTCGAAGAAGGTGTTCACCACCGTGGTGGCGTCCTCAACAGGCAGTTCATGCTCTTCGGCAAGCGCTCGTACCAGTTCGCTCTTGTTCACGTGGACCTCCGTCGGACATGGCATTCCGGGGCCGTGCGGGGCATGGCGTGTGCTGCGGAGCCGCCGCGCGCGCCCCGGAACCCCGATGCGGCGGCACCATGTGCGAAACATGATTTCTGCCGGTATGTTGTATGCATGCCCGGCACTCCGCCGCCATGCCTTCCGGCACTGCGAAAAAGGGATGCTCCCCTCGCCGCTGCCTTTGCCGCAAGGACGTCAGCGCCCTTTTCCCCAATATTCCATCAATATCGTCTCCACCACGGCGTGACAAGGGGGGTAGGCGCATTTCATCGACAAGTGCGTAACGCCATGCCGCGCTACCGCACCACCGGCACCCAGCTCTCTTCCGCGCCGGACCCGCCGGCGCTGCGCCCCTGCACGAAGCGGAAGCCCTCCAACTGCCCGTCGGCCGAAAGGCGGGCGAACAGCTGAAAGGGCACGCCCTCGCCGCGCAGCATGCGCATGAAGGGCACCGTGGAGGCAAAGCGCAGGTCGCGGTAGGCCACCACGGGCGCGCCATTCTCCTGCCGGGTTTCCTGGGTCATGAACATGGCGAAGCGGCCGTAGACGCGGAACAGCTCCTCGGCCTCGGAAAGGCGGCGGTACAGCACCGGGTCTGCCTTTTCGAACAGCTCGAAGGCCAGCGGGGCATCGGGGTTCAGCAACTGGTAGCGGGCCATGCCGTAGCGGCGGCCATCATCGGTCACCACCTTCCAGTTGAACGGGGCCAGCGCCTCGGGAATCACCGCCACGGACTGCGGGGGCATGGGCTGGGCGGCCAGCCGGGCGGCCACGGTATCGTGCACGTGGCGCTGCACGGCCAGCGACGCGCCGGGCCACAGCAGCGTCCAGGCAAGGCCCGCCGCCGCGAAGGCGCGCCGGTGCGTCCGGCCCATGGCCGCCACGATGAACGCCAGCATGGCGATGGTCATCACCGGGTCGATGATGAACACGGCGGGCAGCGCCACCCGGTAGTCCGAAAAGGGCAGGAACACCTGCGTGCCGTAGGTGGTGATGCAATCCAGAAAGATGTGCAGCAATATCAGCGCATACGCGGCCATGGCGTACCGGGCGTAGCCCCACGTATGCACGCCGCCGCGCGGGTCGGAACCGGCTTCTGGCGGGCCTTGCGGCGCGCGCCGCAGCAGCGGCAGGAACAGCAGCGCCATCAGCAGGGCCATGACGGCTCCGCCCAGGAAGGAATGGGTGATGCCCCGGTGCACGGTAAGGTAGGCCAGCGGCGTGGAGCCGAAGAACACGTCCACGTCGGGCAGCACCGCGCAGACCAGGGCAAAGGGCATGAACCAGCGGCTGCGCCGGGTTCCGGGCAGGATCATGGCGACAAGCGCGCCGCTGGCGAGATGGGTTATCGGGTCCATGGGGCGACCTCCGTGAGAATCGGATGGGATGCGTGCGTGGCGCGCGAGGCGGACGGGACGGAGAGGGGAAAGGGGAAGCGCGGGCGCGGCGGGATGGCAGGTGCACGAACCGGGACGGACGAGGGTGAACGGGAGCGAACGGGCTCGGGACGCACTACGCCGGGCAGCCGCCCGCAGGGCGGGCCGGAACGCACCGGCGGCAACCGGACAGGGTCTTGCCCCGGATATATCGTCATCGGGACGGCGGATGGCAAGATAGGGACGCGGGACCGGATGGGACACGGGGGCGCGCGACATGGCGGGCGATGCGGGGGACGGGGGAACGCGGGGCGATGGGAGTCGATGCGGGAGGATGCGGGAGGATGCGGGAGGATGCGGAGAATTGAGGCCGTGGCGGGGCTGCCCTGCCCGTGTCCGCCTGGCGTTCGCCATCGGGCGCGGCGTCTTTCGGAACGGCGAAGCGGACGGGCTGCATGGCAACCCGTCCGCTCATTGTCGCAATGTGCGCGGTACGCCACGGCGTCCGCCGCCATGGCTACCCGTCAGGATTCGGTGTGTTCGCGGTTGCGGCTGCTTTCCTGCCGCACGAATTCCCGGACCAAGTCGCGCACCTCAAGCAGCAGGTAGAGCGGTCCGAAAGAGATGACCACCCCCGACAACCCGACGAACAGCAACGAAAAAAACGGAAGGAACGCGAATCCTTCGCCCTTCTTGTCCAGTATTCCGGCACCCACAGCGAACGCCACCGCCCCGATCAGCCCCAGCACGAAGCCCACGTCGAGCAGTCTCGGAAAGATTCTCATCAGCCAGCGTCTGATCATGCGTGCCTCCTCACGGTTTGGGGGGCACCATAACCGCCCTGCACATACGTGTCGACGCATAGGGCGCGGCGAGCCGTTTCGTGCGGAACACCCGACGCATCCGAAGAAACATTGAGAACCATTTCAATCAGTAAAGATCGCGCTCATTGCTCTGCCCGGCTTTACGCGCCAGTCGGGCCAGGTGCGAAAGCGCTCACGCATGATTGCGCAGCTTCAGCTCCACCGGGTGCGGGTTCAGGTAGAACTGACCGGCCAGGTACGGTTCGCCGTACTTGCGCACGTAGTGGTTCAGCAGGGTCACCGGCACCACCAGCGGCACCTGCGCCTTGCGGTAGCGCTGGATGACCTCCAGCATTTCCAGCTTTTCGTCCGGGGTCAGCACCCGCTTGAAGTAGCCCATGCAGTGTTGCAGCACGTTGGCGTGCTTGGCCGTGGTGGCGGGCAGGCGCAACCCGTCCATGAGCCCGGTCAGGTAGTCGCGGGCCAGGTCTTCTGGCGCGTGGGCGGCCGCATGGGCCACCAGCCTGCCCAGCGAACGGTAGTGCTCCACCGAGTGCGACATGAGCAGCAGCTTGTGCCGGGTATGAAAGTCCACCAGCCCGCCGCGCGTCATCCCGGCCTCTGCCAGGGCGCGCCAGCGGCGCATGACGAACAGCCGCTCGATGAAGTTCTCGCGCAGGCGCGGGTCGTTCAGGCGGCCTTCCTCTTCCGTGGGCAGCAGGGGAAAGCGGTCCATGAACGCCCGGGCAAAGAGGCCCACGCCCTTTTCCTGCGGCGGGCCAAGGTTGACGCGGCCCGCGCCTTCCGGAACGTCGCGGGGGGCATGATCCGCGTACACCTTCACCCGCTCCATGCCGCTGGAGGGCGAGGCCCGCTTGAAGATGAACCCGTCCAGCCGCTCGGCGGCCAGTTGTTCCACCCGGCGCAGGGCAAAGGTGCGCATGCGCTCCGTCCAGTCCTCGTAGCCCTTCACGGTGACCAGCCGGGGGTTGGCCGGGTCGCCCACCAGCCGCAGCGCCTCGCGCGGGATGGGCATGCCGCATTCCACCTCGGGGCACACGGGCACGAAGTCCATGTACTGGCCCAGGGTGCCGGTAATGTACGGGTCGTGCTTGTGCCCGCCGTCGAAGCGGACCTTGTTGCCCAACAGGCATGAACTGATGCCCACCCGCAGCCGGTCGTCGGCCCCGGAGAGGGGAAGCTGGCCCGCATCGTGCGACAGCCCGGAATGCCCGGCCGGTGTCGGCCGCGAGGATTCTTCCATTGCGCTTTGCCTCCGCGTGGTTATCCTGAACGGGTTGCCGCCCGCGCCCCATCCGCGCCCCATCCGCTCCCCATCCGGGCCCCATCCGGCCCCATCCGGGAGCCCGGCGGCTTGCAGAAACGGGGGAACATCATCGCGCCGCATGTCGGCAGCGAGGCCCCGCAGACACCAAGGATAGCCCATGACACACTCGCGCGGCAATGCCGCCCCCATCATCGACGTCATCTTCTTCGACTTCAGCGGCGTGCTGGCCGAGGAAGGCTTCATCGAGGGCCTGCGGGCCATCGGCCGGTCCCAGGGCCTGGACCCAGAAGCCACCATGCGCGCGGCCACCGACCTGTGCTACGCCACCGGCTACGTCAACGGCCGCACCGACGAGGCCACGTGGTGGAACGCGGTGCGCGCGGCCACCGGCATGACCGGCAGCGACCAGACCCTGCGCGCCGAAATCATGAACCGCTTCACCGTGCGGCCGGACATGCTGCGCGCCGCCGACGCGGTGCGCGCGGCCGGTCTGCGCACGGCCATCCTCAGCGACCACACCAACTGGCTGGAGGAAATAGACGCGGCACACGGCGTGTACCGCCACTTCGACCGGGTGTTCAATTCGTTCCGCGAGGGGCTGAACAAGCGCGACCCCGGCTTTTTCACCCACGCCGCGACCATCATGGGCGTGGCCCCCGCGCGCGCGGCGTTCTTCGACGACAACGCCGGGCACATCGGCCGGGCCACGGCGCTGGGCATCCACGCCCGGCTGTTCACGGACCGCGCGGCCTTCCGCGCCGACCTGGCCGCGCTGGCCCCGCAGGTGAAGCTGCCGAAAGGCTGGGCAGACGGCTGGCCGGAATAACGCCGCCGACCACACCCGAACGCGCCCGACTCTACCCGACCGTGCCCGACTGTGCCCGACCGCGTTCCGTCACCCGGCCATCATCATTCCGCCACGCGCAGGCCCCATGCTGCGCGTGGCGGCCTTTTTCTCCTCGCGAAGGGTCGTCCATCCTCCGGCAGGCAGGCCCGTCCGTGCGCACTCCCCGTCCCATCGCCCCCCCGGCCCACACCCCCCGCGACCCGGCACGGGGCGGGCCTGCCGTCTTGAAGCGGAGCGGCCCTGCCGCTCTGGCGCAACGCCTGCCCCTGCCCCCCGCCGTGCTGGCCGCCCTGACGCTGGCGATCCTGTTGGCGGCGCTGGCGCTTGCCGGCCACTTTCCGGCCGTGGGGCCCGACCAGGCGCTGGCCCTGCGCGACCGGCTGCTGGCCCTGCAGGCCCGCCATCCCGTGGCCAGCGTGGCCGTGTACGTGGCGGGCTATGTGCTGATGACCTCGTGTTCCATCCCCGGCGCGGTATTCCTGACCCTGACCGGCGGGGCGGTGTTCGGATTCGGCGTGGCCCTGGCCGCCGTCAGCGCGGCCAGCACCGCCGGGGCCTGCGTGGCCTTTCTCTGCGCCCGGCACCTGCTGCGCGATACGGTGCGCCGCCTGTGGCCCCGCCAGCTTGCCCGCATCGACGCGGCCATGGCCGAAGGGCTGCCGGGCGGCCCCCCGTGCGGCCCCGCCCCGTCCGGACCCGCCTCGTCCGGCCTTGCCTCCCCCGGCGCGCTGTGCCTGCTGGGCCTGCGCTGCGTGGCGGTGATGCCCTACTGGCTGGTGAACCTGCTGTTCGGGGTAACCGCCATGCGGCTTTCCACCTTCGCCACGGTCTCGCTGTTCGGCATGCTGCCGCTGAACGCCATCTACGTGCACGCCGGGGCGGAGCTTGGCCGCATCCGCCACCTTGGCGACATCATCTCGTTGCACACCGGACTTGCCCTGTGCCTGCTGGCCGTGGCCCCCCTTGTGCTGCGTCGGGTACTGCGCCGGGCGGCGCGCATGCAAGAGGCCCGACGGTGCGCCGACCACCGCGCCGCCACCGCCGATGCCGCCGCTGATGCCGCCGCCCCGGAGCAGCCCGAATAATTCCCGCACGGGCCGGGCAGTCCGGATCGGGTCCCCCCGCCCCCCCGTTCCCGCCGTCCGCCCGCCTCCAGCCCTCCCCGCCCCTGCCCGGTTGCCAGCGCGGCGGCTTTTGCCTACACTCCCGCCATATTGCCCGCGCGCGGCCCGCGCCGCGCGCCATGGCCACCACCGCAACCAACGGCACCCCACATGCGCAAAGCCTCCATCGGCATCACCCCCGAAGGCGTCCCGGCCATCGGCCTGTGCGCCCTCGTCACACTTTCCCTCGCCATGCTCGGCTGCGCCACCGGCAGCTTCGTGTTCATGCTGCTGACCTGGTTCTGCTGCCACTTCTTCCGCGACCCGGAACGGGTCACCCCCACCGCCGATGGCCTGGGCATCAGCCCCGCAGACGGCAAGGTGGTGCGCGTGCAGACCATGCCCGACCCGTTCACCGGCCAGCCCCGCACCACGGTGTGCATCTTCATGAATGTGTTCAGCGTGCACGTGAACCGCGCCCCCGTGGCGGGCACCGTGACCGACATCGCCTATCATCCCGGCAAGTTCCTGAACGCCGCGTGGGACAAGGCATCCACCGACAACGAGCGCTGCGCCTACCGCATGACCGGCGACGACGGCTCGTCGTGGACCTTCGTGCAGATCGCGGGGCTGATCGCCCGGCGCATCGTGTGCCGCACCGACGAGGGCGATTCGCTGGCCCGCGGCGAACGGTTCGGCATGATCCGCTTCGGCTCGCGGGTTGACCTTTACCTGCCGGACGACTATTCTCCGGCCGTGAACGTGGGAGAACAGGTGTTCGCCGGGCAGACCATAGTGGCGCGCCGCAACGCCTGACCCCCAGTTTCACTTACCGCAAGAAGGCACAGGACAGCCGCAAGGCCATGGAACAGCCCGCCCGCCCGATCCACAAGGGAGTGTACATCCTCCCGAACCTCTTCACCACGGCAAGCCTCTTTGCAGGCTTCCTGGGGATGTTGTGGGCCGTTTCCGGGCGGTACGAAGACTGCGCCATGGCCATTCTGTTCAGCGCCCTCATGGACGGCCTGGACGGCAAGGTGGCCCGCCTCACCAACACCGCCAGCGAATTCGGCGTGCAGTACGATTCGCTGTGTGACCTGGTGGCCTTCGGCGTGGCGCCCGGCTTCATGATGTACCAGTGGCAGCTGCACCAGTACGGTCGCCTCGGCATCGCCGCCGCCTTCCTGTTCGCGGTGTGCGGGGCGTTGCGCCTTGCCCGGTTCAACATCTCCACCGCCACCACCTCCAAGAAGTTCTTCATCGGCCTGCCCATTCCGGCGGCCGGTTGCGCCGTGGCCACGCTGGTGCTGTTCAGCCCCTACGTGCCCGACCAGTTCGCGGGCTTTTTCCCGCGCTTCTGCCTTGCGCTCGCCTTCGTGCTCGCCTTCCTCATGGTGAGCCGCGTGCGGTACGCCTCCTTCAAGGAATACGGGCTCATCAAGGCCCATCCGTTCAGCTCGATGGTTACCGCCATCCTGCTGTTCGTACTCGTCTCCTCCGAACCCAAGCTCTTGGGTTTCCTGGTGTTCGCGGGCTACCTCATCTCTGGTCCCGTGTACACCTTCGTCATCATTCCCCGCCGCAATCACAAGCTACTACGCAGCCTATCCTAGGGTTGTCGTAGCAGCGCCCCGTACCTCCGTGTCAGGAACGCCCGCCGTTCCCGGGCGGACGTGTACCCTCCTCTCAGCCAGAGTCCCGTCTCCCGGGCCGGCGCGCAGCTAACGAACAGATGCAGCAATCCGTCAGGCGCACACGCCGCTCGTGACGACCGCGCATCAGCGCCATGGTCCCGCCCGCAACCACAACGGGCGCGGACCGCAGCCAGAGGAGCACGAATCATGACCATCGAATCCGGTCGCATCCGCATTTTCGACACCACCCTGCGCGACGGCGAGCAGTCGCCCGGCGCCACCATGAACCTCAAGGAAAAGATCCGCCTGGCCCGCCAGTTGGAAATCCTTGGCGTGGACATCATGGAAGCTGGCTTCCCCGCATCCAGCCAGGGCGACTTCGAGGCCGTGCAGGCCATCGCCCGCGCCGTGAAAGGCGTGGAAGTGGCGGGCCTGTGCCGCGCCATGCCCGCCGACATCGACCGCGCCTGGGACGCCGTGAAGGTGGCCGAGAACCCGCGCATCCACACCTTTCTGGCCACCTCGCCGGTGCACATGCAGTACAAGCTGCGCAAGGAACCGGACCAGGTGGTGGAAATGGCCGTGGCCGCCGTGCGCCATGCCGCCAGGTACACCAGCAACGTGGAATTCTCTGCCGAGGACGCCTCGCGCTCCAACCCCGACTTCCTGGTGCGGGTGTTCGAGGCGGTGATCAACGCCGGGGCCACCACCATCAACGTGCCGGATACCGTGGGCTACGCCCAGCCCGAAGAATTCGGGCGGCTCATCAGGTACGTCATCGAGAACACGCCGAACAGCCACAAGGCCGTGTTCAGCGTGCACTGCCATAACGACCTCGGCCTTGGCGTGGCCAACACCCTGGCCGCGCTGAAGGCGGGCGCGCGCCAGGCGGAAGTGACCATCAGCGGCATCGGCGAACGGGCGGGCAACGCCTCGCTCGAGGAAATCGTCATGGCCCTGCACACCCGGCGCGACTTCTACCAGTTGGACTGCGGCGTGGTGACCGAGCAGCTCTTTCCCACCTGCCGCCTGCTGTCCATGATCATCGGCCAGCCCATCCCGCCCAACAAGGCCATCGTGGGCGCCAACGCCTTCGCGCACGAATCGGGCATCCACCAGGACGGCATGCTCAAGAACCGCGAAACGTACGAGATCATGACGCCGGAATCCATCGGCAAGACCAAGACCGACCTCGTCATCGGCAAGCATTCCGGACGCAACGCCGTGAAGAACAAGTTGGAAGAGCTTGGCTACCGGCTGGAGGAAGACCAACTGGTCACCGTGTTCGAGGCGGTGAAGAAGCTGGCGGACAAGAAGAAGCAGATTTATGACGAGGACATCGAAGCCCTGGTGCTTGAAGAGGTCTACCGCCTGCCCGACCAGTACCGGCTGGTGAACCTTTCGGTGCAGTGCAGCGATACCGGCATGCCGCCCACGGCCGCCGTGGTCATGGACGTCATGGGCGAGGTGAAGCGCTCCGCCGGGTTCGGCGTGGGGCCCATCGACGCGGTGTTCAACGTCATCGGCGGCATCGTGGGGCGCACCCCCACGCTTGAACGCTACTCGGTCACCGCCATCACCGGCGGCACCGACGCCCAGGGCGAGGTTACCGTGCGCCTGCGGCAGAACGGCAGCAGCGCGGTCGGACGCGGGTCCGACCCCGACATCATACTGGCCAGCGCCCGCGCGTACGTGAACGCGCTGAACCGGCTGGCAAAGAAAGAAGAAGAGCAAGAGAAGGAGGGCATCTAGATGGCACACACGCTTGCGCAGAAGATCCTGCAGGCGCACACCGACGAGGCGATCACGGCCGCGGGGCGGATCGTCCGCTGTCGCGTCTCGCTGGCTCTGGCAAACGACATCACCGCTCCGCTCGCCATCAAGTCCTTCCGGGCCATGGGGGCGAAAAAGGTGTTCGATCGCGACAAGGTGGCGCTGGTCATGGACCACTTCACCCCGCAGAAGGACATCGATTCGGCGCAGCAGGTGAAGCTGACCCGCGAATTCGCCAGGGAAATGGGCATCACCCACTACTACGAGGGCGGCGACTGCGGCGTGGAGCACGCCCTGTTGCCTGAACTGGGGCTGGTCGGCCCCGGCGACGTGGTGGTGGGGGCCGACAGCCACACCTGTACTTACGGAGGCTTAGGCGCTTTTGCGACCGGCCTTGGCTCCACCGACGTGGCCGGGGCCATGGCCCTGGGTGAAACGTGGTTCAAGGTGCCGCCCACCATCCGCGCCACCTTTACCGGCGCCCTGCCCAAGTGGGTTGGCGCGAAAGACCTGATCCTGCGCCTCATCGGCGAGATCGGCGTGGACGGCGCGCTGTACCGCGCGCTGGAATTCGACGGCGCGGCCATCGAGGCCCTGTCCGTTGAAGGCCGCATGACCATCGCCAACATGGCCATCGAGGCGGGCGGCAAGGTGGGCCTGTTCGCCGCCGATGCCAAGACCCTGGCCTACACCGCCTCGCGCGGCCGCAAGGACGTGGCCCTGGCCGCCGACCCCGGCGCGACCTACGAACGCGAACTGACCTTCGACGTGTCCGGCATGGAGCCCGTGGTTGCCTGCCCGCACCTGCCGGAAAACGTGAAGCCCGTGGGCGAGGTGAAGGGCGTGACCCTGGACCAGGTGGTCATCGGCTCGTGCACCAACGGCCGCATCAGCGACATGCGCGAGGCGGCGGAAGTGCTGAAGGGCCGCAAGGTGGCCAAGGGCGTGCGCTGCATCGTGCTGCCCGCCACCCCCGGCGTGTGGAAGGAGGCCCTGAAGGAAGGGCTGATCGAAACCTTCATGGAATCGGGCTGCATCGTGGGCCCGGCCACCTGCGGGCCGTGCCTTGGCGGGCACATGGGCATCCTGGCCGACGGCGAGCGCGCCATCGCCACCACCAACCGCAACTTCCGCGGGCGCATGGGCAGCCTGGAGTCCGAGGTGTACCTGGCAAGCCCGGCCGTGGCCGCCGCCTCGGCCGTGGCGGGCGTCATCGCCCACCCCGGCAGCCTGTAGGACCGCTCCACACGCCACTTACGGAGGTTTACGCACCATGAGTTACACCGGCACCGCCCACAAGGTGGGCGAGCATATCGATACCGACGCCATCATCCCCGCGCGCTTCCTGGTCACCACCGACACCAAGAAGCTGGGCGAAAACTGCATGGCTGGCCTTGAGGAAGGCTGGGTGAAGCGGGTGAAGCCCGGCGACGTGATGGTGGCGGGGCGCAACTTCGGTTGCGGCTCGTCGCGCGAGCACGCGCCCATCGCCATCCTTGGCGCGGGCATGCCCGTGGTCATCGCGCACAGCTTCGCGCGCATCTTCTACCGCAACTCCTTCAACATGGGGCTGTTGCTGCTGGAAGTGGGCGACGAGGTGGACAAGATCGCCGACGGCGACACCGTGGAGGTGGACGCGGCCAAGGGGCTGATCACCAACCGCACCACCGGGGCCACCATCACCTGCCCGCCGCTGCCTGCGTCGATGCGGGAGTTGCTGGATAAGGGTGGCCTTGTCCCCTACGTCAAAGAGCGCCTTTCCTAGCATTCGGGCCTTTTGCCCTCCGGCGTCGTCAGATGCGCCTTTCGCTCCGGTCACGTACGATAAAAGTACGCTCCCTCCGCGAAAAACGCCTCTTCCTCGCCGGAGAGCAAAATCCCTCGAATGCCGGTTTCGCAGGTGCGAGGGGAAAAGGCCCAAATACGGGAGACGCATTCTGACCATTCCGGCGGCGGGCCGTACACCCCGCCTCCGCACCACCCATAGCGCGCATCGGTCATAGAAAAGGGATATCCAGATGGACATGAAGATCTGCCTGATGCCGGGCGACGGCATCGGCCCGGAAATCGTGGAACAGGCTGTGAAGGTACTGGACAAGGTGGCCAAAAAGTTCGGCCACACCGTCAGCTACACCAATGCGCTCATCGGCGGCGCGGCCATCGACGCCACGGGCGGCCCCCTGCCGGACGACACCGTGGCCGCGTGCAAGGCGGCCGACGCCGTACTGCTGGGCGCCGTGGGCGGCCCCAAGTGGGACACGCTGCCCACCGCCATCCGCCCGGAAAAGGGGCTGCTGGGCATCCGCAAGGCACTGGGGCTGTTCGCCAACCTGCGCCCGGCCACCCTGCTGCCCGAACTGGCCGGGGCCTGCCTGCTGCGCGCCGACATCGCCGCGCAGGGCCTGGACGTGATGGTGGTGCGCGAGCTGACCGGCGGCGTCTACTTCGGCGAGCCGGTGTGCGAAGAAGAGCTGCGCGACGGCCTGCGCACCAGCTACAACACCATGATCTACAATGAAGAAGAAGTGCGCCGCATCGCCCGCGTGGCCTTCGAGGCGGCCCGCAAGCGCAGCAAGAAGGTCTGCTCGGTGGACAAGGCCAACGTGCTGGCCGTGTCGCGCCTGTGGCGCGCCGTGGTCATCGAGGTGGCCAAGGAATACCCCGACGTGGAGCTGACCCACATGTACGTGGACAACGCGGCCATGCAACTGGTGCGCTGGCCCGCCCAGTTCGACGTCATCGTCACCGAGAACCTGTTCGGCGACATCCTGTCCGACGAGGCGGCGGTGATCACCGGGTCCATCGGCATGCTGCCCTCGGCCTCGCTGGGCGCCAGCGGCCCCGGCATCTTCGAGCCCATCCACGGTTCCGCCCCGGACATCGCCGGGCAGAACAAGGCCAACCCCGTGGCCACCATCCTTTCCGTGGCCATGATGCTGCGCTACACCTTCGGCCTGGAAAAGGAAGCCGTGGCCATCGAGCAGGCCGTCAGCGGCGTGCTGCGCGAAGGGTACCGCACCGGCGACATCATGGAGGAAGGCAAGACCCTGGTTGGCACCGTGAGCATGGGGAATCTGGTGGCGGAGCGGGTGTAATGCCCTGTCGGACGTGCCCTGCATAAGAAGTAACGGCTGGCGTGCCTCGTTGAACACGTTTTCTACGAAGGCACGCCAGCCCTTTTGACCACGCGCGATCTCGTTATGCCTCCGGCGGGTGGGGAACGGCGGCGCGTCCTGTTGGACGCGGCTTCTACGAAGGCAGTCGCGCGCTGTTGAACACGCTCGATCTCGTTATGCCTCCGGCGGGCAAGGGGCCATTGAGCGATGGCCCCTTGCATCCCCGCGCTCCAGGGGGGCTGCGCCTCCCCTGGACCCCCAGCGTATCCTGCGCCGCATTCTGACGCCGGGCAGCTTCCCTGCGGCGCTGGCGCGCCTCGGGCGATCTGCCCGTCTGAATGCGATGCGCACAAGGCTCCCGATGCCTTGGCGTAGCTACGGTGCCCCTATCTCCCGCAGCCTTGGCTTCGCTTTCTGAGCCATTCCACCGACCTCGTTGCGACGCGTGTCACGTTCCTTTGACCGGCGAGTCACGGCGTTAGATGCCACCCGTGCCGAATTCGTGCAGTAAAGAAAACCTGCCACTGTCGAAAGCATCACTCGTCTCGTTGAGGCGAGGGCAACCTGTGTGCGACGATACGCGTCCGCTGCCGAAGATCACCGCCGACGCCTGGCGAGGCGGAAGCTTCGGCGGCGGACGCGTGCCGCAAACAATGTGTGGAAAGGCCACACTCGCTCGGCCAGACCGGCGAGAGCCTTGCGCACATGCGCATTCCGCCGGGCAGATCACCCGAAGGCGCCTTGCGCCGAAGGGAAGCTGCCCGGCACAGGAATGCGGTGCAAGATGAGCAGGGATAGCGGCACCGTAGCTACGTCAGGACGTCGGGAGCGTTGCGCGCATTGGCGTTCTCGTCGGCAGATCGCCCGGAGGCGCACACGCGCCGAAGGGAAGCTGACGACGGCAGGAACGCCGCGCATGAAAATCCGGGGTTCCAAGGACTTCAGCCGTTAGGCGAGCGTGAAACGCGAGTCTTACGGATGAAGATAGCAGAGCTGGCGGAGCCCCTGGAACGCGGGGGTGCAGGGGGCCATCGTTTCATGGCCCCCTGCCCGCCGGAGGCATAACGAGATCAAGCGTGTTCAACCGCGCGCGACCGCCTTCGTAGAGGCCGCATCCAACAGTGCTGTGCTCCCCTCCCTTTCCGCTTCCGCAAAAAATACGACGGGAGCGAGAACGTTCGTCCTCGCCCCCGTCTGGAGACGCCTCTCCATCCCGAAGGACTATGGTGCCCGGAACCGTCCGGCCAGCGCGGAACCTTGCGCGGCAACGCCTCTCGCGTTTCCGCCGCCCTGCGCATCCGCGCTTCCGCGCTCCGCGCGCCTTCCCGGCCTACGGCCGGTCAGCGCTGTGCGCCAAACCTGCGGTCCCAGTCGAAATCTCGTCGCGTGACCACATCCTCCATGCGGCGGATGCGGCCTTCCAGCCGATCGAACTTCTCCTTCAGCCTACGCAGCGCCTCGGCCCGCGAGGACACGTAGCTGCCGTAGAAGTCACGCTCGCCCGCGTCGGCCGGTTGCAGCACCGGGCGCGGCTTCATCACCAGCCCGGCCAGCACGTACAGCCCCACCACGGGCCAGAACCCGGTGAACACGGCGGCGGCGACGAACAGCGCGCGCACCATGAATACCGACATTCCGAAGTGTTGCGCAAGCCCTTTACAAACACCCATCAGCTTTCCGTCACGGGCGCGGTACAGGGTGCGGCGACCCGTGCCGGGCCACTCGCGCGCGGCATCCCAGCCCTCATCGGGGGCTGCTCCGCCCGTTTCGCACCGGCCCTCGCGGCCCGTTCCGCCACGCCCGGAGCAGCAGTGCCACCCCCCCCCGGCCACGCCCGGAACCCCGGTCGAACCTGTCGCCGAATCCGTTCATGGTCATTCCCTCCCCGATCCTCGCGGCGTTGCGCGCTCATCGGACCGCCCACGCCCCGCCGTGCCGTCGGGGTCGAGCAGCAGCGTTTCCAGCGCCTCCACCCGTTCCTCCATGCGGCCCATGGCCCGGTACATCTCCTGGATCATCCGGGCCTCGTCGTCGTGGGCCGGGGTGGCCCCCTCGCGGGTGCGCAGCAAGCGGTACAGGATGGCCAGCAGCAGCACGGCCACCAGCGCGGGCAGCACCATGAACCAGAACATCATGACCGGCCCCAATTGCGCCATGACGGCGAATAGTTCCTCGAACATGTACGGCTCATGCATGCGTGGCCTCTGACTGTAGGGCCGCCGTGCGCCGGGGCATGCGCCCTGGCGCGGGCGGCGGTATGGCGTACGCCCGGTTCCGGCAAGAGCGATGCCGCGCGGGCATCCAGCCTAGCCTCTGCAACCTGCGGGCGCAAGGCGGTTACTCCGCAGTGCCGGAAACTTCACCGTGGCGCGGGGCGGCATTGCCCTTGCCGGAACCGGCCGCGCGCTCGTCCACACGGGTGCGCAGGGCGGCCAGTTCGCGCTCCAGTTCCTCGCGCGTTTCCATGTCCGCGAAGGCCGCATCCAGCCCATTGGGGCCGCCACGGCTGCCCGAGGGCATGCGCACGGCATCGGCCTCCGCCTCCATGTGTTCCACGCGGCGCTCCAGTTCCTCGAACCGGTGCATCACCTCCAGCGAGGCGGCGCGGCGCACGTCCTCGCGGGCCTGGCGGCGCACCCGGGCGTGCACGTGGCGCTGCACCAGCATGCGCTGCTTCTCGCGCGCGGCTGCCAGCTTTTCGTCCAGCACATCCATGTCGCCCTGCGTGCGGGCCACCAGCGCGTCGATCTCGTCCAGTTCGCGGCGCAGCGCGTCGGCGCGTTCGTTCTCGCGGCGGCGTTCCAGCAGCGCCTCGCGCGCAAGGTCTTCGCGGCCGGAGGTCACGGCCAGTTCGGCCCGGCGGTCCCAGCGGTCCACCTGGTCCAGCACGCCGTCCAGTTCGCGGCGCACCCGGCGAGCCTCGGCCATGCTGGCGGCGCACCCGGCCTTCAGTTCCACCAGCGTTTCCTCCATTTCGCGGATCATCAGCCGGACCAGCTTTTCCGGGTCCTCGGCCTTGTCCAGCATGGCGCTGATGTTGGAACTGACGATGTCCTTGAATCGCGAAAAGATACCCATGATCGCCTCCTGCGGTGCGTCGTGCATTGGTGCCTGCGGGAAAAGCAGCAACCGTGCCAGCCCGTCCGCAGGAGGCAACCATTAGCAATCACTGGGAATGACCTCAACACACCGGACGGCGCGCACCGCCCGCAAAACGCATTTACACCAATTACTGGCAAAAATCACCAAAATATGGTTGAACTTCCCATGCACGATCGCACGCGCGCTGCCGCCGCGTCGCCCGCGCTGGCCGAGGCCATCGGCCAGTCGGACGCCTTTCTCGCCTTTCAGGAGGCGCTTTCGCGCGTGGCGCGCGTGGAGCGGCCCGTGCTGCTTGTCGGCGAGCGCGGCACCGGCAAGGAACTGGCCGCCGCGCGGCTGCACTATCTTTCCCCGCGCTGGCAGGGGCCGCTGGTGGTGCTGGATTGCGCGGCGCTGGCTCCCAGCCTGGCCGAGGCCGAGCTGTTCGGCCACGAGGCCGGGGCCTTCACCGGGGCCGGGGCGCGCCGGGCCGGGCGCTTCGAGCGGGCCGACGGCGGCACGCTGTTTCTGGACGAGGTGGGCAACATCCCCGCCGGGGTGCAGGACAAGCTGCTGCGCGTGGTGGAATACGGCATGCTGGAACGGGTGGGCGGCACGCAACCTGTGCGGGTGGACGTGCGGGTGGTGGCCGCCACCAACGCAGACCTGCCCGCCATGGTGGCGCAGGGGCGCTTTCGCGCCGACCTGCTGGACCGCCTGAGCTTCGAGGTGCTGGCCGCGCCGCCCCTGCGCGAGCGCGGCGACGACGTGGCGCTGCTGGCCCGCCACTTCGCGGCCAGCATGGCGGCGGAACTGGACCTGCCGGAAACGCCGGAACTGGCCCCCGCCGCCTTGGCACAACTGCTGGCCCACCCCTGGCCGGGCAACGTGCGCGAACTGCGCAACGCGGTGGAGCGGGCCGTGGCCCGGCTGGCTGGCGGCGGCATGCGTCAGGGCGGCACGAGGCAGACGGGCCGCGCCCCGCGCATCGAACATTTCGACCTTGATCCTTTCGCGTGGCCGTGGCGGCCGGGACCGGCAGTCCCCCATCCCGCCCCGGCCACGCAGCCCCCACCCTCCACGGGGGCCATGGCGGACGGTGCCGGGCCAAGGCGCGGTCCCGGCACCGTACCGCCCGATGGCGCGGCCTTTCCCCCGCGCGAAGCCACGCCGCCCGACACCACGGCATGCCCTGCCGCCGCGCCCGCCGGCTTCACTTCCGGCCACACCGGCGCGCCGCATCCGGAATCACTCCTGCCCGGCGTGCCCCTGCCAGAGGCCGTGCGCCAGCTGGAGCTTTCCGCCCTGCGCGCCGCCCTGGCCCGCGCCCGGCACAACCGCCGCGTGGCGGCCGAACTGCTGGGCCTCTCCTACGATCAGTTCCGCGGCTTGTACCGCCGCCACCGGCAGGATATGGAACCGTAACCGACCGTAACCAGCTGGCACCACACCGCACCTCACCGCATCGCGCACACACCGTCAGCACCACGAGGCACGCCATGTCCCATCCCGATACCTCCGCCACCGTGTCCACCCGCAACATCTACCTCGAAACCCTGCCCATCGCGGAGGCCGTGGACCGCGCCCGCGCCGCGCTGGACCGCACGTCGCTGGTCCACGCCGAAACCGTAGGCTCGCACGAGGCCGCCGGACGGGTGCTGTCCGAAGCGGTGTACGCGCGCTATTCCTCGCCCACCATGCACAGCGCGGCCATGGACGGCATCGCCGTGCGCGCGGCCGACACCTTTGCCGCGCGCGAGGGCAGCCCCGTAACCCTGCGCCGGGGCGAAACCTACCACCCGGTCAACACCGGGCACCCCATGCCCGAAGGGTGCGACGCCGTGGTGATGATCGAGCACGTGGCCCAACTGGACGCGGACACCGTGGAAATCGAGGCCCCGGCCTTTCCGTGGCAGCACGTGCGGCGCATCGGCGAGGACATCGTGGCCACGGAACTGCTGTTCCCGCGCAACCACCGGCTGGCCGCCTGCGACGTGGGCGCGCTGCTCTCCGGCGGCATCTGGGAAGTGAAGGTTTGGGAACGGGTGCGCATGCGCATCATCCCCACCGGCGACGAGGTGCTCGATTTCACCACCCGGCCGGAACCGGGCGCGGGGCAGGTGGTGGAGTCCAACTCGCAGGTGCTGGCGGCCATGGCCCGCGACATGGGCTGCGCGGTGGAGCGCATCCCCCCGGTGCCGGACAATCCGGAATCCCTGCGCGCGGCGCTGGCCCGCAGCCTGGACGACGGCATGCACGTCACCGTGCTGTGCGCGGGCTCGTCCGCCGGAAGCAAGGATTTCACCCGGCAGATCATCGAATCGGAAGGCCGGGTGCTGGTGCACGGCATCCAGGCCATGCCCGGCAAGCCTTCGCTGCTTGGCGAATGTCGCGGGCGGCTGGTGGTGGGTGCGCCCGGCTACCCCGTCAGCGCGGTGGTCTGCTTCGACGAGTTGGTGGCCCCGCTGGTGGCCTGGATGGGTCGCACCGTGCCCGCCGACCGCCCCTCCGCCGATGTGCACCTGACGCGCAAGGTGCCCTCCAAGCTGGGGGTGGAGGAATTCGTGCGCCTGGCCGTGGGCCGCGTGGGCAACCGCCTGGTGGGCACGCCGCTGGGACGCGGCGCGGGCAACATCACCACCCTGTCGCGCGCCCAGGCCGTGGCCCGGGTGCCCGCCCTGTCCGAGGGCGCGGCCGAGCATGACGTGCTGCGCGCCCGGCTGACCGTGCCCGAGGCGGTGCTGGATTCCATCCTGGTCTGCGTGGGCAGCCACGACAACACCCTGGACCTGCTTGCCGACGAACTGATGGGCGGCGAGCGGCCGTTCCGGCTCGTCTCCACCCACGTGGGCAGCATGGGCGGCATCACCGCGCTGCGCGGCGGCTCGTGCCACTTCGCGGGGGCCCACCTGTTCGACCCGGAAACCGGCGACTTCAATTTCCCCTTCCTGGCCAAGTACCTGCCCGACATAGAGGTGCGGGTGGTGAACCTGGCCATCCGTCACCAGGGCCTCATCGTGGGCAAGGGCAACCCCAAGCACATCACCGGGGTGGAAGACCTGGCGCGCGGCGACGTGCGGTTCATCAACCGCCAGCGCGGCGCGGGCACGCGTATCCTGCTCGACTGGCACCTGGGGCAGGCGGGCATCGCCCCCTCGCTGGTGCAGGGGTACGACAAGGAAGAGCACACCCACATGGCCGTGGCCGTGAACGTGCTGACCGGCGCGGCCGACTGCGGCCTGGGCATCCACGCCGCCGCGCGGGCGCTGGGGCTCGACTTCGTGCCGCTGGCGCGCGAACGGTACGACCTGGTCATCCCCGCCGTGCACATGGAGGATGCGCGGGTGCAGGCCGTGTTGGCGCTGCTGCGGGACGAACGGTTCCTGAAGCGCGTCGAGGCCATGGGCGGGTACGAGACGACGCTGTCCGGGCGGGTGATGGAGAAGGGGATGGGGTTGGAGGGGTAGGCCTGACGCGCCCATGGGTGGAAGTGGAACGGCGTAGTGCCCCACTGGGCACGGCTTCTACGAAGACACGCCAGCCTTTCTGACTACGCCCGATTTCGTTATGCCTCCGGCGGACAGGGGGTGTTGTAACGAACACCCCCTGTACCCCCGCGTTCCAGGGGCTCCGCCCCTTGGAACCCCGTGTCCTCATGCACCGCATTCTTTCGCCGGTCAGCTTCCCTGCGGCGCACAGCGCCTTCGGGCGATCTGTCCTGCGGAATGCGTATGTGCGCGAAGCTCCCGCAGCCAAGTCGGAGCATGGGTGCCTTTTACCCCCCCCGTTGCGACGCATGAAACTTCATAAACCAATATATCAACACGTTCCCTGCAATACGACATCGCTTCCCGATTACTCTCCCATGCCTGACACTCCCGCATGAAATGGTCGTGACCCCGCCCCGTACACGACTGAAAATCTGTCTGTCAGCATTGCCACACGAAACAATGCGGGGCTGATCCAAAGAATCAACTGTAAAACCAAAGCATGCTGATCCTGTAAGTCTCTGAAATGCCAAACCGGTTCATGGTGAAATATCCTGTTCCTTAACATTCTGATCCGGTTGAACGCATCGCTCAAAAACTCCCTGGTCCGGCTTCCCCTTTCGACCCCACGAAATGCATCCTTCATTAACACGGGTACGAGGCTCGGACGATACCGCCTATGCAACAGAGCCGTCCAGAAACCGAACTCAAGCTCTGCTACGATTTTTCCGGCACCATACCCCGCCGGAAGACCGATCTTATCCCGTGCCTTGCCCACCTGTGCCACCTGATACGCATCCAAGAGACCAGGTCTGTCAAACCAGAACTCCGAGCCGTACTTGGTCGCCAATGCCTCATGCATCGTATTGCGCAAGGCCACTTCAAGATGCTGAAGAGGTGCATAAAACGATGCGCTTAACTCGGTATTCCAAAGATACCTGAGCACTGCGTCAACATCAGTATCACCCGGGTATCGACGATATGCCCGCAACCGCTCCTCAGAAAGCACCCCCTCAATGAATAGCGGAAATACCCCTTGCAAAGATATGCCTCCATGGTTAAGTATAAGGCGCAACGCTTGGGAGCAACCCCTCTTGGCCCTGTGCCGATGATGTCCCCAAGCTCTTGAAACCAAACCCCGCTTCGGCGGGGTTTTTCATTTACCCCGGCGTTGCAGCAGGTTGCCCGCCACGATGAGCACCAGCCCCGCCAGCGTGGTGGGCAATATCCGCTCGCCCAACAGCAGCGCAATGAACACCAGCGACAGAAACGGCGAAAAGAAGATCAGGTTGCCGATGCGCGCCGCCGACTCCGTCAGCCGCATGGCCTTCAGCCAGAACACGAAGGCAATGCCCATCTCGAACGCCCCCACGTACGCGGCGGCGGCAAGCCCCGGCAGCAACTCCGCCCGGAACGGCAACGTCGAAAAAATGCACGTGGCCGCCAGCACCAGCGGCAGCCCCGCCGCGAAATTGCAGAACAGCCCCAGCACCGGCTCCAGCGGGCTGCGCGCATTGCCTATCCAGTACAACGCCCAGATCACCGTGCTCACCAGCGCCAGCGCCACGCCCCCCACGTTGCCACCGGCCAGCGCGGCCACGTCGCCCCGCGTGGCGATGACCACCACCCCCGCATAGCTCACGGCCACGGCCAGCAACTCGCGCCGGGTCACCCTGTGCCCCAGCAGCGGCACGGAAAGCAGCGTCAGGGTGATGGCCCAGGTGTAGTTCACCGGCTGGGCCACCTGCGCGGGCAGCAGGGCATACGCCTTGAACAGCACGATGTAGTAGACGAAGGGGTTCAGCACGCCCAGCAATCCGGCGCGCAGCAATTCGCGCCGGGGCACGGCGGCCAGTTCGCGGGCAAGGCCCCGCGCGCCGTGGCAACACAGCAGGATGGCGGCCAGCACCGCCAGCGAAACCCCTGTGGACACCAGCAGCAACTGCAACGGGTCCAACTGGCGCAGGGCCAGCTTGAAGGCCGTGGCCACCGTGGACCAGATGGCCACCGTGGCGATGCCGTAAAGATATGCCTTGTGCTGGTCGGTACGCGCTCCGGGGGGCATGCCGGACGCCGTGGCGTCATCGCCCGCGGAACTGTCGCGAGGGGTGGTCATGTACGCCTCCTGCCGGATGTACTAGCACCGCCGAGACGGCAACGCCAATGGTTGCGGCCCCCTGCGCCCGGTGCGGGACCGGATGCAATGGCCCGCACCTTTGCGCAAAGCGGATTCCTGCTGTATGATTTGTGGTAGTACGCACCGCAAGCACCGGAGATCGCCATGCACCCGCACCACACCCCGTTCGCGCCCCAGGCAGCCGCCCGGCAAGGCCCTGTTCCCGACCGTGGCCCCCGCCCCGGCACGCGCCCCGCGCCCCGGTCCGCCACGCTGCTGCGCATCGTCCTGCTGGCCGCCCTGCTGGCGCTGCTGCCCGCCTGCGCCACGCCCACGCTGGCGGAGCCGGTACCAGCCAGCACCCCCTTTCCGGACATCCCCCTGGAAAACGCCGCGTCGCCCGACCAGTTGGCCGCGCTGGGCCTTTCCGGCCAGGGGCCGTGGAAACTTTCGGACATCCGCCCGCCCGGCATGAAGAACGCAGGCAAGGCCCCGCTGGTGCTCATCGAGGTTTTCAGCATGTACTGCCCGCACTGCCAGCGCGAGGCCCCGCACATGAACCGCTTCGCCGAACTGCTGGCCGCATCCCCCCTGAAGGACCGCATCGCCGTCATCGGGGTGGGCGCGGGCAACACCCGCATGGAGGTGGACCTGTTCCGCGAGCGTTACGGGGTGGCCATTCCCCTGTTCGCCGACCCGGACCTGGCCGTGCACGCGCAGGTCGGCGAACCCGGCACGCCGCATTTCTTCCTGGTTTCGCTGAAGAACCGCGCGGCTCCGGCCACGCTATTCTCGCGCACCGGGCGCATGGCCTCGCCGCAGTCCTTCCTGGACGAGCTTACCGCCATCGCGAAGCGCGCCAACTGATACCGCCAGACCATCCGCTGCAGCCGAACAAGACGGACCCGCGCGAGGTAGCCGCCATGAACGGAAAAGAATTCACCGCGCCGACAGGCACCGGGCCACGCCCGGCCCGAGACCTGGCCATCACTCTGGCCCAGGCTGCCATCCGGATACTGGCCGTCACCCGGATCATCACCGGGACGCTGCCGTGCACCCTGCTGTTCGCGGCAGTCCTTCTCGCGCTGCTGGGGGCTGCGCCCTCCGCCTGCCCCGCCGCGGGGCTCCAGGACCTGCTGTACCAGGAAGCCCCCCGCAAACCCGTGGACAGCGTGCTGAAGGTGGCCGTGGGCGACCCCGCGCCCGACTTCGCCCTGCCCGCGCTGCCCTCCCCGGACACCCCCGCCACAGCGGCCGCGCAGGGCAGCGGCATGGTCCGCCTGTCCGACTACCGGGGCAAGCGCGCGGTGGTCCTTTCGTTCGTGCCCGCCGCGTTCACGCCGGTCTGCTCCGGACAGTGGCCCGGCTACAACATCGCCCGCGAGGAATTCGAACGGCGCGACGCGGTGCTGCTGGGCATCACCACCGACAACCTGCCTTCGCTGTACGCCTGGACCCGCGAAATGGTCGAGAACTCACCCGGCGCGGACACCGGGCGTGCCGTGGACAGCGACGGCCCGCAGGCCTCACCGCCCCCCGGCAAGGCGCGGGCGTCCTCCGCCGCCGCGTCCGGCGGCCCCGCCGGGCTGTGGTTTCCGGTGCTGTCCGATTTCTGGCCGCACGGGGCCGTGGCCGCGTCCTACGGGGTGCTGCGCGGCGACGGCACGGCGGAGCGTGCCCTGTTCGTCATCGACAGGCAGGGCGTCATCCGGCACATTCACGTTTCGGACATCAACAAGCGCCCCCCGCTGGACATCATCCTGCGGGCGCTGGATGCGCTGCCCGCCCCCTAGCCGCCCACTCGCCGTTCAACCGCGCCCAGGAGCACCAATGCCCCGCTACACCGGCTTCAACCACCTCGCCATGGTCACCGGCGACATGGAGACCACCGTGCGCTTCTGGCGCGACCTGCTCGGCATGCCCATCGTGGCGGGGCTTGGCCACCCCGGCTACCGCCAGTACTTTTTCGAGGTATCGCCCACCGACATGATCGCCTTCTTCGAGTGGGATGGCGTGACCCCGGTGGAGGAAAAGGACCACGGCGCGCCCGTGCGCGGGGCCGTGGTGTTCGACCACGTCTCCGTGGGCGTGGCCACGGACGACGACCTGTGGGAACTGAAGGACAGGCTGGAAGCCGCCGGATTCTGGTGTTCCGAACTGGTGGACCACGGCTTCATCCATTCGCTGTACAGTTTCGACCCCAATGGCCTCGCCATAGAATTTTCCGCCCCGGTGCCCGGCGTGGACGTGCGCGCCACCCCCCGCATGACCGACACCCACCCGGTGCCCGCCGTCATGGAAGGGCCGAACCCCGCGCCCGGACACTGGCCGCCGGTGACCGCCCCCACGCCCGCCGCCGACCGCAGGGTGTACCCCGGCGAAGGCGACGACTTTCTGCGCATAAAGCGCAACGCCTGGGATACGCCGAAGCCCGGCCGTTCATGACGCCCGGCCGGAGTGCGCAACCGCACGTCCGGCGTCACACAGGATGACCCGCCTTTTTCCGCATGCACATGCACTGCGCGTGCAGCCCGCCTGCGGACGGCGCACAGCCGTTTCACCGCTCCCGGCATGGCCAGGGAGCGGTGTTGCGTTTTTTCGTGCCGCCATGCACCCGCCGGTACATCCTGTTGCATGCAAGAAAATAATGGAATTACGCCACACAAGGTGCTAATGCAGTGCGCATGCGCATTGCGGCCTTGACCGCGCATGATGCACCCCGGCTTCACGGCGGTCCATGCAGCGGCTTGCGCCACGCCCCGCATACGGAGTGCGACGATGTCGGCCGCCGTGGCCCCATCGGCCATGTTGCGCCTCCGCCACCACAAAGGAGTACCGAAATGGAAGAATATCTCAAGCAGGCCCTCGACATCGTGAAGGCGCAGGCCAGCGTTCGCACCATGGCCGAGGAAGAGATCAGCTCCATGGTGCAGAAGCTCGCGCAGGCCATCCGCCAGATCAGCGAGGGCGGTCCCGCCGATGAGCAGGCCGCGCCCGAAGCGCCCCTGCCCGACGCCGCGAAGGCGCTGAAGGAAAAGTCCATCACCTGCCTGGAATGTGGAAAAGCCTTCAAGATCCTGACCCGCAAGCACCTGGCCTCGCACGACCTCACGCCCGACAGCTACCGGGACAAGTACGGCTACCGCAAGGACATGCCGCTGGTCTGCAAGTCGCTGCAGCGCGAGCGCCGCAAGAAGATGAAGGACATGAAGCTGTGGGAGAAGCGCCGCAAACCGGCGTAGCGTCTGGCGGGCCTTGCGCCGCGCCCCCCGGCTTCTTTCGTGCTCGCCGCCTTGTCGGCCGCGCATGACGTTCCCGACGCCCCGACGGCACCTGCCGCCGGGGCGTCGCCATTGCGACAAACGGTCGCACAGGCACGCCGCAGCCAGCGCGCGAAAATCGGGTTTCGCCGCGCACTTCCGGCATCGGCGGCGGGCATGCGCGTGCCTTTCCATGTCTTCGCCTTTCCTCCTGCCTCCCATCGCGACAACGCCTCGCCGACGGCAGCCTCCCGACTGGGGGCCTTTCCTCCGCCTACTCCGCGCGGTCTGCCGCGCGGAGGGCTGGTGCCGGGAAGGCGGGCGAAAATACGGGATTCGTGGACTGGCAAGGAAGCAGAGGGGTTCCCGCAGGGAGCGTACTTGGGTACGTGACCAAGGGAACCCCACGGCTGGCGCCGCCAGGGGGGCGAATGGCGGGTTTCGCCACGCATTTCCGGCATCGGAGACAGGCATGCGCGGGCCTTTCCGCGTCTTCGCCTCCCTCCCTGTCCGGCCCTGCTCCCTCCCCCGTCCGGGAGAAGCGCCGCCCCAACCCGCGCCAGTGGACACGCGGTTGCCGCGCGGCTAGTGTGCCCCCACCGGCCGTTCCGCGCCGCAACGCAGCGCCGCCGCCCGGTCCGTTTCGCCCGTCCGGCCACCCGGCCCGGCGGGCGCGCCCCGCACACCTCGTCCCCAGAAACGCACATGCCCGCACCCCGCATCCCCACCGCATCCCCGGCCACGCTGGCCCTGCTGCTGGCCATGCTGCTGTGGAGCAGTTCGTTCATCGCCATGAAGGTGGCCCTGGAAGGGTACGACCCCATGGTGGTGGTTTTCGGGCGCATGGGCATTTCATCGGCGGTGTTCCTGGCCCTGTGGCGCAATTTCCGCCACGTGCGCTACCGCAAGGGCGACTGGAAGCGCCTTGGCGCCATGGCGCTGTGCGAACCCTGCCTGTACTTCGTGTTCGAGGCGTACGCCCTGCGCCATACCTCCGCCTCGCAGGCGGGCATGATCGTATCGGTGATGCCGCTGTGCGTGGCCGTGGCCGCGTGGTTCGTGCTGGGCGAACGTCTGGCCCGCAGGGTGTGGTACGGCTTCGGCCTGGCCATCGCCGGGGTGGTCTGGCTGAGCCTGGGCGGGGCCAGCAGCGAGAACGCCCCCAACCCGCTGCTGGGCAACGTGCTGGAACTATGCGCCATGGTCAGCGCCACCGGGTACGTCATCAACGCCAAGAAGCTGTCCGCCACCTATCCCCCGTTGTTCATCACCGCCGTGCAGTCACTGGCGGGCAGCGCGTTCTTTCTACCGCTGCTGTTCCTGCCCACCACGCACCTGCCGGACGCCTTTCCGCTCCTGCCCACGCTGTCCGTGGTGTACCTTGGCACGTGCATCTCGCTGGGGGCGTACGGGCTGTACAATTTCGGCGTCAGCCGCCTGCCCGCCGGGCAGGCCTCGGCGTTCATCAACCTGATTCCGGTGATCACCCTGCTCATGGGCCGGGTGCTGCTGGGCGACGAACTGGCCCCGCAGCAGTACGCGGCATCCGCCCTGGTGCTGGTGGGCGTGCTGCTGTCGCAGGGCAAGGGCGCGACCCGGCGGGGCGACGCCGCGCCGGAACCCGACGCGGGGCGCTAGCGCGCACTCCCCCCCCCTGCCGCAACGAAAAGGCCGCCCCCCGAAGGGAGCGGCCTTTCGCCTGCCAATGCCGTTCGACCGCTACGAGCGCTTCAGTTCCAGCGCCTTCTGGATCATGGAGTCGGCCGTCATGATCGACTTGGAGTTGGTCTGGAAGCCGCGCTGGTAGATGATCATGTTCACGAACTCGCGCTCCATGGACACGTTGGACTGCTCCAGCGTCTTGGCGGCCACGGTGCCGAAGTTCTCGGTGTCGGGCAGGCCCTCTTCCGCCGCGCCGGAATCCTTGGTGGCCGAGAAGTGGTTCATGCCCTCGCGGCGCAGGCCGTCCTCGCTGGTGAAGCGGTACAGGGTGATGCGGTACAGTTCGTCGTTCTGGCCGTTGCTGTAGCGCCCGATGACCGTGCCGTCCGAACTGATGTCCAGACTGGCCAGAAACCCTTCCGCATAGCCATTCTGCTTCGAGCGCAGCTCGGACGAACTGCCCCCGTAGGCCGTGGTGCTGGCCGAGGCCAGGGTGACCCCGCCCATGCCCATCAGGTTGGCCGCGTTGGACCCCACCGCCGCCGGGCTGCCCGCGCCCGCCGTCCACGCGCCGGTGGACGAGGACAGGCCGAGGTCCAGGCTGACGGTCTGCGCACCGCCCCCCCCGGCGAAGGTGGCCAAGAACTGGGGCAGGCCGTCCGCTCCGAACGAGGCCGGAGCCCAGTTGCTGAGGTTGGTGGCGTCCGTGCCGGTGGGCGTGTAGGCGGACATGTTCACCAGTTGCCCGGCGGAATTGAAGGTAAGCGTGCCGGACATCAGCAGCCCCGCGCCGGACGTGCCCGCCAGGGCCGATCCGTCCTGCGCCGGATTCATGGCCACCACGAACTCGAAATACTTGTTGCCGCCGCTTTGCCCCGCGCCGTCGAAATACACGTTCACGTCGTGGGCGTTGCCCGATGCGTCGTAGATCTTGATGGTCTGCTTGTAGTTGTAGGCGGAGTCGCCCAGCGGCGTGTCCGACGTGCCGTTCCACTTGGAAAGCAGCGAGAAGTACGGGTTGGCCGCGTCGGACGACTTGTCGCCCGAGCCCAGGTTGTTCAGGGCCGTGATGGACGTGGTGGCCTTGGGCGGCATGACGTTGCGCCCGTTGGCCCCCGGCGGCAGGCTGATGGGCCCGGTCGCGCCCTCCACGCCGTTGGTGATGGCCCGCCCGGTGAGCACGTAGCCGTTGGGGTCCACCAGGTTGCCGTCCTTGTCGAACCGGAAGTTGCCCGCCCGCGTGTAGTGGACGTCGCTGCCCAGGGTGACCTGAAAGAACCCCTTGCCGTTGATGGACAGGTCGGTGATGTCGGTGCCCGACTCATACGGCCCCTGCCCATACGCGGTGCGGATGGTGGTCAGGTTCGAGCCAAGGCCCACCTGGCTGATGGACGTGGTGGCGGAGTTGCCCGTGCCCGCGTACTGGCTGAGCAGATCCTCGAACAGCGCCTGCTGTTGCTTGAACCCGACAGTATTGACGTTGGCGAGGTTGTTGCTCACCGCCTGCATGCCCTGCGACAGGGTTTTCATGCCGGAGGCGCCGGAATAGAGGGCGCGTAACATGCGTGTCTCCTCGGGCGTGGAATGCCCCGGTCCGTGCCGCGTTTCGCCTGCCTTCCCGGCGGAAGGCGGGCACGCGGGACCAGGGAAGATTCTTCCCTGAGGGGTCGCAAAGCACGAGCCGTGCCAGTGTTGGGCAATATTTCGCAACATTGCGGAATGTAAAGGCGGCGGCGCATGAAAAGGGCGCGGGGCGGCAGGAACTGCCCCTGCGTGCGCGCCCTGCCGCTTTCCCCACCGGGCGGTTCGGACACCCGCCATAACGGCAGCGGGGCCATGTTTCCATGGCCCCGCCCGAAAAAAACCGCCAGCACAGGGACCGGCGCGGCTCCGCCGCTATTTCTTCGGAGCCCCCGCGGCCTCCATGTCCATCATCTTCTTGCCGTCCATCATCATGGTATGGCCTTCCATCATCATCTTCTTGCCCTGCATCATCTTGTCATGCCCTTCCATCATCTTCTTCCTGCCGGGGGTCATGGGGGCGTCCTTGTCCATCATCCCCTTGCCCTGCTGCATCATCATCTCGCCCTTGGACATGTCCTTCATGTGCATCATGGTGTCGGCGCCCTCCATCATCATCTTCGGCCCCTCGCCGGCAGGCTTGGCGTCGTGGGCGGCATGGTCGGCCGGGGCGGACGCCGCCTCGGCCGCGAGACACACGGATGGCAGGCCCAGAGCCAGAACGAGCGCCGCGGACAGCGCCATCTTCGCGAATACGTTGCGCATGGAAAACCCTCCTTGTGGTGGTTCAAACCCCGCCGTCACGCGCGTTCGCGGCACGGCGCTTACAGGATACGCCGCATGCGGCGCCGTGCATAGCGCCGCCCACAAATAATAAAAGCGCCGCACGGGCATTCCCCGCGCGGCGCGCATGCAAACGGAATATTCCGGACCCGGGTTACGCCGCAGCGGTGCGGGCCTTCCACGAGATCACGGTGTTGATGAGCAACTGGGCGATGGTCATGGGCCCCACGCCACCTGGCACCGGCGTCATGGCCGAGGCGATGCAGCTGATGTCGTCGTACTTGCAGTCGCCCACCAGCCCTTCTTCGGTGCGGTGAATGCCCACGTCCACCACCACCGCGCCGGGCTTGACCATGTCCGAGGTTATCAGGCAGGGCCGCCCCGCCGCCACGAACAGAAAGTCCGCCTGGCGGCATTCCTCGGCAAGATTCGGCGTGCCGGAATGGCACACCGTCACCGTGGCGTTGGCGTACTTGCCGGGCGCGCCCAGCATCAGCGCCAGCGGCTTGCCCACGATGTTGCTGCGCCCCACCACCACGGCCTTCTTGCCCGAAGGCGAAAGGTCGTACCGCTCCAGCAGGGTCATCACCCCCGCCGGAGTGCACGGGCGAAAGCCCGGCAGGCCCAGCGCCAGCCGCCCCATGTTCTCGGGGTGAAAGCCGTCCACGTCCTTTTTCGGGCTGATGCGCTCCAGACAACGCTGGCTGTTCAGCCCCTTGGGCAGCGGCAGTTGCAGCAGGATGCCGTCGATGTCCTCGCGCCCGTTCAGGTCGTCGATGAGCGCTTCCAGCGCCTCCTGCGTGGTGTCCGCAGGCAGGCGAAACGCCTCGGACCGGATGCCCGCCTCGGCGCAGCCGCGCTCCTTGTTGCGCACGTACACCTGCGAGGCCCCGTCGTCGCCCACCAGAATCACCGCAAGGCCCGGCGCGCGGCCCGCCGCCGCAAGACCCGCCGCCACCTCTTCCTTCAGCTCCGCGCGAATGGCCGCAGCCGTCGCCTTGCCGTCGAGCAGCACCATGTCTCCACCTCCCGAAATCCGGCGCGCGTGCGCGCCGCCTGTCTGATTCCGCTGCCCGGCACTGTTGTGCGTCCCGGTCGCATCCGCCATTATCGCCGTCCTGTCCCTTTGCAGGAGAACGGGCGGCTTTTTGAGTCGGGGCTCTGCCCCGTGCCCCGCCGGGGGAGCACGCTCCCCCGGTCCCCCTTTCAAGGGGATGGGCTAACGCTGAAATTTCCTGCCGGGCCCCCAGGGTCACCAATGCTCCGGCCACTCTGCAATCGGCGCTTTTCCTGCCCCCGACTTTCTATCATCTTCCGGACTGCCTTTCTTCCTTATACTCCGCGCGGTCTTCCGCGCGGACGGCTGGTGCCGGGAAGACGGGTGAAACTACGAAATTCGGGGGCTGGCAAGGAAGCAGAGGAATTCCCGAAGGGAGCGTACTTTCGTACGTGACCGAGGGAAATCCTCTGCTGACGCCGCCAGCGCACGAATAGCGGGTTTCGCCGCGTATTCCCGGCATTGGGGAACAGGCACGCCACCTCTTCCCTGTCCCCCGCCCGAAAGCAAAAGGGAGGGAGCCTCGCAGACCCCCTCCCCGTCATCGCGCAAGCGTGCGCTAGTCCTCGCCTTCTTCCTCGAAGCCGAAGTGCGCGCTCATCATGGGCCCGAAGTAGATGCCCGTGTCGTCCAGGTCTTCCTCGATGCGCAGCAGCTGGTTGTACTTGGCCAGCCGGTCGCTGCGGCACAGGGAGCCGGTCTTGATCTGCCCGGCGTTCAGGCCCACGGCGAGGTCGGAGATGAAATGGTCCTCGGTCTCGCCCGAACGGTGCGAAATCACCGTGGTGTACGCGGCCTGCTTGGCCATCTCGATGGTGTCCAAAGTCTCGGTCAGCGTGCCAATCTGGTTCAACTTGATGAGGATGGAGTTGGCCACGCCCTCGTCGATGCCCTCGGCCAGGATGTCCGGGTTGGTCACGAAGATGTCGTCGCCCACCAGCTGAATGGTGTCGCCCAGCTTGTAGGTCAGTTCGCGCCAGCCGTCCCAGTCGGACTCGGCCAGGCCGTCCTCGATGGAGATCAGCGGGTAGCGCGTGGTGAATTCGCCCAGCCATTCCACCATCTCGGAATTGGACAGGTTCTTGCCCTCGCCCGCCAGCACGTACTTGCCGTCCTTGTGAAACTCGGACGCGGCGGCGTCGATGGCCAGCGCG
>NZ_AGFG01000039.1 GCF_000226255.1 Desulfovibrio sp. A2
CCCCCTCTCCACCCTTCCAAACTTTTCATATGGGGCTGACGCCATGGCGTTTTCTCCCACCCGAATAAAAAGTTTGGAGGAAAGGGGATGGGGGTCTGGGGGAAGGGGAAAACTCCTTTTCACGCTCTGCGGTCGCCATCCGTAAGGCTCGAAGACTCGCCAACGGTTGCCGCAAAAGGGGGTTTTCCCCTTCCCCCGGTTCTTCTTGTTATTACAGCCAGCAAAGGACCGCATGAAGACACTGATCCTGAAACGCGGGGAAGAGCGCCGACTGCGCGTGGGGCACCTGTGGGTGTTCAGCAATGAAGTGGACGTGCAGCGCACGCCGCTCAAGGACTTTGCGCCGGGCGAGGCCGCCCTGGTCATGGACGACGGGGGCCGCTGCCTGGGCACGGCCTACGTGAACCCGGCCTCGCTGATCTGCGCCCGGCTGGTGAGCCGCCGCGAGAACGACCCGCTGAACGCGGACATGCTCAAAACGCGCATTGGCCGCGCGTTGGCCCTGCGGCAGGCGCTGTTCGACACGCCGCACTACCGGCTGTGCTTCGGCGAGGGCGACATGCTGCCCGGGCTGGTGGTGGACCGCTACGGCGACACGCTGGTGGCCCAGATCACCACGGCGGGCATGGACGCCCAGACCGACGCGGTGGTTGCCGCGCTGGTGGAGGCCACCGGTGCCACCGGGGTGCTGCTGCGCAACGACACGGCCTCGCGCGAGCTGGAAGGGCTGACCCGCGAGGTGCGCGTGGCGTACGGATCCGTGCCCGACACCACGGAGATTTCCGAGAACGGCTGCACCTTCACCGTGCCGCTCACCGCCGGGCAGAAGACCGGGTGGTTCTTCGACCAGCGCGACAACCGGGCCTTTGCCGCCCGCTTCGCCAAGGGGCAGGACGTGCTGGACGTGTTCTGCTACGTGGGCAGCTTCGGGGCCACGGCGGCGCGCGCGGGCGCGGCCTCGGTGACGCTGGTGGATGCGTCCCTGCCCGCCGTCGAACTGGCGGTGGAAAACGTGAAGGCCAATGGCCGCGCCTATGGGCCAGGCGGTGTGGACGACGCCGACGGCATAGAAGGCGACGCCTTCGAGGCCATGACGGAACTGCGGCGCGAGGGCCGCAAGTTCGGCCTGGTGTGCCTGGATCCGCCCGCGTTCATCAAGCGCAGGAAGGACGCCAAGCAGGGCCTGACGGCCTACCAGCGGGCCAACGAACTGGCACTCGACCTGGTGGCCGATGGGGGTGTATTCGTCACCTGTTCCTGCTCGCAACACCTCGACAGGGAAGAATTGCGCCGCGTGCTCACCCATGCCGCGGCAAAACGGAAGATGCAGGCCCAGATCATCGCACAGGGGCATCAGGGCGCGGACCACCCGGTACACCCGGCCATGGCCGAGACCGACTACCTGAAATCCTTCACCGCGCGCATTTTCCGCGCCTGAACCGGAGACATCGCGGCATGCTCGACAAGCCCCGCCTGCTCACCCCCGGCCCCACGCCCACGCCCGAACGGGTGCGGCTGGCCATGGCCCATGACATGATCCACCACCGCAAACCCGCCTTCAAGGCCATCATGGCGGCGGTGCAGCCCAAGCTGCGCGAGCTGTTCGGTACGGCCCAGCCGGTGCTGCCCATGGCCTGCACCGGCTCGGGCGTCATGACCGCCGCCGTGCACGGCCTGTTCAAGGCGGGCGAGAAGGTCATCGTGATCGAGGGCGGCAAGTTCGGCCAGCGCTGGCGCGAAATCGCCGCCGTGCGCGGCCTGAACGTGGTTTCCGTGGTGGTGGACTGGGGCCGCCCGGTCACACCGGCGGAAGTGGAAGCCGCCCTGAACGAACACCCCGACGCCGCGGGCGTGCTGGTGCAGCTGTCGGAAACCTCCACCGGCACCCTGCACCCGGTGCGCGAGATCGCCAGACTCACCGCCGGGCGCGACACCCTGCTGGTGGCCGACGGCATTTCCGCCGTCAGCATCTCGCCCTGCCCCATGGACGAATGGGGCATCGACTGCCTGCTCACCGGCTCGCAGAAGGGGCTGATGCTGCCGCCGGGCCTCGGCCTCATCGCGCTGTCCGAGCGGGCCTGGCGCAAGGCGGACGCAGTGCCGCCCTCGTGCTTCTATTTCAACTTCCGGGGTGAGCTGGCCAACCTGGAAAAGCAGCAGACCCTGTTCACCACGCCGGTCAGCCTTATCATAGGGCTTAACGAAAGCCTGGACATGTTCCGCGAGGTGGGGCTGGACACCGTGTACCGCAAGCAGTGGGCGCTGACCCAGATGGCCCGGCGCGGAGTGACGGCCATGGGCCTTGAGCCGCTGGTGAAGGAAGGCTACACATGGGGCCTGACCAGCGTGCTGCTGCCCGAAGGCGTGCCCGCCACCGGCGTGCTGCGCGTGGCGGCCGACCGCTTCGGCGTGATCATGGCCGCCGGACAGGACCACCTGAAGGAACGCATCATCCGCATCGGCCACATGGGCTGGCTGGACTGGGCCGACCTGGCCGCCGGGCTGCACGCCCTGGCCGAGGGCTTCCGGGCCTGCGGCGGGTACATCGGCGCGCGCGACGTGCTGGAACAGGCCCTGGCCGCGTACCAGGCCGGGCTGGCGGTTGCGCCGGGAACCGAAATTTAAAGCAGCCCCCGGTCATTGCAGGGGCTTACGCACTACCCATCGACGGGGGTGCAGGGGGCGTGCCCCCTGCCCGCCGGAGGCACCCAAAAGCCTGCCCGGCCCCAAACGCGAGGATGTGACCATGACCGACAACGAACGCACCGGCTGCGGCTGCCCGGCTGGCGGGGCCAGGGAAGGCGACAAGAGCGGCGCGCAGGACGGCGCGCCCCAAATGCCGCAGGTGACCTTTTCCACCTTCATCCTGTCGCTGGCCTCGTCGGCGCTGGTGCAACTGGGCGAAGTGCCCGACCCGGACACCGGGCGCACCAGCGAGAACCTGCTAATGGCCAAGCACACCATCGACGTGCTGACCATGCTGCAAGAAAAGACGCGCGGCTGCGCCGACGCGGACGAGGCTCGCCTGCTGGAGGGCGTGCTGTACGAACTGCGCATGAAGTACGTGGTGCACAAGAAGTAGCCGCCGGATTCCCCAAATCACACGGACCAAACAGATCAAACAGCGCAAGGACCACGGCATGACTAGCATCCGCGCCGGGCTCGTGGGCGTTACCGGCTACACGGGCATGGAACTTACCCGCCTGCTGGCGGGCCACCCGAACATGCGTCTCGTGCGGGCCACCTCGCGTACCGAGGCGGGCCGCCCCCTGTCCGACATCTATCCCTTTCTGCGCGGGCTGCCCGGCGGCGACGTGGTCATGACCGCGCCCGACCCGGACGACCTGGCCGCCAACTGCGACGTGGCCTTTCTGGCCGTGCCCCACGGGGCGGCCATGGAAATGGGCGCGACGCTGCGCCAGCGCGGCCTGCGCGTGGTGGACCTTTCGGCGGACTTCCGCCTGCGCGACCCCGACGTGTACGAGGCCTGGTACAAGGTGCCCCACACCCGCCGGGCCGAACTGCCCCAGGCCGTGTACGGCCTGCCGGAACTGTACGGCGAGGCGGTGAAGAAGGCGGGCCTGGTGGCCAACCCCGGCTGCTACCCCACGGCCACCATCCTCGGGCTGTACGCGGCGCTCAAGCACGGGCTGGTGGAAACCGACGGCATCGTGGTGGACGCCAAGTCCGGCGCAACCGGCGCGGGCCGCAAGGCCGCCGTGGGCACGCTGTTCTGCGAGGTGTCCGACACCTTCCGGGCGTACAACATCGGCAAGCACCGCCACACCCCGGAAATCGAGCAGGAGCTGTCGGCCATCGCGGGCGCGTCCATGGTGGTTTCGTTCAACCCGCACCTGTTGCCCATCAACCGGGGCATCCTGACCACCATCTATGCCAAGCTTGCCAAGCCCGTCAGCCCGCAGGACGTGCAGGCGGCCTTCGAGCAGACCTGGCAGGGGTCGCGCTGGGTGCGCGTGCTGCCCGCCGGGCAACTGCCGGAAACCCGCCACGTGCGCGGCACCATGTTCTGCGACATCGGCGTGGTGACGGACCAGCGCACCGGCCGCCTGGTCATTCTTTCGGCCATCGACAACCTGTGCCGGGGCGCTTCCGGCCAGGCCGTGGCCAACGCCAACCTGATGTTCGGCCTGCCCGTGGAAACCGGGCTGATGCTGGCCCCGCTGATGCCCTAGGGCCCGGCACGGCAATCGTCGTCACCGCAAGGGGACGCTCCGGCGAGGGGCGTCCCCTTTTCGTGCGCGCGGCAGACATTTTCCGCGCGCATGATAATCATGGGACATATCCCCTGCCCCCTGTCATGCAGGCATAGATAGGGGGTACGCCACATGAGCATCCGGTTGCGCATACTGCTCGCCGTCCTCGGCCAGGCGCTGCTTGCCGTCGCCATCTGCGCGGCGGTCATCGTCATTTCCAACCGCCAGACCACCGACGGCATGGCGGTGAACCTTGCCGGGCGTCAGCGCATGCTGAGCCAGAAAATGACCAAGGAGGCGCTGTCCCTGCTGCATGGCGGTCCGGCCGCGTTGCGCCAGTCCATTGCCAACCAGTTGCGCGTCTTCGACGCCACCCTCGCGGCGTTCATCGACGGCGGCGCGGCCCCGCTCACCCTGAAGCCCGATGGCCCCACGGGGCAGTTGCCCCCGCCCAGCGGGCCGGTGCGCGACCAGTTGGCGACCGTGCGCGGCGAATGGCTGCGTCTGCGCGGCCTGGTGGAGGCCACCCTGCCCGAAGGCGCGGTGGCCACCCCGGACACGGCGGCCGCCCTGCTCGCCGCCAGCGACGGAGTGCTGGACGCCATGAACAAGGCGGTCGCCCTGATGCAGGGCGAATCGGAAAGCCGGGTGCGCACGCTGCTGGTCAGCCAGTTCGTGGGGCTGTGCCTGGCCCTTGCCCTGGGCGGCGTGGCCGTGCTGGTGCTGCACCGCCAGGTCATCCGGCCGCTGCACGCCATCCGCGACTTCGCACGTGAGCAGGCCCAGGGGGCCCGCTGCATGGAACTGGCCGGCAACTTCCATAGCGAAATGCGCGAGGTGGCCGACGCCCTGTGCGCCATGACCGGCAGCCTTACCAGCGCGCTGGGCTTCGCCGAGGGCATTCTGCGCAGCATAGAGACCCCCTACCTGGTGGTGGATACCCAGGAAAAGGTGCTGCGCTGCAACGCGGGGCTGCTCACGCTCATCGAGCGGGACGGCAACCCCGACAACTACCGGGGCATGGGGGCCTCGGAATTCTTCTATGGCGATGCGGGGCGGCAGACCGTGGTGGGGCGGGTGATGCGCGACGGCAACTCGGTGGTGCGCGAGGTGGAAATAACCGGACGGCGCGGCGCGGTGCGGCGGGTGAACATTGCCGCCTCGCAACTGCGCAATTCCATGGATGATTCCCTCATCGGCGGCATCTGTCTGTACACCGACCTCACCGAACTGCGCCAGGCCGAGGCCGACGCGCACGCCCGCAACGAACGTCTGGCAGATGCCGCGCGCGAGGCCGACGGCATCTCGCGCGAGGTGGTGGACCGCTCCGAGTCGCTGTCCGCCAGCGTGCGCGACGCGGCCTTGGGCGCGCAGACCCAGCGTGACCGGGTGGATGAGACCGCCTCGGTCATGCAGGACGTCAACGCCATGGCCGTGGACGCCACCCGCCTGGCCGGGCGCGCCGCCGATGCGGCCGACAAGGCCGGGGACGAGGCGCGCGACGGGGCGGACAAGGTGCGCCGCATGCGCGAGGCCATGCACGGCGTGGTGGAGCGGTCGGAGGAGTTGCGCGGCGGCATGCGCGAGTTGGGCGGGCAGGCGGAATCCATCGGCCGGGTGATGGGCGTCATCGCCGACATCGCCGACCAGACTAACCTGCTGGCGCTGAACGCGGCCATCGAGGCGGCCCGCGCCGGCGACGCGGGGCGCGGCTTCGCCGTTGTCGCCGACGAGGTGCGCAAGCTGGCTGAAAAGACCATGCAGGCCACCAGCGAGGTGCACGCGGCCATCACCGCCATCCAGCACGGGGTGCGCGAAAGCATGAACCGGGTGGACGCATCCGGCGGGGCCATCGACGAGACGGCGCAACTGGCCCGCGAATCCAGCGAGGCGCTGGAGCGCATCGTGGAACTGGTGGGGGCCACCACCGGCGAGGTGGCCGCCATCGCCGACGGCGCTGGCCTTCAGGCCGACCAGGCCGCGCGGGCGGCCATGGCCATCGACGTCATCCGCGAGGTGGCCGAGGGCATGGCCCACGGCATGGACGAGGCGGCCTCCGCAGTGGACGGGCTGCGCCAGCAGGCCGACCGGTTGCAGGCGCTCATCGTGCAGATCACCGCGTGATGTCCGGCGGCTCGCCAGCCCGGCGCGGCCGCCACGCAAAACGGGGACGCCCCGGCATGGAGCGCCCCCGTTTCGCACGAAAAATCCTGTTTCCGCCTCGGGGCGACAGGGCGCGGGGCCGCGCCGCCCGGACCGGACAGTGGCGCTGGCGCGCCCCGGCGCGGCTACTCCACCCCCAGCACCTGGCCGGGGTCGATGCCCGCGTCGCGCGGGTCGAGGCAGGCGATGACCTTCACGGCCGTCTGGCCGGAAAGGTCCAGCCTGCGGGCCGGGCCGGGCCGCCCCTTGGGGTCGCGCACCACTATCACCTCCGGCAGCAGCGGTTCGCGCGCGTTGGCCTTGCTGACCACGCCGCGCTGGCCGGTGTTCAGTTCCACCACGCTGCCCACGGGGTAGATGCCAAGACACCGTATGAACCGCTCCACGAAGCCAGGGTGAAAATCCTGCCCGCGCATGCCGTACATCAGGCCCAGCGCCTTGTGCGGCAGCATGGCGGCCTTGTACACCCGGCGGCTGGTAAGGGCGTCGTACACGTCCACCACGGCCAGGATGCGGGCGATGATGCTGATCTCCTCGCCCTTGAGGCCGCGCGGGTAGCCGAGGCCGTTGTACTTCTCGTGGTGCTCCAGCATGCCCGCCAGCACCTCGTCGTAGACCATGGGGTTGTCGCGCACCTGTTCCCACCCCAGTTCGGGGTGGCGCTTCATCACGCCGAACTCATCCGGCGTCAGGCGGCGCGGGCTGTTCAGGATGGAATCGGGCACGCGGGCCTTGCCAAGGTCGTGGAACAGCCCGGCCAGCCCCACTCGGCTCAGGGTGATGTCGCCAAAGCCCAGGTGCCGCCCGAAAACCACGGCCAGCACGGCCACATTGATGCAGTGGGTGTAGGTGTACTCGTCCACCGTGCGCAGCTTGGAAAGGCCCAGCAGCGCGCTGGCGTTGCGGGTGACGCTGGAAAGGATACCCTCGACCATGGGCTGCGCGCCCTGCACGTCGACAAAGCCGTCCTTGCGCATGACGTCCATGGCCTTGCGGGCGAATCCTACCGAATCGTCGTACAGCGCGCGGGCCTGGGGCATTTCCTCGGCCAGCGGCACCAGGGGGGCCAGGGGGTCCTCGTCGCCAAGGTCGCGCGCCAGTTCGGCCGATATGGCCTCTTCGTCGCTGAGGCCGTCGGTGCCGTCGCCCCCCAGCGAACGGCGCGTATCCACGAAGACTTCCATGAAGCCCTCGCGCTGGATGCGCAACACGTCGCCTTCAGAGGCGATGACGCCAACCTGGCTGTACAGGTACGGATTCTCAAGCCACGACAGGCCCATGTCCACCACGTACATGCCCGGTTTCAGATCCCGCGTGGAGATCTTCTTGAGCACCGGTTCCTCCTCCCCTCCCCGTTGCCGCCGAAGCGGCGACACCTTGCATCTACGTGTCTTTGCAGCAAAAAACAACACCCGTCCCCGGCACTGTGCCCGAAGCGGACAGAAAGTCGCGCAGGCCCGCAACATGTGGTGGCGCACCCCCATTCCCAAGTCGCGCACCCTTCCCGCGGCAGGGGATATCACCACCTTGCACCAGCGAACTGCGCCTGCCATACTGCATGACCCGATATTGCAATCGGCCCACCGGAACGGCGCGCCCGGCTCGCCCGCCGTCCAGCACACGCGCACGCGGGGCGGAGCCCGCACCCATGCAGGCCCAGAACACCACGCAACAGCCCCCCACCGTGTTCATCGCCCGGCAGCCCATTTTCGACGCCTCGGGCTCGCTGTGGGGGCATGAACTGCTGTTCCGCGACAGCCCCAGCGGCCCCGCGCGCATCGACGACCCCGACGCGGCCACCGCCTCGGTCATCGCCGACGGCTACGCCATAGCCAGTGAGACCATTCCCGGCGTCACCCCCTTCCTGATCAACTTTCCCGAAGGGCTGCTGCTGTCCGGCGCGGCGGAAGTGCTGCCGCCCGACCGGTGCATCCCGGAAATCCTGGAAACCGTGCAGCCCACGCCCGAACTGGTGGAGGCACTGCGCACCCTGAAGCGCGCGGGCTACCGCCTGGCCGTGGACGACTTCGTGGGGCAGGACCAGGCCCTGCCGCTGCTGGGGCTGGCCGACATCATCAAGGTGGACGTGCTGGCCGTGCCCCAGACGGAACTGCACGCCCTCACGGCCAGCCTGCGCAAGCGCCACCACGCCCAATTGCTGGCGGAAAAGGTGGAGAACGCGGCCATGTTCGGGCTGTGCCGCATGCTGGGGTACACCCTGTTCCAGGGCTACCACTTCGCGCGGCCGGTCATCGTGCCGGGACGCACCCTGTCCTCCGCCCAGACCGCGCGTCTGCACCTGATGCAGTCGCTGACCGGCGAGGCCGACCCGCACACGCTGGTGCGCGCCGTGACCGTGGACCCCGGCCTGACCTACCGCCTGCTGCGGTACATCAACTCCGCGTGGTTCGCCCTGCTGAAGGAAGTGACATCCGTCCAGCAGGCGGCCTCGCTGCTGGGCTTCGATACGCTGCGCAAATGGCTGCTGGTGATCACCCTGGCCGACACGGCGGGCAGCGCCGCCCCGGCCGAGGCCATGCGCTCTGCCGTGACCCGGGCGCGGTTCCTGGAACTGCTGTGCGGGGTTACCCGCTCCTGTTCGCACGCGCCGGAATCCATGTTCCTGCTGGGGCTGCTGTCGCAGCTGGACGCCCTGCTGGGCATCGCCATGCCCCACCTGCTGGCCCACCTGCCGCTGGACGCAGACTTCCGCGCCGCCCTTTCCGGCGAGGCGTCGGCCATGAGCGACGAACTGCGCCTGGCCGTGCTGCTGGAACGCGGCGCTTGGGACGAGGCCATGCCGCTGATGGCCAAGCTGGGCTTTTCGCCCATGGACGTGGCCCGCAGCCATGTGGACGCGCAGGTGTGGGCCAGCCGGATACTCAGCTAGGGATTGGCATGGCGTCGCGCGCCGACGAAATCCGGCTGACGCCGGACGCGAAAAGGGCACGCCGAGGCGTGCCCTTTCGTTGCAATGTATTTCCCCCGCGCGGTCCAGCCGCCCCAAAGGGTCCTACCCGTCGGCCATGCGCAAGTCGGTCACCCGCTTGGACTTGCCGAACGAACGCGGCAGCACGCCGGGGTCCACCACCTGCACGGCCACGCGGGCCATCAGCTTCTTGTGCAGACGGTCGCCCACCTCGCGCGTGAGGCCCGCGTCCGTGTCCGCCGTCGCGCCTTCCAGCCGTTCCACCTGCAGCAGCATGGCGTCGCGGCCGTCGGTGCGGGTGAGCTGGATGTGGTACTCGGAACCCAGCACCGGGAATTCGTGCAGCACGTCGGCGATCTGGCCGGGGTAGATGTTCACGCCCCGGAAGATGATCATGTCGTCCGAGCGGCCCAGGATATGGTCGTGCCGGGGGATGCATCGCCCGCACGAACACTGGCCGGGCAGCATGCGCGTCAGGTCGCGGGTGCGGTAGCGGACCAGCGGCGAGGCCTCCTTGCGCAGCGAGGTCACCACCATCTCGCCCACCTCGCCGGGGGCCACCGGTTGCAGGGTGGCCGGGTCCAGGATTTCGATGATGAACAAATCCGCCCAGTAGTGCAGGCCCTCGCGCGCGTCGCATTCCAGCCCGGTGCCGGGGCCGTACATCTCGGTCATGCCCGCGATGTCGTAGCTGCCCGACAGCCCCAGCTTCTGCTCGAAGGTGGCGCGCATGCGCGGGCTGTGCGTTTCGGCGCCAAAGATGACCTTGCGCAGCTTCACCTTGTCCAGCAGGCCGTTGCGCTCCACTTCCTCGGCCATCAGCAGGGCCATGGACGCCGTGGACCCCAGGCAGGTCACGCCCATGTCCACCAGCAGCTGCAACTGCATCTCCAGGTTGCCCGGTCCCACCGGCACGGTGAGCGCCCCGAATTTCTCGGACCCCAGCTGAAACCCGGCCCCCGCCGTCCACAGGCCGTAGCCCACGGCGATCTGCACCCGGTCTTCGCGGGTAAGGCCCGCCAGTTCGTAGCAACGGGCCATCTGCAGGGCAAAGGTGTCCACGTCGTTCTGGGTGTACGCCAGTATCTTGCGCTTGCCCGTGGTGCCCGACGAGGCGTGGATGCGCACCACGTCGCTCTCGGGCACGGACAGCAGCGGCAGGGGGTAGCCCTCGCGCAGGTCTTCCACGCTGGTGGTGGGCAGGCGCACGATGTCGTCCAGGGTGCGGATGTCGTCGGGGCGCACGCCCGCCGCGTCGAACTTGGCCTTGTAGGCCGGGCAGTTGGCGTAGGCGTGGCGCACGGTCCAGCGCAGGCCCTCGGTCTGCACGCGATGCAGGGTTTCGGGGTCGAGATGGGGCAGGAAGCGATGCTGCGACATGGAAGCGGACTCCTCGGGACGGCGGAATATGTGGGCACGGGCACGGCGCGCGACACCGGCACGATACGGCGGCCCTGTACGGCGGCGCGGCTTGTGCGCGGGCGCAAAAGCCTGTATTTGAGCCCCACGCGACGCGCCGGCCCGCCCCCCTTTACGAGGAGAACGGCAACCCACCGGAAAGCCGCCGACGGCTTGCCGCTGGCTATGCCCGCCACGGGCGCACCGCCAGCGGAAACCGGGGCCGCACCCGACCGTCAGGACCGCACGTGGCCTGAAGGCACCGAAATGCGGCGTCGCATGGCGCTCACCGGATTGTATACAATCCGAGGGCGCGTCCGAGAGCTACCACGAATCACGGCGGGGGAAAACCCCGGCCCGGCTTCCCGCCGCGCGGCCCCCGCATCATCACCCTTGCCGCATCAGGAGGCCCACAGTGCGGATACTCATCGTCGGATCCGGCGGGCGTGAACACGCCCTGGCCTGGAAGCTGCGCCAGAGCCCCCTCGTCAAGGACATCTTCATCGCGCCCGGCAACGGCGGCACCGCCCTGGAAGGCACCAACGTGCCCATTTCCGACGGCGACCTGCCCGCGCTGGTGCGCTTTGCGCTGGACGAAAAGATCGACCTCGTGGTGCCCGGCCCGGAACTGCCGCTGGTGCTGGGCATCAAGGACGCCATGGTCGCGGCGGGCGTGTCCTGCTTCGGCCCCGACGCCTACGGCGCGCAGTTGGAAGGCAGCAAGGCCTTCGCCAAGGAAGTCATGCGCGCGGCGGGCGTGCCCACCGCCGCCTTCGGCGTGTTTGACGATGCCGAGGCGGCCCGCGCCTACATCCGCCAGAACGGCGCGCCCGTGGTGGTCAAGGCCGACGGTCTGGCCGCAGGCAAGGGCGTGGTCGTTGCCCGCAGCGTGGACGAGGCGCTGGAGGCCGTGGACGACATGATGGTCAAGCGCGCCTTTGGCGATGCGGGCGCGCGCGTGGTGGTGGAGAGCGCGCTGGCGGGCGAGGAGGCATCCTTCCTGTGCCTGTGCGACGGCGAAACGGTCATCCCCCTGCCCTCGGCGCAGGACCACAAGGCCGTGTTCGACAACGACGAAGGCCCCAACACCGGCGGCATGGGCGCGTACAGCCCCGCGCCGGTGCTGCCCGAATCGCGCTACGAGGAAATGATCGACCTCGTGATCCGCCCGGTGCTGCGCGAACTGATCAAGCGCGGCCACCCCTTCACCGGCGTGCTCTACGCGGGGCTGATGATGACCGCCGACGGCCCCATGGTGCTGGAATTCAACACCCGCTTCGGCGACCCGGAATGCCAGCCGCTGCTGATGCGCCTTGACGGCGACCTGGCCGCCATCATGGTGGCGGGCTCGCAGGGCCGCCTGCACGAAACCGCCCTGCCCCTGAAGCGCGAAACCGCGTTGGGCGTGGTGCTGGCGGCCAAGGGCTACCCCGGCGCCTACGCCAAGGGCATGACCATTTCCGGCATCGAGGATGCCGAGGCGCTGGGGCAGGTGAAGGTGTTCCAGGCGGGCACCGAACTCCGCGACGGCGTTGCCGTGTCGCGCAGCGGGCGCGTGCTGTGCGTGACCGCCCTTGGCGGCACCCTGGCCGACGCGCAGGCGCTGGCGTACAAGGCCGTCTCAAAGGTGCGCATGGACAATGCCCACTACCGCAGCGACATCGGGGCCAAGGGCCTGAAGCGCGGGGGGTAGCCCCGCGTGCGGAGTGGTAGGCCGCCGGGCCTCGCCGCTCGTCCCCCGAAGACATTCACGGCACTGCCAGCAGGTCCCACTGATTCGGACATGGCCCGGTCGCAAACGGCTCCCGGTCAGGTCCGAACCAGTCCGGCCCCGCTGAAGAGCGGGCAGACGCCATACGCGACGCGGGTTACCGAACCCTTATCGACCACAGGAGATCAGCCATGACCAAGGTTGCCGTTTTCATGGGCTCCGCCTCGGACGAGCCCACCGTGAAGCCCTGCACCGAAGTGCTCGACAGCCTGGGCATTTCCTACCTGTTCACCGTCAGCTCCGCCCACCGCACCCCGGAACGCACCGAGGCGCTGGTGACCAGGCTGGAGGCCGAAGGCTGCCAGGTGTTCATCTGCGCGGCGGGCATGGCCGCCCACCTGGCCGGGGCCGTGGCCGCGCGCACCCAGAAGCCGGTCATCGGCATTCCCGTGGCGGCGTCGGCCCTTGGCGGCATGGACGCCCTGCTGGCCACGGTGCAGATGCCCCCCGGCTTTCCGGTGGCCACGGTGGCCCTGGACAAGGCGGGCGCGCGCAACGCCGCCTGGCTGGCCGCGCAAATCCTGGCCCTGGCCGACCCGGCCCTGTCGCAGCGCCTTGCCGCCGCCCGCGCCAAGATGAAGGCTGATGCGGAAAAGGCCGGAGAAGAACTGGAAGCCCGGTACCGGAAATAGGCACGCCTGCTTCCCGCACGCAAACGACGGCCGCGCCCCATGGGGACGCGGCCGTCGTTCATTCGATCCATTCCGACAAGGTTACGTCCTTGCCGTGGGGCAACCGGGAGGTTGCGAATCCCTCAAGTCCTCTGTTCCGGTCAATTCTTCCGATCCAGTCAAATCTACTGATTCCTCAAAGCACCTGATCTTGCCAGTTGCTCTGATCCGGCTGTTCGGCGCGTGCGCAGCCGCCCGGCCCATGTGACCGTGCGGGCACGCCGCCTTCCTGTCTCATCCGGTCTGGTCCGGTCTGGTCTGGTCCGGTCTAAACCGGTCTAACCCGGCCTGGCCCGGTCCGTCGGGTCTTTGGCCTTGCTCGTCAGGCGTTGCCCACCGTTTCGCCATCACGCAGCAGATCTCGATGTACGATTTCGCTGATGCGGATGACCTTCATGCGGTAGTCGTCCTCTGCCGGGCGGCAGTGCGAGCATCCGTCGGTGACGATCATGCAATGGTCGTCAAGGTCGGATGTCTGTACACCCACGCCATGCAGCACAACGGTTGCGCGGCCCTGTTCCCACATCACCGGCCTGCCGCAACGGGCGCATTCCACAAACATCAGTTCAGGGTCATAGCCTTTCGGCTTCGATGGCACGTGGGGCTGCCGCAAAACACCGCGGTCGATGCGATCAATCTGGCGCATGGCGTTCCTCCCTGGCTTGTGCCCGGCTCGTGCCGAACTGGTATGGTCGCGGAATAACTGGTCGTTCGTCCTCCCGGTTGTCACCATCAGTCGTGCGAGGTGTGCGGCGGGCGATGTCCGTAACCACGCCGTCCGCCTTTTCCACGCCCTACGCTTTCAACAGTAAGTTATGCGCGCGTCCGAAGCAACGTTTTCGCACCAGGTGCAACACCATGAACGTGGCCAGCGCCGTCGACGCCACGATCATCAGCATGACCACGATCTGGTAGCGCACGGCGTCGGCCGGGTCCGCCCCGGCCATGATCTGGCCGGTCATCATGCCGGGTATGGACACCAGGCCCACGCCCATCATGGAATTGACGGAGGGGATCATGCCCGCGCGCAACGCCTCGCGAAAGATGTCGGCGCTGGCCTCGTCGCGGTCGGCGCCAAGGCACAGGCGCATTTCCACCTCTGCCCGGCGCGTGCGCAGGTCGGAAAACAGGCGGTCCAGCGCCACGGCCAGCGCGTTCATGGAATTGCCCGCCACCATGCCGCCGATGGGGATGAAGTATTGCGGCTCCCACCACGGCTTGGCCCCGATGATCAGCCCCGTGACCACGAAGGTGACCAGAAAGAAGGTTACCTGCACCGCCAGCAGGGTGGGCATGAAGTAGTCCACGCTCTTCTCGCGCACCCGCCCCTTGACGATGCGCGCCGCGAACCAGGTCATGACCATGTACATGGCCACCACCAGCAGCGCCGATTTCAGGCCGAACAGGATGCGCAGCAGGTAGCCCATGGCGAACAGCTGGGCAAAGGTGCGCAGCGTGCCGATGGCCAGGTCGCGTTCCAGCTTCAGGTGGTGCACCAGCGACAGCGCGCCCGCCAGCACCACGAACACCACGGCCACGGCCAGCTGCCACGGGCCGATCTGGATGTAGGCAAGCCCCAGCGGGTCGTTCATGCGGCACCCCCGGCCACCATCGCGGCGGCGTCCGCGTCATCGGGAAGGGCCACGGCCACTTCGCGCACCCCGCCGTCCTGCACGCGCACGTCGCGCCACGGGCGGCGCGCCGGGCGGTAGGCCCCGTGGGTGACCATGAGCACGGTCACGCCGTCCTCGTTCAACTCCTCGGTCAGGGCTTCCACCACCCCGCTGCTTTCCGGGTCCAGCGCGCTGGTGGGCTCGTCCATCAGCAGGGCGGCCGGGCGCAGCAACATCGTGCGGATGATGCACACCCGCTGGCGCTGCCCCACGCTGAGCGCGGCCGCCGTGGCGTCCAGCCCCACCCCCGCCAGCCGGAAGCGGGCCAGCCACCCGGCCAGTTCCGCGTCGTCCGGGGGCGTCAGTCCCTTGTTGGCGGCAAAGGAGAACGGCAGCAGCAGGTTGTCGCGCACCGTGCCCGCGCCCACCGTGGGGGTCTGCTGCACGAAGCCCAGGGTGCGGCGCAGTTCGGCCGGTGGAATCTCCGCCACCGGTCGGCCGCCACACCGGACCATCCCGGCGTCGGCCTCTTCCAGCCGCACGGCCAGGCGCAGCAGGGTGGATTTGCCCGCGCCCGACGGCCCGGTGAGCATGACGAAATCGCCGGGGCGCACCGCCAGGTTCACATGAGCGAGGCCGGGCGGATGAGGAGGGGTTAACGCACCGGCCCCACCGGACACACCGGCCCCCGCTGGCACGGGGGCCGACGCAACGCTCCCCGCCTTGGGGCTGGGCGCGCCATCGCCTGTCCTGCCGGGCGCATACGCGAACGACACGTCATCGAACTGAAGAAGTGGCTGCATGCGCCCAATTTACCGCCGGGCCCGCGGGGGTGTCATCAACTATCATCCCGCCCGATGGGCGGCGCGCATGGCATGGGCCAGAGCCGTGGCGCGCGGGCGCGGCCTGTCCTCCATACCCTTCCATACCTCCCCCGCGCCCCTGCCGCGCGCCCTTCCCCGCCGCCGCTTTACCTTGCCCGCCCGAGTGGCTACAGATGGACCATGCACACGCACGACCACGACACCGCCCGTCCCCCCGTTTCCCCCAACGCCGAACCCGCCGCCAGGCCCGCGTCCCAGAGGCCGCGCCGCCGCATCCAGGTGCTGCCCGCCGACCTGCGCAACCAGATCGCCGCAGGCGAGGTGGTGGAACGCCCGGCCAGCGTGGTCAAGGAACTGGTGGAAAACAGCCTGGACGCCGGGGCCACCACCGTGGAGGTGGCGCTGGACAACGGCGGGCAGTCGCTGATCATGGTGCGCGACGACGGCGGCGGCATTCCGGCCGAGGAGTTGGAACTGGCCGTCACCCGCCATGCCACCAGCAAGGTGGCCAACCTGGCGGAACTGGCCCGCATCGGCAGCTTCGGCTTCCGGGGCGAGGCGCTGCCCTCCATCGCCTCGGTGTCGCGGTTCCGCATGACCTCGGCCCCCACGGCCCCGGCGTCCGCCGATTCTCCCGACGGCACGCCCGGCGAGGCCACCTTCATCGAGGTGGCCCACGGCCATGTGGTGGCCTCCGGCCCGGCCGCGCTGCACCGGGGCACCATCGTCGAGGTGCGCGACCTGTTCGCCAACGTGCCCGCGCGCCTGAAATTCCTGAAGACCCAGGCCACCGAGCTGAAGCGCTGCCAGGAACTGTTCGCCCGGCTGGCCCTGACCCGGCCGGACGTGGCCTTCACCCTGTCCGCGGGCGGTCGCGAGGTGCTGCGCTTTCCCGCCGGGCAGACCCTGGCCCGGCGGCTGGCCGTGTTGTGGCCCCCGGCCGTGGTGGACACCCTGCACCCCTTCGACCGCATGACCGATGGCATCCGCGTGCATGGCCTTGCCGCCGACCCGCGCGGCGCGCAGCCCCGCCCCGACCGCATGCTGCTGTACGTGAACGGCCGCGCCGTCAACGACCGGCTGCTGCTGAAGGCCGTGCGCGAGGCCTACAAGGGCCGCCTGCTGGCCCGCGAATACCCGCAGTTGGCCCTGTTTCTGGACATCGACCCGGAAGAGGTGGACGTGAACGTGCACCCGGCCAAGAACGAGGTGCGCTTTCGCGACGAGCGCGCCGTGTTCGTGGCCGTGCTGCGCGCGCTGGGCGAATCGCTGGACCGCATGCCCGCCATGGGCGTGGGCGACGAGGCGCTGGACGCGGCGCCGGGGCAGGACCCGTTCGCGGGCCAGCCCCGCTTCCATCAGGATTTCCCCGGCGCGCACGCCGCAGGGCCGCGCCCGGCCGATCCCGACGCCCCCCGCCGCGAGGCGCGCCCCATGGGCTTCTGGGGGCAGGCCGACGCCCGCGACGTGATCATCGACAAGCGCCAGCGCGAGGGCGACCCGTATGCCCCCGGCGCGCTGGAGCATGCCCCGGCGGGGCGCCCCGCCACCGCCGATCCGTTCGGACCATCCGTCCCCGGCGCGGCCCGGCATGCCGAGGACGCGGAGCCGAGCCTCGATTTCCGTCCCGGCCTGCCCGGCGCGCGGCGCGACGGCCCGGCCCCCTCGCTGCTGGTGGCCGAGGAATCCGGCCTTGCCGCTTCCCCGGACCATCTGGCGGACGGAGCGCGCCCGTTCGCTGATACCGTTGCCCCCGCCGACTTCGCCCCGGAGGAAACCCGCGAGGGCGGCGTGCGCATTGGCGAGTACACCTACCTCGGCCAGATCGCGGACACCTACCTGGTGCTGCGCCGAGGCCGCGACGCCCTGCTGCTGGTGGACCAGCACGCCGCCCACGAATGCGTGCTGCACGAACGCATCCGGCGGCGCGGCACGGCGGGCAGCGGCCAGTTCCTGGCCCTGCCCGTGGAACTGCCCCTGCACCCGGCCGAGGCGGAACGGCTGCAAGAACTGCGACCCGACCTGGAGGCGCTGGGCTTCGCACTGGAAACCTCCGGGACCACGGTGAGCGCCCGCGCCGTGCCCGCCCTGCTGGACCGTTCCGAAGCCGCCGCCTTCCTGCGCGAGGCCGTGGCGGGCCGCACCAACGACCTTGGCGGGCTGTGGGCCATGATGGCCTGCAAGGGGGCCATCAAGGCCGGGCAGCGCCTGACGCCCGACGAGGCCGCCGGGCTGGTGGCCCAATGGCTGGCCACGCCGGGACGCGACTTCTGCCCCCATGGCCGCCCTGCGGTGCTCACCTTCACCCCCGGCGAACTGGAACGGATGTTCAAGCGGCGCGCCTAGCCCCGGCGCGGCGAAAAAACCGGCCCTCGCGCCCTGCGCATGCCGCTGGCGGCCCGCCACGGGCAGGAGTGCGCCTTTCTGCCCTGCGCCACACCGCGTAGCGTGAAAGCCGCGCCCCCGCCTTTCGCGCCTGGCGCGGTGCATCCCCCCCACCCGCGCCCCTTTCGCGCCGTTTCCGCTCAGCCCCTTTACCCAATGCGCCCGGCGGGGTATTCTGAACAGGATACCCCTGCCGCGCCGGGCGCATCCCCGCCCTTCGGCCGCCTTACGCCTTGAGCCCTTTGCCGACGGAACACCCCGTGTCCGCAACGCCAAGCCCGCGCGCCCCCGCCCCGCGCGGCCGCAAGGAGCCCGGCCCCCATGCCCCCGCAGTCCTCACCCCTCACGCCGCCGCCCGGTGTCCATCACGCCCCGTCCCCGCACGACGCCGCATCAGCCCCCACCCGCGTGCTCTCGGTGGAGGACGACCCGGTCATCCGGCAATCCATCGCCGCGTGGCTCACCGACGAGGGCTACGAGGTCATGGAGGCCGCCGACGGCATCCAGGCGCTGCAGGCCGTGCGCGAACAGCGGCCCGACGTGGTGCTGCTGGACCTGGGCATTCCCGGCCTTTCCGGCGACACGGTGCTTGAGCACATGTCGGCGGAACACCCCGACGTGCCGGTGGTGGTGGTTTCCGGCCGGGCCGAGATCGGCGACGCCATCAACGCCTTCAAGCTGGGCGCGTGGGACTACATCACCAAGCCCATCCTGAACATGAACATGCTGGGGCTCACGGTGCGCAACTGCCTGGAGCGCCGCCGCCTGCGCGAGCGCCTGGCCGCCATGGAGTCGCGCTACGCGGGGCTGGTGCGCAACCTGCCGGTGGTGGTCTTCAGCCTGGACGACACGCTGGAACTCACCTTCGTCAACGAGGCCTGCCGCCCCGTGCTGGGCTGGAACCCGGACCAGGCCCTGCTGGAGCCCGGCTGGTTCATGGGCAACGTGTTTCCCGAAGACCGCGAGCGGGTACGCGCCGCGTTTTCCGGCGCGTTCGCGGCCAGCGCGCCCTTTTCGCTGGAATTCCGCATGGTCAACCCGCGCGGGTTGCCCCTGTTCGTGCAGGCGCGGTCCACGGCCGTGGCCTCGCCCGATCTTGCGCGCGGCATGCCGGGCCGCATAGAGGGCGTGCTGATCGACCTTTCGCGCCGGGTGTTTCTGGAACGGCTGCTGGTGCAGCGCGAAAAGCTGAACACCCTGGGCGCGCTGGTGGACGAGATAGCCCACGAATTCCGCAACCCGGTCTTCGCGCTGGCGGGCTTTGCCCGCACCCTGCGCCGTAAGTTTCCCGACGCGCACGAGGCAGAGGTGGTGCTGGAAGAGGCCAGCCGCCTGGAAGCCCTGATCAACCGGGTGCAGCAGTACCTGGCCCCCGTGGACGTGGCGCGCCGCCCGTGCAGCCTGGCCGCCGTGCTGGACTTTGCGGCGGACCTGCTGCACGGCCCGCTGCTGCGCAAGGGGGTGACGCTGCGCGTGGAGGCCCCGGCGGATCTGCCCCCCGTCCTGTCCGACCCGGACCTGCTGACCCAGATCGTGGTGGGCATGGCGGGCCTGGCCGTGGAACACGGCGCGCCCGGCAGCGAAACCGCCATCCGGTGCCGCGACCTGGGCCGGGGCCAACTGGTGGAGGTGCTGATGCGCACCGAGGCCCCCCTGCCCCACGACGCGGAACTTTCGCTGATGCCCTTCGGCGACCAGCAGGGGCCGCAGCCGCTGGCCGTCAGCTACAAACTGGCCCGCGACCTGAGCTGCCTGCTGCACGTGCGCCGCGAGCCGGACGGGCTGCTGCTGATGCTGGCCGTGCCGTTGAGCCCGGACGACGTGGCCGACCTGCTGGCCGAGGAGTAGCGCCCGGCTCCACACCCCCTCTCCTTTCCCTGAAAGGCCCGGCCGCCCCCCTGCGCCGGGCCTTTTCGCATGGGGCATCCGCCGGCCCCGCGCACAACCGGAGCGCGGCCCATCCTGCCCCCCTCCAACCCGCCATTCGTGGCACGTCCTCACGTTTCGTGCCGCATCATGATTATCATTCGCCGCCATCCGCATGCCCAATACGTTGCAGCATCCACAACCCCCATCAGGGAGGCGAACCCGATGCACCGTATCCGATGTCTTGCGGCGGCTTTCCTCCTGCTCCTGCTGCCCACGGCGCTGCTGGCGTACGAGGTGCCCAAGGAGATCATCATCAAGCGGCCGGAAAAGAACCAGCCCCTGGCCGTGTGGGTGGCCCCGGTCACCTTTCCCCACGGCAAGCACGCCGTGCTGAATTCCTGCGACTCGTGCCACCACGAAGAGTCGGACAGGACCCTCGGCCAGTTCCTGCCCTGCACCCAGTGCCACAACAAACCCACGGTCACGGAAACCTCGTCGTTCTACATGGCCTGGCACAACGACAGCACCCACAGTTGCCTGGGCTGCCACCGCAAGATGCGCGAGGCCGGAAAGATGCCGCCGCTCTCCTGCACCCGTGGCTGCCACAAGAAGACGGAGGCCCAATGAACGCTCTCGCCCAACTCGTGGCGCGCCGTGCAGAGGCCGAGGAACGCGGCGTCTCGCGGCGCGACTTTCTGAAATTCTGCGGCATGGTGGCCGTGGCCATGGGGCTGGAGGCCTCCATGGGCGCGCAGATCGCCCGCGCGCTGGAAGGAAAGAAGAAGCCGTCGGTCATCTACATGCACGGCGCGGAATGCACCGGCTGCACGGAAGCGCTGTTGCGCCTGGTGGACCCGTACTTCGACGTGCTGATCATGGAGGTTGTCTCGCTGGACTACTGCGAGACGGTCATGGCCGCCGCCGGGCACGCCGCCCACGCCGCGCTGCAAAAGGCCATGAAGAACCCGGGCGGCTACTTCTGCGTCATCGAAGGGGCCATCCCCACCCGCGACGGCGGCGTGTACGGCCAGGTGGGCGGGCAGACCATGCTTTCACTGTTCACCGAGGTGGCGGGCAAGGCCAAGGGCGTCATCGCCATGGGCAGTTGCGCCAGCTACGGGGGCATCCAGGCCGCAGCGCCCAACCCCTCGAAGGCCATCGGCGTTGGGGCCGCTCTCAAGCCGCTGGGCATCGCGCCCATCAACCTGCCCGGCTGCCCGCCCAACCCCGTGAACTTCGTGGGCACGGTGGTGCATCTGCTGACCAAGGGCCTGCCCGAACTCGACACCTCGGGCCGCCCCAAGCTGTTCTACGGCAAGACCGTGCACGACATGTGCGAACGGCGGCCCCACTTCGACAAGGGCGAATTCGCCCTCACCTTCTCGTCGCAGCAGGCGCGCGACGGCTGGTGCCTGCACAAGCTGGGGTGCCGTGGCCCGTGGACGTACAACAACTGTCCCACCGCACTGTTCAACCAGACCACCTGGCCGGTGCGCTCGGGCGCGCCCTGCATCGGATGCAGCGAACCCGGATTCTGGGACCAGCTTGCCCCCTTCAACCGCGACGTGCGCGAAAAGGGCGATGACGCCTGAGGAGGCATTTCATGGCTGACAAAGCCTATACCGGCCGCATCGTGGTGGACCCGGTCACCCGCATCGAGGGGCACCTGAAGATCGACGTCTCGGTCAAGAACGGGGTGGTGGACAACGCGTGGTCCAGCACGCAGCTGTTCCGGGGGCTGGAAATCATCGTCAAGGGCCGCCCGCCGGAAGACGTGCACAACTACGTGCAGCGCGCCTGCGGCGTGTGCACCACCACCCACTCGCTCACCAGCATCCGCGCCGTGGAGAACGCCATGGGCTTCAAGGCCCCCCCGGCGGCGGAACTGGTGCGCCACCTGATTCTGGCCACGCTCATCGTGCACGACCACCTGGTGCACTTCTACCACCTGCATTCGCTGGATTTCTGCGACGTGGCCAACGCCCTGAAGGCCGACCCCGTGGCCGCGGCGAAGCTAGCGTCGCAGGTTTCCGGGCGCGAGGTGGCTCCCGGCGACCTGTTCGTGGTGCACGGCAGGCTGAAGAAATTCGTGGAGGCCGGGCAACTGGGCTGGCTGGACAACGCCTACTTCCTGGGCGGGCACCCGGCCTACCGCCTGTCGCCGGAAGAAAACCTGGTGCTGGCCGCCAACTACATCGAAGCCCTGCGCGTGCAGATGAAGATCGCCAAGGCCATGGCCATCTTCGCGGGCAAGAACCCCCACTCGCAGACCATGCGCGTGGGCGGCGTGACCTGCTACGAGGCCCTGCGCCCCGAACGGCTGGCGGAATTCCGCGCCCTGTACGAGGAGTGCCGCGCGTTCATCAACCACAACTACCTGGGCGACCTGACCATTCTCGGCCGCCGCTACCCCGAGGTGGCCGCCTACGGGCGCACCACCAACTACATGGACTTTTCCGACTTCCACGACCCGGAAACCGGCAAGGATCCGTTTTTCCGGGGCGGGGTGCTGTGGGGGCACGCCATCGGCAAGGCCGAAGACCTGGACCCCGCGCAGATTCAGGAGCACCTGTCGCGCGGCTGGTACAAGCCCGGTCCGCCCGCGCACCCCTATGACGGCGTGACCGACCCGGACTACACCGGCTACGACCCCGACGGCCACTACTCGTGGTCCAAGGCCCCGCGCTACAAGGGCGAGGCCGTGGAAACCGGGGCCCTGGCCCGCCGCCTGATCGCCTATTCGCGCGGGGAAAAGGAAACCATCACCCGCATGGACGCCTGGCTTGCCGCCTGCAAGCTGAAGCAGGAGAACCTGTTCTCCACCATGGGCCGCACGGCGGCGCGCATGGTGGAAAGCGTCATCCTGATGAACCGCGTGCAGGGTTGGCTGAACGACCTGGAGGACCGCGCCAAGGCCGGCCCCGTGGAACTCTACAGGGAATGGAAAATGCCCGACGAGGCAAAGGGCGTGGGCTTCTGCGCGGTGACGCGCGGGGCGCTTTCGCACTGGATACGCATAGAAAAGGGCAAGACCGCCAACTACCAGATGGTGGTGCCCAGCACCTGGAACCTGGGCCCGCGCTGCGACAAGGGCAAGCCGTCCGCCGTGGAGCAGTCGCTGATGGGCAACCCGGTGCTGGACCCCGACCGCCCCGTGGAGCTGCTGCGCACGGTGCACTCATTCGACCCGTGCATTGCCTGTTCCGTGCACGTGGTGCACGCGGGAGGCAAGCGGTCGTTCCGCATCCTGTAGCCGCCGCAAGGCCGGAAACCGAAAAAGACCCAAAACAATGAACACGGGGCGGACAGCGCACTTCGCGCGGTCCGCCCCGCATGCATTTCGGCCTGCCGCCAGCGCGGCCCATCATTGCCGGGCCAGGCGGCGCTTCCGCCAGCCAGACAGCCAGCGGGCCAAGGCAGCCCGGCTTCCTACCCTTCCGATCCCAGGTACGGATCGTCCGTGGCCAGGTAGCCGCGAATGTAGTCGTCCACGCCGTCTTCCAGCGACCGGAAGCCCACGTCGCACCCGGCCCGGCGCAGCTTGTCCATGCTGGCCTGGGTGTAGTTCTGGTACTTGCCCGCGAGGTGCGCGGGCATGTCCATGTATTCGATGACCGACTCGCGGTCCATGGCGGCGAACACGGCGCGGGCAAGGTCGTTCCAGGTGCGCGAGGTGCCGGTGCCCACGTTGAACACGCCGCCCACCTCGCGGTGTTCCAGCAGCCACCACATCACTTCCACGCAGTCCTTCACGTACACGAAGTCGCGCATCTGGCCGCCGTCGGCGTAGTCCGGGTGGTTGGAGCGGAACAGCGTGATGCGGCCAACGTTGTTCACGTTGTGGAACGACTTGCAGATGACGCTGCGCATGTCGTCCTTGTGGTATTCGTTGGGGCCGTAAACATTGAAGAACTTCAGGCTGGCGATGGAATCCAGCACGCCCTCGCGCCGGGCCCACAGGTCGAACAGCTGTTTGGAGTAACCGTACATGTTCAGGGGCTTCAGGCGCGGCATCAGGGCATCGTCGTCGGAAAAGCCCAGCGAGCCGTCGCCGTAGGTGGCGGCGCTGCTGGCGTTGACGAAGCGCGCGCCGGTCTGCATGGCCAGCTCGCACAGCATGCGGCTGTAGCGGAAGTTGTTCTCCATCAGGAAGTCGGCGTCGCGTTCGGTGGTGGAGGAACACGCCCCCATGTGCACGATGGCGTCCACTTCCCACGGCAGGTCGCCGTGCAGCACCATATCCATGAACCCTTCGCGGTGGATGTAGTCCGCGTAGCGCAGGTTCACGAGGTTCTTCCACTTTTCCGTGCTGGCCAGGTTGTCGACGATGATGATGTCGTCGATGCCCATGCTGTTCAGCTTCCAGACCATGGCGCTGCCGATGAACCCCGCGCCGCCGGTGACGATGTACATTTCAGGCTCCTTTCGAAGGCTTCCCGGCGGGTGCGCCGGGCGTGCGGCATGATGCCGCGATGCGGCCCGCAGGGCAAGGGGGCGGCGGGTGGATGGCCGCCGTGCCCGGCCTGTCCGATGGTTCCGGCGGCCCCGCCGGTCCCGCCGGTCCGGTTGGTCCGGTTGGTAATGACAGGTGATGACTGGCGATGCCCGCTCGCGGCAGTCAGCTGCCGGAACCGGGCGGAAGCACCAGTTCCGGGCCGTCGGCGGTCATGCGCACGGCCACGCCGTACATCACCGCCGTGGCCGCCAGGGTGCGGCCCAGCAGGAAATCCAGTTCTTCCATGGCCGCTCCGGCGCGTTCGCGCACCAGCGACCGGAAGGCGAAATCGAACCGCACGGCGTCCAGGAAGGTGGCGACGGCTTCGGCCACTTCCGCCGCACCGGCCTGTCCGGCCGCATCCTGTCCGGACGCATCCTGTCCGGACGCATCTGGCACGTCAGGCGCGTCAGGCAGATCAAGCAGACCGGGCAGGGGCACGGGATGCACCGCGCCGGGGTTGCGGGCGCGCATCTCTTCCGCCGCGCGTTGCAGGGCCGCGCCCACAGGGGCCAGCACAGCGTAGCCGCAGCGTTCCTCGTGCGCGGCCAGGATGTCCGCCCACGGCACGCCGGGGTTGGCGCAACCGGCGGGTGCGGCGTGGGGCTGACCGGCGTCTGCCTGTGTGGCGTCGGCAGCGGCACTGGCACGTGCCGCCGCACCTTCCGCCCAGGCGGCCAGCACATCCAGCCGGGTCACCCGTTCCACGGCGTGCAGGGTCTGGATGGCCCAGGTGTCGCGGCACAGCAGGGCGCGGCATTCGGCGGGACGGTGGGCGTAGACGGAGCACCGGCTGTCGGCCTGGTTCAGGAACAGGCAGGTCCAGTCGCCGCCACGCGCCGCCATGCGCGGGCGCAGCTTCACCAGTTCCCGTTCCAGCGGGCGCAACTGGCCGTCCAGATCGCGGGCCAGTTCGCCCGCGCGCAAGGTCAGGCAGTGTTCCGGCGCAAGATGCCCGGCCCGGAACAGGGCAAGGTCTTCCGCGTGCAGGGCCGGTCCGCCCTTGCGGCAGCAGGTGCCGCAGCCCCGGCAGTCGGTGTCGGCGGCAGCGTCCTGCGGGGCGAGGGCGGGCATGTCATGTTCGTTGTGCATCCGGATTCCGTGACGGTGAAAATTGCGTGGTGAGCGCGCCAACGAGCGCAGCGTTCGCAATGCTGCGCTCGGATTGCCGACGCGGGAACGCGAAGGTGCGGGGGCGACAGCCGCTATACCGAGCGAGTACGCCCGTCCGTCATGTCCCGACCGGCGCGAGTTGCCCGCACCGCCCGCACATGAAAACGGCAGGAGTCGTCCTGCCAGCCCACGAAGCCCATGGACGCGCTGACGAACCACCCCGCCGTGAACGACTTGCGGTCCGCCGTCCACAACGGGTCGGGGGCCGGGTCCAGCACGGGGGGCACGCAGTGGCCGTCCCCTTCCGGCGGCGGGGCCAGCAGGGTGCACAGTTCGTCCACCGTGGGCAGCCGCCAGTCGTCGAACCCGGCGAAGCGCGCCGCGTTCAGGTCGGCCACGTGTTCGCGGGCCTCGGCCAGGGTCAGTCCCCATTCGCTGCCGCCGCGCTGCCATAGCAGCCCCGTGGCCGGTTGGTACGCCACCAGCGCGGCAAGATCAATCGGGCTTGCGGGGGGATCGGCGGTGGCAGTGTCGGGGGTGGGGGCAGCGGGGGGCTTCGCCACGGCGGCGTCCCGCATGGGCAGCCCCGGCAGCAGCCCGCACGCGGGGCCGCCGTTGCGGGCTGCGCCCGATGCACGCGATGACGGCGCGGACATGCCGGCGGGCCGCCACAACTCGTCCAGCCCGAACAGCCCGCGCGCCTCGCGGGGCATGACCTTGACCGGAGTGGCCCTGACTGGTGCGGCCATGACTGGTGCGGCCATGACCCGTGCGGACCTGACCGGGGCGGCATGCCCCGGCGAACCGCCTTTGGCCGCCGGGCCAGCGCCCGCGCCGCCCGGCCCGCCCGCATCGTCGGCCGCGCCATGCTCTTCCGGCAGCAGGCACACCGCGTCCACCCGCTGACGCCACGCAGCCACCAGCGCATCCAGTTCCGCCGCCATGGCGCGGGCATCCGCAAACCGCTCACCGGGGTCGCGGGCCATGGCCCGCGCGAAAAAGTCGTCCCACGCCGTGTCCAGGTCCGCGTGGCGCTTGCTGGCGCGGGGGATGCGCCCGCCAAAGGCCTCATCCGTGGGCAGCACGCCGGTCAGCATGCGGAACAGCATCACCCCCACGGCGAACAGGTCGGCCCGGCCGTCCGCCGCGTCCGGGTCGCGCTCCTGCTCCGGCGCGGCATAGTACGGCGAACCCACCTTGACCCCGCGCGGCAGCGGCTGCGTTTCGCCGCCCAGGCGCGACAACACGCTCGTTTCGCCGCGCAAGCGCGACAGTGCGCCCGTTTCGCCGCGCAGGCGCGAGAGGCCGAAGTCGATGAGCTTCACGTCGTCTTCGGCGGTGACCATGATGTTGAAGGGCTTCACGTCGCGGTGCACCACCCCGGCGTGGTGCATGCGGGCCAACGCGTTGAGCGTCTGCGCGGCGTAGCGGCAGGCACGCTCCAGCGGCAGGCGGCGGGTGGGGGCCTCTACCCGGTAGCTTTCGCCGATCAGCAGCCCCAGGTTCAGGCAGTAGTATTCCATGACGAAGAACGGCAGATCGCCGAAGCGGGCCACGCGGGCCTCGCGATCGCGCGCCGGGTCGCAGTCCTCCGGGGCGGCGGCCGTGTCCTCTCCACCCCACGCATCGGGCGACGGGCACACGTCATCGCCGGAGGGCAAGCGCAACGTGCCCGCCGGGGCCACGTCCACATCCCACACCGCCGCCACGTGGGGGTGGTCCAGCGCGGCCATTACCTGCGCCTCGTGCAGGAAGCGACGGCGAAGGTCGTCCATACCGGACAGGTCGGCCAGCGTGTCGGCGGGACGCAGCAGCTTCAGCGCGGCGATGCGCCCGGTTACCGGCTGGCGCACTTTGTACACCGCGCCCATGCCGCCCCGGCCCAGCAACCCGCACACCTCGTAACGACCTATGCGCATGGGGAAAATCCTCGGGACGGGATGCGGGCGACGGCGCGCGGGCGGCGGGTTGTGGCAAAGGGTGTCGGGGGGGAATGCATCATGACGCGACAGGGCCGGATGGTATGCAACATGGCACCGAACAATCCCTACAAGATACGCAGCACATACCGCTCATTCACCCCCGCCTCGCGGAAACGCCGGGCGGCGTCCTGCACGTCATACTGCACGAAACGCACCGTCAGGCGGCGCTGGGCGGGTTCCCACAACAGGTACTTGGCGCGGTTGTCGCCGTCGCGCGGCTGGCCCACGCTGCCCGCGCTGATCAGGTAGCGCCCCCCGGCGGGCAGCACGCGCGCGCCCTCGGTCAGCGGTTCGCGGGCTACCACGCCGTCGGCGTCGCAGCGGACCAGTTCAAGGTCGTGGGTGTGCCCCACGAAGCAGATGGGCTCCGGAAACAGGTCGAACACCGACGCCAGCCGCTTGCCGTGAAATTCGTACAGGTAGGTGAAGGGCGAATCGGGCGGCATGCCGTGCACGAAGCGGCAGCCTTCGCGCACCAGCACGCGGGGCATGGCGCGGGCCAGCTCCACCTCGTCGTCGTCCAGCCAGTCCATGGTCATGCGCACGGCCTCGCGCGACTGGCTGTTGAACTCGCGCAGCCAGCGGGCGTCGGCCACGGCCATCTCGTGGTTGCCCGCCACCGAAGGAATGTGCCGACTGGCCACAAGGCGCAGCACCGGGCCGGGGTCCGGCCCGTAGCCCACGTTGTCGCCCAGCGACACGGCGCAAGTTACCCCCTGGGCGTCCATGTCGGCCAGCACCGCCTTGAACGCGCCGAGGTTGCCGTGGATGTCGGAAATGACCGCCAGCTTCATGGCTTACGGATAGCAGGCGCGGGGTTGGTTGGGAAGGGCAAGGCATTTGCTTCCAACAGGCCCACACTCGCGTTGCTTCCTTGCGGATTTTGATCTTTTTTTATAAAAAAACGACTAGAGCAATTAGCAAGCACCCAAAAAGCTAGGATAATAAAATGCCAACCTATAGAACATCTGATGTTTTTGGAATTCAGCGTGATATACCATTAAATTACACAGAGCGTGAATCCGCCGACAAGCGCCTTATCGACAACCTTACCAGAGAGAAGCACCTAGTTATCTTTGGCAGCTCAAAACAAGGGAAAACAACTCTACGCAAACACACTTTAAATGAAAACGACTACATTGTAGTTCATTGTTCAAATAGATGGAATATAACAGAAATAAACAATGCTATTCTCAAAAAAGCTGGATTTGAACTTACCCAGTCTACTTCAAAAACAACGAGCGGAAAATGGAAAGTATTTGCAAAATTTGCATCTGGTCTAATTGCATCATGCGGTGGAGAAGTAGAACAGTCTGATACTATTCAACGCACAACAACGCCACTAGAACTTGACACAGAAGACGTCAATGATGTTATCTCAGCACTAAACAGCATTAAGTTTGATAAATACATAGTCCTTGAAGACTTTCACTATCTAACAACTGAAGCCCAAAAAGACTTCTCTGTTGCACTAAAAGCATTTCACGAAGAATCAAAAATTTGCTTTATTATAATTGGCGTCTGGCTGGAAGAGAACAGGCTTACAGTTTATAATGGCGACTTAACAAGCAGGGTCTGCTCTATTGACGCAGACAGGTGGACAGACAACGAGCTTGAGAGCGTCATTTCCAAAGGTGAACAACTTCTTAATATTAAATTCTCTCGCGACTTTGTAGAAACTTTAATTCGCAACTGCTTCAACAGCGTATATATTGTTCAAGAAACATGCCTACATTGCTGCGAAAAATACGGAATAGATTCAACACAAAAGAACAATATTGATGTTGGAACAGGAAGCGATGCCAAAGAGTTAGTTGACGTCGCTATAAGCCAGCAATCTGGAAGATTCCACTCCTTTATCACACAGTTTTCTGATGGATTTCACCAAACCACACTCCAAATGTACAGATGGCTGTTGTACCCTGTGCTCACTGCTGACATAAATGCTCTCCGCGTCGGCCTCACGTATAGCGAAATTCGAAGGTCACTGTCTGAGCACCACCCAGAACGGGGGCAACTCAACCCCGGAAACATCACCCAGGCATTACAATCTTGCGCTTCATTGCAAGTCAAGAAAGAAATCAAACCCTTGGTATTAGACTACGACCAAACAAACTTACGCCTTCGCGTTGTTGATAGCGGATTTCTATTATGGCTTAGCAGACAAGACAGGGATGAGCTTCTCACCCTTGCAGGACTTCCACAATCTTAGGCGAACAACATCAAGACTCCTGAAGCAGTATAGCGACTTCAGGAGTTTTGCTTGCACTATAGCATACACTTGCAATCTTCATCACAAGACATACTCATCAGACAGCAAAACTACGGCAGGTACACCTTGGGCGCCAGCGGCATCATGGTGTCGGAAAAGGCGTCGCGCTCGTAGGACGCCGAGCGGCCCGGCGACAGGGGACGCCAACCATAGCGCGCATCGGCCTGCGCCTCGCGGGCGTTGGCCAGGGCGGCTTCTTCGGCGTAGCCGCGCGCGGCGTCCGGACCAAGGGCCAGTTCACCGACCTGCAACTGCTGCACGCGCGGCCGGATGGCCCGCACGATCTCGAATCGGCTGGAGGTCCACTCCAACCACGCGGTACGTGCGGCGGCTTCATCGCGGGCGGCAATGGCAGCGATGCCCGCCCAGAACCGGGCGTATTCGGCGGCGCGGCGGTTGGTCCACAGGGGCTTCAGGACATCCTGCGCGGCCTGGTAGTCTCCGGCGCGGTACAGCGCATAGCCGCGCCGCACGCCAGCTTGCCAGTCGTCGGGGTTTTCGCGCTGGGCGGCGGCGTAGGTTTCCGCCGCCTGACGGTACTGCCCGCCTTCCAACTGCGATGAGGCGCGCATGCTGGTGGTGGCGCAGCCCGTAACGGCAAACGCCGCCAGCACGGCGGCGAGGGTGAGCATGCGAAGGTGGGTGTTCATGGTGTTCTCCTGCTTGCCGGGGTGCATGACGGCCTCGGTACGGGCAGCACAATCATAAGCATGGCCCGGCGGCGCGCAAGGTACGCACGCACCCTATCCCGCCATTATCACAAATGATTGCATTGGCTATGCCATGTGTGCAAGGGGCAGGACAATATATCGAAACGCCCCCGGAAGCTCACCGCTTCCGGGGGCGTTGTCACTAATTCACAGGTTACCCGTTGCGTGAAGGGCACTGCTCTACATTAGGATTTTTGTTCGTTGGCGAGGTTTGACCTCGTTGCGCACGATGTCCGTAGGGCTCGCAAGCTCGCCCAACGGCCACGCTTCGCGCCCTTCGGGTCGGACGCCAACGGGCAAAAGGACCGTTCAGAGCATGCTTACAGGGCCTTCGCCACCATCTCGCCAAACGCCACGGTGCCCACGGTGGTGGCCCCGGCCATCTGCGAGGCCAGGTCCACGGTGACGGTGCGGTTGCCGATGGTGGTGTTGATGGCGTTGTAGATGCGGGTGGCCGCATCGTTCCAGCCCATGTGTTCCAGCATCAGCGCGCCGCACAGAATGAGGCTGCCGGGGTTGGCCTTGTCCTGCCCGGCAATGGTGGGCGCGGTGCCGTGGGTGGCCTCGAAGAAGGCCAGCGAGTCGGACATGTTCACGCCCGGCGCAAGACCAAGGCCGCCAACCTGCGCGGCCAGCGCGTCGGACAGGTAGTCGCCGTTCAGGTTGGACGTGGCGATCACGCTGTACTGGTCGGGGCGGATCAGCACTTCCTGGAACATGGCGTCGGCAATGCGGTCCTTCACCACCACCTTGCCCGCCGCGCCCCCGGCGTCGGCCTCCAGCACGGAAACGTCGGCGAATTCGTCGCGCGCCACTTCATAGCCCCATTCGCGAAAGCCGCCTTCCGTGAACTTCATGATGTTGCCCTTGTGCACCAGCGTGAGGCTGGACCGCTTCTGGGCCACGGCAAAGTTCATGGCGCGGCGCACCAGCCGCTTGGAGCCGCGCGCGGTCATGGGCTTGATGCCCACGGCGCTTTCCGGGTCCACGTTGGCGCCCAGTTCGTTGCGCAGAAAATCGATGAGCCGCTTGGCTTCCGGCGTGCCCGCCTTGTATTCGATGCCCGCGTACACGTCTTCGGTGTTTTCGCGAAACACCACCATGTCCACCAGGTCCGGCCGCTTCACGGGCGACATGATGCCCTCGAAGTAGCGGATGGGCCGGATGCAGGCGTACAGGTCCAGCGTCTGGCGCAGGGTGACGTTAAGGCTGCGGAAGCCCTTGCCCACCGGGGTGCCCAGGGGGCCCTTGATGGCCAGTTCCGCGCCGCGCAGGGCCTGCATGGTGGCCTCGGGCAGGTATTCGCCAGTGGCGGCGTAGGCCTTTTCACCGGCCAGCAGTTCCTTCCATTCGATGGAGCGCGCGTCGCCGTAGGTTTTCGCCACCGCCGCATCAATGACGGGACGGGCGGCCTTCCATACGTCGGGGCCGATGCCGTCGCCTTCAATCCAGTAGACCGTCTTCCGCATGGAGGCGCTCCTTTGCGCAGGCCCCGCCGGGGCGGGGCCGTACTGTCGTGCTGATGTCGTGCTGCCGAAAAGCGGCCGGACGGCGCGCCGCCCGGCCTTGTATCACGTGCTTCCGGTGGGATCCGGGTACCCTTGGGGGTCAGTTCCGGTAGCCGGTTTGGCGGATTTTGTCAAAACGTGAGGGATGCCCGCGACGGCAGACGCCACGGCTGGCCGATGTGCCCCCGCCCTTCCCCAGCTTCGCGCCCCCCCACCCCGCTTGTAAAAACGGGACCGTCTCCCGCGCAGGGCGGGACGGTCCCGAAGGTTTGTGAATGCTGCCGCGCCACATCCGCGCGGCGGGCAGGGCGCTGCCCCGCCCTATCCTGTCCCGCTACTTCCACGCGGCCAGGAACGATTCCGCGCTGTTGCCCGCGTCGATGTGGCGCAGCAGGGCAGACCCGAACACCACGGCATCGGGCCGGTCGGGGAAGCCTTCCAGTTGCTTCGGCTCCTTGATGCCGAAGCCCAGCGCCAGCGGCAGGCGGAAGGCCTTGCGGGCGCGGGCCAGCGTCTGCGGCACTTCCGGCGGCAGGCCTTCGCGCACGCCGGTGATGCCCAGCACCGACACCACGTACACGTAGCCGGAGGCCACGGCGGCGTATTCGGCCATGCGTTCCTCGCTGGTGTTGGGGCCGACAAGGGCGATGAGGTCTATGCCCCGCGCGGCCAGCAGCGCGCGCATCTCGGCGTCTTCCTCCAGCGGCAGATCGGGCACGATGAAGCCCGCCACCCCCGCCGCCGCCGCGTCCGCCGCCAGGTTTTCCAGCCCGTACTGCAGGAACGGGTTGTAGTAGCCCATCAGCACCAGCTCGGCGTTGTAGCGGTCCTTGCGGGCCTTCAGGCCGTCCAGTATCCAGCGCAGGGTCACGCCGTTTTCCAGCGCCCGCAGGGATGCCGCCTCCACCACCGGGCCGTCGGCCACCGGGTCGGAGAAGGGCACGCCGATCTCGATGACGTCCGCGCCGCCGCGATCAAGGCCGTCCATTTCCTCCCAGAAGCGGTCCAGGGTGGGAAAGCCCGCCGTCAGAAAGGGCACCAGCGCGGGCCGCCCCGCCGCGTTGGCGGCGGCCACGCGGGCTTCCAGCCGCGACACCGGGGCCTCGGGCAGCATGTCGTTCATGTCGGTATGAATGGCCGCGCTCATGCCAGCTCTCCTTCGCGGAACAACACTTCCCGCACGATTTCCATGTCCTTGTCGCCACGGCCCGAAAGGTTGACCACCACGTGGCCCCCGGCAGGCAGCTTGTCCCGGTTGTTCAGCACCCACGCCAGCGCGTGCGACGATTCCAGCGCGGGGATGATGCCCTCGCGCCGGGTCAGGGCCTGGAAGGCCTCCAGCGCCTGGCTGTCGGTGGCCATGCCGTAGGTCACCCGACCAATGGCCCCCAGATGCGCGTGCTCCGGCCCCACGCCGGGGTAGTCCAGCCCGGCGGACACGGAGTGCGACGGCTCTATCTGGCCGTCCGCGTCCTGCAGCAGCATGGTGTGCTGGCCGTGCAGCACGCCGGGGCGGCCCAGGTTGATGGGCGCGGAGTTGTAGCAGCCCGGCTCGCCGGTGCCTGCCGCCTCCACCCCCACGATGCGCACCGAGGCGTCATCCACGAACGGATGGAACATGCCGATGGCGTTGGATCCGCCGCCCACGCAGGCCACCACCATGTCGGGCAGCTGGCCCACGCGCTCCTGCATCTGGGCGCGGGTTTCGCGCCCGATGACGCATTGCAGGTCGCGCACCAGCGTGGGGAAGGGGTGCGGCCCCGCCGCCGTGCCGAAGCAGTAGTGGGTGGAATCCTGCTGGGCTATCCAGTAGCGCAGGGCCTCGTTGATGGCGTCCTTCAGGGTCTTGGTGCCGCTCTGCACGGGCACCACTTTCGCGCCCAGCAGCTTCATGCGCATGACGTTGGGGGCCTGGCGCACCACGTCCGTCGCGCCCATGTACACCACGCATTCCAGCCCCAGCCGGGCGGCGGCCGCCGCCGTGGCCACGCCGTGCTGGCCCGCGCCCGTTTCCGCCACCAGCGCGGTCTTGCCCATGTATTTCGCCAGCAGCGCCTGCCCAAGGGTGTTGTTGACCTTGTGCGCGCCGGTGTGCAGCAGGTCTTCGCGCTTCAGCCACAGGTTAACGCCCAGTTCCGCCGACAGCGTGGGGCAGGCCGTGAGCGGGGTTTCGCGCCCCGCGAAGTTGCGCAAAAGGTCGTCCAGTTCCGCCCGGAACGTGTCCGAGGGCAGGATGTCGCGCATGGCGGCTTCCAGTTCCCGCAGCGGCGGCATGAGCATCTCGGGCACGAACTGCCCGCCGAACTCGCCGAAATAGCCTTTTTTCATGGTGGTATCCTTTATCTTTTTGGAAGAGGGTGCGCCGGGGAGGGGACCTTTTGGAAAAGGTCCCCCTCCCCGGACCCCTCCCCCCAAAACTTTTTCATTGGCCAGCCCGTTATGGGGGCAGCATCATTCACTGTGCCGTATTCCTTCTCACCCTCGCAGCGCCGCAAGGGCGGCGGCCACGCGGGTTGCATCCTTCTGGCCGGGGGCGCTTTCCACCCCCGAATTGAGATCGACGCCGATCAGCATGGCGGGGGCATGGCCGCCGCAGGCGGCAACGGCGCTGGCCACGTTGTCCGGGGTCAGCCCGCCCGCCAGCAGCCACGGCGCGCCGGGGGCCAGGCCGCGCAGCGCGGCCCAATCCATGGTGGCCCCGTGACCGCCACCGCTGGTGCCCGCATCCAGCAGAAAGCAGCGCACATGCGGGGCAAGCCCGGCCAGCTCTGCTTCCAGTGCCCTGCGGTCCGCATGGCCTGCGGAATCCGCATGACGTTGCGGCCAGGCCACGCGGATGACCCGTTCCGGCCCCACCCGGTCGCAGAAGGCGGCGTCCTGCCCGCCGTGCAACTGGGCAAAGTCCAGCCGGGCCGCGTCCATGATGGCCAGCACCTCGTCGGCGGACTGCTTCACGAACACCCCCACCCGCGCCATGCCGTGGCTGTGCAGCCCGGCGACCACGGCGGGCGTTACCCCGCGCGGGCTGGCCGGATGGAAGATGAACCCGCACAGGTCCACCCCGGCCTGCGCGCAGGCGTCCGCATCCTGCTGCCGGGTCAGGCCGCAGACCTTCACCAGCAGGCGGGAGGGGCTATCGAACACGGCGGCTGGTTTCATCGGGCACCTTCGGTTTCGCCGCAGCCCAGAAGCCGCATCAGCGAGCCTTTGAGGTCACCGCCATCCATGAGTGCGGTGCCCACCAATACCGCGTCATACCCGGCATGGGCGGCTTCCGCCAAGTGGCGGTTCTCGGATATCCCGCTGGCCGCTATCCACACCTCGCCGGAGGCGCGCAGCGGCCCCAGGCGCAGGCAGGCGGTGCGGTCCACGGCCAGGGTTTCCAGGTCGCGGTTGTTCACCTGGATGATCCGCGCACCGGATTCACGGGCCAGCGCCAGATCCCCCTCGTCGAAGATCTCCACCACGGCGTGCATGCCGTGCGCCTCGGCCTGCTCGCGCAGGTCGCGCAGGGTGCGCGCATCGGGCGTCAGCCGCACGATGAGCAGCAGCGCCGCCGCCGGGGTGGCCGCCGTGGCCGACACCTGCAACGGGTCCATGATGAAGTCCTTGCGCAGCAGGGGAACATCAGGATGCACCCCGGCCATGCGGCCAAGGTAGGCCAGGTCGCCGCCGAAGTACTGCTCTTCTGTCAGCACCGAGATGGCCGTGGCCCCGGCGGTGGCGTAGGCCGTGGCCGCGTCCTCGGGCGATACGCCCGTCTCGATGACCCCGCGCGAGGGCGAAGCGCGCTTGTACTCGGCGATGACCGCCACCGGGGCATCCGGGTAGCCGCTGCGGCCCTGCAACGCCCGCAGGAAGTCGGGGCGCGAGGTGCCGCCATCTGTCCCGGACGCCAGCGGCGCGGGCATCCCGCCTGCGGCGGCCAGCTTGCGCAGCCGGTCCAGTTCCGGCTGCTTGGCGATGCGAAAGCGATCAAGCATGCAGCACCTTCCCCCCTGCCCCGGCGGCCAGGGCCAGCCGCGCGGCGGCCATGGCGTCGGGCAGGGCCAGGCCCGGTTCCAGCAGGTGCAGGGCCATGCCCACGTTCAGCACCAGCATGTCGCGCATGGGGGCCGGGCCGCCGCCGGACAGCAGTTCGCGCAGCACGCGCACGGCGGAGTCGCGGTCAGGCACGGCCAACTCCTCGGGGGTGCACGGCGCGATGCCGTAGTCCGCCGGGTCCACGCTGATTTCCGTCAGCGTGCCGTGGCCTTCGCCGTCGCCCTCCAGCAGCAGGATGCGCGCGGGGCCCATGGGCGTCAGTTCGTCGTAGCCGCCCGCGCCATGCACCACCGCCGCCCGGCGCACGCCGGTCATCAGCAGGGTCTGGGCCATCAGGGGCAGCAGTTCGGCGCGGGCCACGCCCAGCAGCATGTGGGTGGGCCGGGCCGGGTTGAGCAGCGGCCCCAGCAGGTTGAACAGGGTGCGCACGCCCAGTTCGCGCCGGATGGGCATGACGTTGCGGAACGCCGGGTGGAAGCGCGGCGCGAACAGGAAGGCGAAGTTGCGCTGCGCCACCAGCCTGCGCACGTCCTCCGGGTCCAACTCCAGCGGCAGGCCCAGGCCCTCCACCGCGTCCGCCGCCCCGCACGAGGACGACACCGCGCGGTTGCCGTGCTTGACCACCCGGTGGCCCATGCCCGCCAGGGTCAGCGCCGTGGCCGTGGAGCAGTTGAACGACGAGCGGCCGTCGCCGCCGGTGCCCACGATGTCGATGGTGGGGCCGTCGATGCCGGTCACCCGCACGGCGCGAGCCAGCGCGGCGCGCACCGCCTCGGTGAGTTCCTGCGGGGTCTCGCCCTTCATGCGCAGGCCCATCAGGAACGAACCCGCCTGCGCGCAGGTCATCTCGCCGTCCATCAGGCGCGAGAACCCGGCCTCGGCCAGTTCCGGCGCAAGGTCCATACCCGTGGCCAGTGTTTCCAGTATGGTAGACGTTGCGGTCTGCATTTGCTGTCTCCTTCAGGAGTTCTTTGTCGGGAGGGGAGGCACCGGGGGAAGGGACCCTTTGAAAAGGGTCCCCTTCCCCCGAACCCCCATCCCCCTAAACTTTCTTTATGGGCGGGCAGCCCACCTAAAGGGGGTGCAGGGGGCCTGCCCCCTGCCCGCCGGAGGCGAACAAGAAACCTCTTCGTCGCCCCGCTCTCACTTCTCCGCCACCTGGGCGGGAAAGTTGGCGAGCATGCGCACGCCGTCGGGGGTCAGCACGGATTCGGGGTGGAACTGCACGCCCACCCAGGGCCGGTCGGTGTAGCGCAGGGCCATCACCTCGCCTTCGGGGGCGCGGGCGGTGACGGCCAGCAGGTCGGGGCGTTCCTCGGCGTGCACGATGAGCGAATGGTAGCGGCCCACCTGCATGGGGCTGGGCACGCCGTGGAACAGGCCCTGCCCGTCGTGGGTGATGTCCGAGGTCTTGCCGTGCATGATGCGCGGGCCCACATCCACGGTGGCCCCGGCGAACAGCCCCAGCACCTGATGGCCCAGACACACGCCCAGCACGGGCACGGTGTGCGGCAGGCGCGACAGGAAATCGAGGCAGAAGCCCGCGTTGCGCGGGTGGCTGGGGCCGGGCGAGATGCACACCATTTCCAGCGCGGGGTCTTCGGCCATGGCGGGCACGGCGGGGTCGTCGTTGCGGACCACCACCGGCGTGAGCCCAAGGCCGTAGAACGCCTGCACCAGATTGAAGGTGAACGAGTCGTAGTTATCGATTAACAGGAACATATTCCCCTCCGGTGACGGCGGCGCGGATGACGGCGGCCTTGTTGTTGCACTCCTTCCATTCCATCTCGGGCACGGAATCGAACACGATGCCCGCACCGGCCTGCCAGTGCACCTGGCCGTCGCGCACCCACATGGAGCGGATGGTGATGCCGGTGTCCAGGTTCACCGAGTCACGGTCCAGCCCCAACCAGCCGATGGCCCCGGCATAGGGGCCGCGCGCAAGGCCTTCCGCCTCGGAAATGATCTCCATGGCCCGCACCTTGGGCGCGCCGCTGACGGTGCCCGCCGGGAAGGTGGCGGCCAGCACGTCCAGCGCGTCGCGGCCCGGTTCGATCTGGGCGGTCACGCGCGAGGTCAGGTGCATGACGTGCGAGAACTTTTCCACGTCCATGAACCGTTCCACCTGCACGGTGCCCGGCGCGGCGATGCGGCCCAGGTCGTTGCGGCCAAGGTCCACCAGCATGACGTGCTCGGCGCGTTCCTTGGGGTCTTCCAGCAGTTCCTGGGCCAGGGCGGCGTCGTGGGCGTCGTCCGTGCCGCGCGGGCGGGTGCCCGCGATGGGGCTGACCTGCAGCTTGTCCGCCCGGCAGCGAACCATGACCTCCGGCGAGGACCCCAGCAGCGAGACGCCGGGCAGCCGCATGAAGAACATGTACGGCGACGGGTTGATGCGGCGCAGGCGGCGGTACAGGGTGAACGGGTCGCCGCTGAACGAGGCCTGGAAACGGGTGGACAGCACCACCTGGATGGCCTCGCCCTGGCGGATCATGTCTTTCACCCGGGCCACGGCGCGGGTGTACACGGCCTCTTCCGGCACGTTGATGACGGGGCCAACTTCCGGCGGCTCGGGCGTGCGGTCCACCTGGCTGCGGTCCACCCTGGCCCCCGGCAGGTCGGTGAGCGAAAGCTGGCACAGCCGGTTGTACAGGTGGTCGAACAGCACCACGGTGCCGGGCAGGGCCAGGCAGGCCTCTGCCGAAGACGGCGGCAGCACCTTGGCCAGCTTGGGCTCGAACAGGCCGGACACGCCGTAGCCGAAATAGCCGTACAGGGCGCGGGTGATGGGGGGCTGGTCGGCGAAGGCCCCGTCCGGCTCGATGCGCAGGGCGCCCATCACCGCGCGGGTGCCCTCGATGAAGCCCATGCCGTCGAACCTGCGCAGCGGGGCAAGGCGCGGATCGCGCACGGCCACTTCCAGCTTGCCGTCGCGGCAGCCGAGGCGCAGCAGGAAGTTGAAGGCGATGACGCTGAACCGGCCCCAGCGGCCGTCCACTTCGGCGCTTTCCAGCAGGATGCCCTGCCCGGACCCCACCATGCCCAGGAACACGCTGATGGGGGTGTCCACGTCGGCCTCCAGCCAGCGGCCGGTCTGGCGCAACACGATCTCGCCGCCTTCGGACAGCGGGGGGATGTCGTCACCGGAACCGGTGGGGGCGCAGCCGTTGCCATTGGCCGGGGTCTGCACGGTTTCCGGAGCCTGGGGAGCCTTCGCCGTTTCGGGGGCTTCGGCCTGCGTGGGCATTTCGGGCATTTCCATCTGGTCCTCCTTCAAGTGCGGTGTGCCGTGAGTGGTGCATCAAAAACAAAAAGCCGCGCTCCCGGGGAGGGAGCGCGGCCTACGATTGCCTTGTCCGTTACTCTACTACTTACGTGCAGCTATGACGGACGCACTCCTCCCCTTTCGGTGTGCGAACGCCACCACCACTGGGCGCGGTCGACCAGCACGTCCACATCGCCGGCTGCGGCGAAGTTGAGGAACGACAAGTAGCTGCGGACAGCGGTCTGGCTGTGGGGATTGGCTTCGAACATGCCTTCGAAGAGGGATGCGTCCTCGGTGAGCATCTTGCGCGCCGCGTCGAGACGACGGCGGAACGAGGGGGTGATGAAGGGGGTCAGTTCGTCGCGGTGGGCCAGCGTGGCAAGGTAGGCGACGCTGGTGATGAAGTTCAGGCCCTGGATGCAGGCGGCGGCCTCGTCATGCTCGTCCGCCGTGGTGCGGAAGGGCACGCAGCCCATATCGGCGAAGACGCGCTCGATGAGCGCCACGTCCGCCTCGTGCGCCCCCTCGCCGGGGGTCACGGCCACGCGCAGGTTCTGCGCAGGATCGTCCCCGGATGAGGGGGGCGGCACCGGGCCGAACAGCGGGTGGGTGCCCACCACGGGGCCAGCGTAGTGGCGCTCCATGACCTGCATGGGGCGCACCTTGACGGAGGTGATGTCCGCCAGCACCTGCATGCCGTTCAGCAGCGGGGCCACCTGGCGCAGCACCTCGTCCATGGCTTCCACGGGCACGCACAGCAGCACGGCGGCGGCACCGTCCACGGCATGACGCAAGGCATCCTGCGTCAGCGGACGGTCCACGCCCCCCACCGCGTATCCGGCGGCGGAGAGCCTGTCGGCGAACAGGCGGCCCATGCGGCCCCCCGCGCCAACCAGCGCGATTTTCACAGCGTTCATGCGCGTACCTTTTCCCACTCGTTCCAGAAATGCGGGAACGACTTTGCCACGCAGGCAGGGTCGTCCAAGGCCACCTGTACCCCGGCGAACCCCAGAAGCGCAAGACTCATGGCCATGCGATGGTCGCCGTATGACAAAAATGGCATCACTTTTTCGTCAATCACGGGCGCAGGCCCGCCGCTGCGCAGCGAACCATGCACTATGAGGCCATCGTCCAGTTCCTCCACCCGCACACCGGCCTTGCGCAGTTCCGCCGCCGGGGCGGACAGCCGGTCGCATTCCTTGATGCGCAGGTGCGCCACGTTGCGAATGATGGTCATGCCTTGGGCAAAGGCCGCCGTGACCGCCACCGTGGGCACCAGGTCCGGACAGTGGCCCATGTCCACTTCCACCCCGGTCAGGCTGGACGGGGCCACCACCACGCCGTTGTCGGCCCGCTCGAAGCGCGCGCCCATGCGGCCCAGGATGTCCAGCATGGCCCTGTCACCCTGCAATGAGTCAATCCGCAATCCCGCCACGCGCACCGGGCGCGGGCCCACGGCCCCCGCCGCGAGGAAGTACGAGGCGTTGGACCAGTCGCCCTCCACCCGGTAGTTGCCCGCGCGGTACACCCCCGGCGACACCACGAAGCGCACCAGGCCGGGCCGGACTTCACGCAACAATCTCCAGTCGTCGGCCTGCCACTTGCCGCGCGGGGTTTCGCGCGTTTCCACGCGAAAGCCGATGCCGAAGTCCTCCAGCGCTTGCAGGGTCAGCGCCACGTACGGCCACGACACCACCTTGTCGCCGGAAACCTCGATGGTCAGGCCGCTGGTGAGCGGCGCGGCCAGCAGCAGGCCCGACAGGTACTGGCTGGATTCGCCAAGGCCGATGGCGGTGGAACCGCCGGTCATGCCGTCGGAATCGATGAGCAGGGGCGGGCAGCCTTCGCGGCCCTCATAGGTCACGCGCACCCCGCGCCCGCGCAGCACGTCCACCAGTTCGCCGATGGGCCGTTCGTGCATGCGCGGCGCGCCGTGGATGCGGAACATCCCCTTGCCCGCCGCCAGCACCGCCGTCAGCAGGCGGCACGTTGTGCCCGATTCGTGCACGTCGCACGATACCGGCGCGTCGAATCCGCCCGCAGGCGTGCCCGCCACGCCCGACACCGCGAACCTGCCGTCGCCCTGGCGCTCTATACGCGCGCCCGCCGCCCGCAGGATGTCCGCCGTGCGCTCGATGTCGCGGCTTTCCAGCACGTGCTCCACCACCGAATCACCGGCGGCCAGCGCCGCGCCGATCAACATGCGGTGCGACACCGACTTGGACGGCGGCGCCGCCACGATCACGGTTTCACGTTTGGTTTCCATGGAAATTCCTTTGCAGCGTACCGGGGGAAGGGACCCTTTGGGAAAGGGTCGCCTTCCCCCGGACCCCTATACCCCCAAACTTTTTATTTGGGAGTAGGAGACACAACCCGGATGCACCCTGTCGGTGGATCCGGCTCGAACTCATTTACGCAAAGAGCGCCGGTCACCGTCGCCGAGGCGCGCGCGGTGCGGATTTTTGTTCTCTGGCAAGGAAGGCGAGCCTTTCAAGAGGGGAGCGTACTCTTCGGTACGTGACCCGAAGGAAAGGCGACGCCTGACGCTCTGCTCTCGATGGCCGTAAGACTCGCAAGCTCGTCTAACGGCCACGCTTCGCGCCCTTTGGGTCGGTCCGCCAGAGGGCAAAAGGCCGCACCGCGTCAATCACCGCTCATATCCAGTTGCGGCCCGGCCGGATAGCTCCCGAGTATTCTGAGGGTATGACACAGCCTGCGCAGTTCGTGCACCACCCGGCCATAGTCCTCGTTGCCGAGGTCGCATTCCACGTCCACGAAGAACACGTACTTCCACTTTTCGCCGCGCAGGGGCCGCGACTCCAGCTTCTTCATGTTGATGCCCTCGCGGGCCAGCAGGTTCAGCACCTCTGCCAGCGCGCCGGGCCTGTCCGGCACCGAGAACAGCATGGAGGTCTTGTCCGTGCCGGGCTGGCCCGCCGGGGCGGGGCCGATGACCACGAAGCGCGTCCAGTTGTCCGGCTGGTCCTCTATGCCGCGCGCCAGGATGTTCAGCCCCAGCAGCGCGGCCAGGCTGCGGTGCCCGATGGCCGCCGCGCCCTTCTCCCCCGCCACCCGCCGCGCGGCCGAGGCGGTGGAATCCGCCGGGATGATCCGCGCCCCCGGCAGGGCCTGGCGCAGCCAGCCGCCGCACTGGGCCAGCGGCTGCGGGTGCGAGTACACCGTGGTCACGTCGGCCAGGCTGGTTTCCGTGGTCAGCAGGCAATGGCTGATGCGGCAGAACAGCTCGGACTGGATGAATACCTCGTGCGTCAGGAACAGGTCCAGGCTCTGTCCCACGGTGCCGTGCAGCGAATTTTCCAGCGGCACCACGCCAAGCTCGCACTGCCGGTCGTGCACGGCGCGGAACACCCCGTCCAAATCCTTGTGCGGCATGTATTCCACGGCCTTGCCCAGGAATTCCACGCCCGCGAAGTACGAAAAGGTGCCCTCGGGGCCGAGGTAGGCCACCTTCTGGGGCCGTTGCAGGCTGCGCGAGGACGAAAGGATCTCGCGCCAGATGGAGCGCAGGTGCTCGTTGGGCAGCGGCCCGCCGTTGGCGGCCATGAGATTTTCCAGCACCTCGCGCTCTCGGAAAGGCTTGAACACGATGCCCGCGTCGTCGGCCTTGATGCGCCCCACCTCCAGGCTGAGCGAGGCGCGGCGGTTCAGCAGGTGCAGCAGGTCGGAATCCAGCCCGTCGATCTCGTGGCGGATCTGGCCCAGCCGTCCGGCCAGCGCCGCTTCCGGATCGTTTCCAGCCCCAGGTTGAGGGGTGGACGAGGGCGCGCCGTCCGTGACGTCGGGGGAACTGGCGGCAAGGGCGTCCCCTCGCCAGTTGGGGTCCTTGTCGTCGGTGAGGCTCATGGGCGTATCCTCCCGAGGTGCATGGTGGTGCGCATCAGCATTCCTTGATGTCCTCCTTGATGCGCATGCCGAAGTGACGGCCCGCGCAATCGGTGCGGCACAGGATCTGGTCGCCTTCCTTCAGGGTCACCACGCTCACCGGGGTGCCGTCCGGGCGGGTCAGGCGGATGGTTTCCGCGTTCTGCAGGAACACCGCGCCCTCCACGTCGCCCACCCTGGCCCGCACCAGCAGCATGGGCCGCGCCTCCACCTTCAGCCTGCCCACGGTGGCCACGGTGGTGGAACCGTCGGCGCCGACGATGAGCACCTCGTCACCCGCGCGCAGTTCTTCAAGGTAGGTGGTCCTGTCGCCGGGCATCTGGGCATAGGCGTGCACGGCCCCGGCATTGATGCGGAACGGACGTGCGGCCACGTATTCGTTGTGCTCGGTCTCGGCATGCACCAGGAAGGTGAACGCGCTGGAATTGCCCACCAGCATGCCCTGCCCCCGGCGCAGCATGGACATGGTGTCCACGCACACCCGGTGGCCAAGGCCCACGTTCTCCACCGCCGTGACCACGGCGGGGGCAAGGTCGATGCAACCCTGCGACAGCTTGAGATCGGCCACGATGGACTTCAGTTCCCCTGCGCCCTCGGGCAGCACCACCACGGTGGCCACGCCCCGCTCCAGAATGCCCGCCGCAAGGCGCGCCTCGGAAAGGTCGGCCACTTCCACGGCCACGTTGTCCGACTGCGCCAAAAGATTCTCCACCGGAATGATCTCCCACCCGCGCGCCAGCACCACGGTTTCGCCCCGCGCCAGCCGCGCGGCGGCGTCCTCTTCGTCGGCCTTGGCCGACAGCGCGATGGTCACGACGTCCTCGTCGGCCAGCACCCGGCACCGGGCCAGCGCCGCCACCGAATCCACCTGCGCACGCGGCACGATGATGCCGTCCACGCCCGATTCCAGCGCCAGGGTCACCAGGCCCTTGTCGAAAGGCACGCTCTTGAAAAGAATGGTCCGCATCCGACCCCTCACATTTTTGTCATGGCGGCGAACCGCTCTATAAATCCGCCCAGTGCGCGGCCCCATTCGGGCCAACTCTCTTCGGGAGGAACAAGGACATTCAGCCGTTCACTGCCGGACGTCATGCGCTTCCGACTCTCCCGGATTCGGCGCCGTTCCGTTCTCTGGCAAGGAGGTGGCCACCGCTCGAACCCGACCACTTCCCGCGCGCGTATCGGTGCGCCGGCTAGGAGGACAAGGATTCCGGGAGGGAGCGTACTCTTTGGTACGTGACCGACCGGAAGCCGCCGTCCGACACCGCCCGCGCGCCGATACGCCGCGGGAAGCTAGTCGCCGACGAGAGCCATCGCCTGCTCCACATCCCAATCCTCATGCACCAGGCCGCGCAGGGCCTTGACGAGGGCGGGGGTGCGTTCGTGCTGAAAGATGTTGCGGCCCACGGAAAGACCAGCCGCGCCAGCGCGCACCGCGTCGTGCACCATCTGCAGGAACGACCGGGTGGAATCCAGCTTGGGGCCGCCCGCGATGACCACGGGCACGCAACAGGAGGCCACCACGTGGGCGAAGCTGTCCATGTCGCCGGTGTAGGCCACCTTGACCACGTCGGCGCCCAGTTCCACGCCCACGCGGGCGGCGTGGGCCACCACCTCGGGGTCATACTCGTTCTTGATGCGGGGGCCGCGGGCGTACATCATGGCCAAAAGCGGCATGCCCCAGTCGTTGGCCACGGTGGCCACGCGGCCAAGGTCGGCCAGCATGTCGCGTTCGGTCTCGTCGCCCAGGTTCACGTGCACGGACACACCGTCCGCGCCGTGCTTCAGGGCGTCTTCCACGGTGGCGACCAGGGTCTTGGCGTTGGGGCGGGGGGAAAGGGAGGTGGATGCGGAAAGGTGCACGATGAGGCCCACGTCGCGGCCGCCCTCGCGGTGGCCGCAGCGCACCAGGCCCTTGTGCATGAGCACGGCGTCCGCGCCGCCTTCGGCCACCTGGTTCACGGTTTCGCGCATGTCCACAAGGCCGTAGATGGGCCCCACGCTCACCCCGTGGTCCAGCGGCACGATGACGGCACGCCCGGTTTTTCGGTTGAAAATGCGCTCCATCCTGATTCTTTTGCCGATTTGCATCGTATCGTCCCCTGTTCTTTCGGAAAGGTTGCGGCGCAACTGGCCGTGATCGTTCGTCCTTACCTTGCGACCGGGCCGTGTGGCGCGGACGCCGGGGGATATCCCCCGTGTACCGGGTACTGCTGATGCGGCAGCGTCGGGCTGCGGGCCGGGGTTGCCTTGCGGCGTGCCCGGCCTTTGGGGCACACGCTCCGGGGCGCGCCGCGCGTAACGCGCCACCGGAAAAAACAGAAAGGGGCCGCCGGCTTTTCGCCCGCGGCCCCTTGAGTCTTCGTGTGTTTACACCTTCGTCAGATGCTTACGCACGCTCCATGCGGCCACGGGCTTCTCCATAGCTAAAAAAGTACCAAAAGTAATAGTTGGTACGGAAAGCGGTGGTGAAGGTGGCGGAGGTGGAAAGCATCTTGAATGATGTCCTTGCGGAAATCCGGTTTGGTGTCCCGACGTTATCCGTTTCAGGTGTTTCGGGAAACGTACGCCCGCCCCGCGAAAGCTGTCAAGCGGAATATTCGGGGCAATCCCGTTTTTCCACGGCTTCAGCCTTGTTCTGTTTTACGTTTTTGTTTCTCCAAACACTCATCGCGTATTCAAATTTGTAATTATAATGCCAAGCACATTGCCGCCCACCTCGCCTACTGACCCGTGATGCCTTGAAATTCACCATGTTGCCGCCGTTGGCCCCTGTTTTGCTAACTTCCCGGCATGGTCACGTGGACGGCTTGCCGCCGTGCACGCCCCCCCTCTCCGGTTGCCCGCCGGAAAGGGGACCGGACATAACAGCAACCACAGGGCCTCCGCCGCGACCGGCACGGAAAGACGCCATGCACCCCGCACACCGCCATACGCCAGACAGCCCCGCACACCGCCGCCACGGCGCGGCCCGCGCCACGGCCCTGGCCCTGCGCGACCACGCGGACGTGCTGCCCTTCCTGTGCGCGGAACCGGCCGGAGACCCCGCCATACCAGCGCCGCCCGCGGGCGCCGGACGTGCCTGCGACACGCCCGGCCACACCTCGCGCGGCCTTGCGCCGGGGCTCTCGTGCCTTCTGGCGGCCGGGCTGGGCGTGATTGCCGCCGCCCTGCCCGGCGACCCGGCCCGCGTCGTCTGCGCGGCCATGGTGTGCGCGTGGCTGGTGTTCACCATGCACGTGGCCGCCGCCTCGCTGCGCAGCCTGCTGCGCGCCCCGGCGGATGTCGATGCCCGCAACCTTGATGTTTTGCTGCGCGCCCGCGTGCACGCCGCCCCCCATGCGGGGGACGGCATCCGCGCGACGGGCGGTGGATTTCCGCCGGAGGCCCTTGGCGCACACACCGCGCCAGGCTTCGCGGTTCCTTCCGTGCACCGGTCCGCCGGGGGGAGCACCCTGCCGCTCCACCTGCAACCCGGCAAGATCGCGCACGGTTCCTCGCCTTGGCGAAGGAACTGACAACGGCGTGAACGGGCGGCGACACCCCAGCAACCCCCGCCGCCCGCACCCTCCGCCGGACCGGGGCACCCTTCCCCCGCCCGCCGCCCCGGTCCGGCCCTTTTTTTGCCCGCGCGCCGCCGCGCCCACGAGACGACCACATGATCGCCACGACCACGGCGCGCGCAGCCTCCCCCTCGCCCGCCGAACCGCATAGCCACACCCCTTCCGCCGCCCGTCCAGCGGCGCATGGCGGCACGCCCGCCCGCGAAAAGGGACGCCCCCCGGCGCCTGGCCTGGCCATTGCCGACGTGTTCACCCTGTTCCAGCCGCTGGTTTCCGTGCGCCGCAACGCGGTTGTGGGCATGGAGGCATTGAGCCGGGGCCGGGTGCCCGGCGGCGCGGTGATGCCCCCGGACATCATGTTTTCCACGGCAGCCGCCAACGGCGGCGCGCTGGAACTGGACCGCCTGTGCCGCGAGCGGGCCTTTGCCGCCTTTGCGCCGTTGGTGCGCCGCAGGCCGGAACTCCTGCTGTTCGTGAACATCGACACCGCCGTGCTGCGGCGCGGGGTGGTGGGGTCCGGGCACATCCAGCGGCTGGCCGAGTCCACGGGCATAAGCCCCAACAACGTGGTGTTGGAAATCGTGGAGTCGCAGGTGGACGACACCGACGCGCTGATGGATTTCGCCGCGCGCCACCGCAAGCTGGGCTTCCTGGTGGCCCTGGACGACGTGGGGGCGGGGCATTCCAACCTCGAGCGCATCGCCGCGCTGAAGCCCGACGTGCTCAAGCTGGACCGTTCGCTGGTGTCCGGCCTGCCCGATTCGTTCCACCGCCAGGAGGTGGTGCGGGCGCTGGTGGGCCTTGCCCGGCGCATCGGGGCCATGACCGTGGCCGAGGGCGTGGAGCACGAGGCCGAGGCCGCCCTGCTGATGGACCTGGGGGCCGACGTGATGCAGGGCTTTCTGTTCGCGCATCCCTCGCCAGAAGGGGCGGTGGCCGAAGGCGGCACGGCCATGCACAACGTGGCCCGCGCCTATGCGCTGCTCACCCTGGCCCAGGTGGAGGAAGAGGAACGCCGCGTGGCCACCCTGCGCAGTGCCGTGCACCGCCTGCGCGAGGACCTGCACCGCGCCCGCCCCGGCGATTTCGACGGGATACTGGCTGGATACCTGAACGCGGAATCGACCCTGGAATGCCTGTACGTGCTCGACGCCTCGGGTCGGCAGATATCGGACACGGTGTGCAACCCCTACCGGCTTTCGGCCAGCAGGCGCTTCATCTACCAGCCCGCCCGGCGCGGCACGGACCATTCGCTGAAGGAATATTTTCTGCCCATGCGCAGCGGCATAGAGGAATGCCTGACCGCCCCGTACATTTCGCGGGCCTCGGGCAACCTGTGCGTGACCCTGGCGGTGCGCTTTACCGATGCCTCTGGCGCGCCCCACGTACTGTGCGCCGACGCGGGCCGCCCCGACCGCAGGCGGCGCGGGGCGTAGCCCCGGCGGCCCGGCCTCCCTCCCGCCGGACTGACGGCCCACCGGCCATGCGGGGCACCCGGCCATGGTTCCTTTCCCTTCCCTCCACGCGCAAGGCCGCCCCCCCGGAACCCCGGAGGGCGGCCTTGCCATATGCGCGCGGCAGGCGGCATGACGGCTGAGAACCGCAAACCGCCCCGTGAACGAGCGCGATTGCACGCCATGGGGCGTGGCGCACGCGAATCGGCACGGTGCACGGCAACACCGGCCCGCAAGAAAGAGGAAAATACGGGGGGAGTAGGACGAAATCGCGCGGCCGGGGCCGTTACTTGGCGCCCGTCACCACGGGCGCGTCCGGTGCGACTGCCGCAACGGGCGCATCAGACACACCGGGCGCACCGGCGGGGGGTGCGGCCGTGCCCACGGGCAGTGCCTTGACCGGGGCCTTCTGGGCGGGTTGCGGGGCAGCCTCGGCGTCCGGCTTGACGTCCGGCTTGACGTCCGGCTTGACGTCCGGCTTATCCACGGCCTTGGCGTCTGCTTTGGCGTCCGGCTTCGCCTCGGGCTTCACCTTGGCCCGCTTGCGGGGGGCCAGCAGCCGCTTGTAGATGAAGAACTCCACGTTGCGGCCTTCGGCGGTGGACAGGGGAATCTCGGCGCGGGCCATGGCCCGGTGCCCCCCGGCCGAGCCCACGTCGCCGAACTGGAGATTGGCGTACCGGCCAAGGTCGCGCCCCATGCCGTCGCCGCGCAGGATGACCACGATGGTATCCCCGTACACCCCGCACACCGCCGCCCAGCGGATTTCGTGCACCCGCATGAAGAAGTCGGCGATGACCACCAGGATGTCCGGGTTTTCCACCTCGCCCACGTACACGTACTGGCCGGTGCCCAGCTTGTGCATGCTGATGAACGCGCGAGAGAAGTAGTCCAGCCAGTGCAGCCGAAATTCACTGCGCACGATGCGCGACAGCAGGGCGTGATCCGCGAACTTGCTCAGATAGCGGTAGGCGCGCATGTCCACGTCGCAGAAGGCGCGCTCGAAGCTGGCGGTGTCGGTCTTGATGCCGAACTGCAACGCCGTGGCCAGCAGCTTTCCGGGCCGGATGCCGAGATTGTACAGGTACTCGGTCATGACGGTGGAGGTGGCCCCGTAGTCGTTGCGGATCTCCTTGAAGTCGGCCACCACCGGGTGTTCCTCGCTGAGGGGGTGGTGGTCGATGACCAGGGAGAAGTGCAGGTCCTTGAAGGAAGGGTGGTGGTGGGGCTGCGAATCGACCACGGCGAAACGGTCGAACTGGGCGGCCAGCGTGGGGGTAAGCTTGACCATGGGGATGCGCAGGTAGCGGGCCATGGCCAAGTTGTCGGGCCGGGTGATCTCGTTGACGCGGGCGATGGCCACGTCGTCCACGCGGTGGATCATGATGCGTTTCAGCGCCAGGGCCGAGGCCATGGCGTCCGGGTCCGCGTTGATCACGATGAGCCAGCGTTCGGCGCGGTCGAGCAGCTCCAGCAGATGGGTGAGCTTTGTCTCCAGCTTCCTGAAGTAACTCATGGTTTCCTCTCGGCCCCGGCCACATATGCGTCCGCCGCGCTGCGACGCGCGGCGCTGTGTCCTGTTGCGAAATCCTGCTGAAGGTTGTCGCCGCCGCCCGACTATCCGGGCGGTTCCGGCACTTCCGGCATCCCCTTCACCGGTGGGTCTTCCGACTACCCGGCGGCCAGCAGGCGGTCCAGCACCGGCAGCGAGGCCAGCACCCCGTCCCAGGCGAACACCTCCACCGTCAGCACCGCATCCGGCGGCAGGGCGGGCAACACCCGTGCGGCCCATGCCGCCTCGGGGGGCGTCAGCTCCGTGAGGGGACGGTGACGGTCCATGCCGCCCGGTGCGTGCACGTGCGCCATGCGCACCCGCGCCAGCAGCGCGGCGGATGCGGGCAGCCTATGTTGACCGTAGGTCAGGACATGGCCCATGTCCAGACACACATTGCAGTTTCCGTCGGCGATGGCCGGAATCAGGTCCACCAGATCCTGCCCGGCGATGTTTTCCAGCAGCAGATCGGCCGGGTTCCGGCCGTGGCGCGCCCATTCGTCCAGAAACACGCCCAGCAGCCGGGCCGGGCCGGACGGACCGGCAAAACCCGCCGCATGGGCCTGCTCCGGCGTGGGCGGGTGCAGCACCGCGCGCCGCGCGCCCAGAAAGGCCGCCCTGTCCATCAGCAGGGCACAGACGCGCGCCGCGCCCGTGCCGGGCGCGCCATGCGGGCCGTGGCCCCACGCAAGGTCCACCGGAAGGTGGGCGTGCCAGGACAGGGGCAGCCCGGCAAGGGCCGGGGGCAGATCGGCATCGGTGTAGGCAAGGCAGGCTTCGGCCTCGAACAGGCACAGCCCCACCTCGTGCACTTTCTCCGAAAGAAATGCGCAATTATCATGGACGTTGCCGGAAATGACCCACGAGGGGGCCGCCACGGTTCTGGACAGAAGCCGAGGCGATGCGGTAAGGGCCTGCGAAACGTGCATACCGTTCCGGTTACGGGCTTTCCGCCCGCCGGGCAAGCGCGGCCCGGCAAAAATGTGCCGCCCGCGCCCGCCGGAACGCCGGTTTCCCGCCGTCCGTCAGTGTCCGCCCACGTTCGGCAGACGCGCCCCTTCCGCAAGGTGCCGTCACCATGGACCACGGCCCGCCACGGCATGCGGCATGCACGGCATACGTCGTTCCCCCGTCAGACTTCGGTTGACCACGACGGGGAACAGGAGACCTGGATGCGCCACGTGAAGCACTTTCTGCAGCACCGTTTCAACCCCCTGCACGTCTACTGTCGCCTGCGCGACGCGGGCCTCAGCCCCCGCGCGGCGGGCCGGGTGTCCGGCCTGTACGAGCGCTACGTGTACAGGGTGTGCTGTCCGCTGTAGCCTCCGCCCCCGCCCCCGCGCCCGGCCAGCTTTACGCATGCCGGGCCACGCGCGACGGCGCACCGTCCGCTACGCCTTCCCCTTCCCCGAAAAAACACCACGGCCCGGCATGACCGGGCCGTTTCCGTTCTGCGTTTTTGGGAAGGGGTGCACCCCGGCGCGGACGCCAAGGCCTGCGCGCCCCGGAAAACCGAAGCACCGCGCAGCGGCACGGGCCTGCCGGGCCTACATCAACGGCAGCTGCCGCTCCTTGCGCTTCTGGTGCTGCACCAGCATGGAGCGGCGCAACCCCTCCAGCGGCACGTCGTCCAGGAAGCGCGACGGCTTCAGGCGCAGTTCGCGGCCGTACAGCTGGCGGCGCGCGGCGCAGCTCAGGAACAGCCCCTCGGAGGCGCGGGTCATGCCCACGTAGAGCAGGCGGCGTTCCTCGTCCACGTCGCTGCGCGCCTCCGGGTCGGGCTTGCCGGTCAGGGTGCCCGCCCCGGCAAAGGGCATGATGCCGTCCTCCAGCGCGGGCAGGAACACCGCGCGGAACTCCAGGCCCTTGGCCGCATGCAGGCTCATGATCTGCACCTTCTCGCTGCCGCGCCGCACCAGCTCCAGTTCGCTTTGCAGGCTGATCCAATTCATCAGCCCGGCCCAGCCGCCGTGGGTATCGTAGGCGCGGGACAGCGCCCGGAAGGCCGAGGACTGCCAGAACAGATCGTCGAAGGGCGGGGTTTCGCGCAGGTAGGCGGCCACGCCCAGCGGACCCCTGGCCAGCACCTTGGGCGGGCAGTCCACCTCGGACGGCGTGCCGCGCGCGGGAATTTCCGCGTCGGGCCGCAGGGGGGCCTCGCCGCAGTCCGGCAGGCCGGAAACGGCAGCGCCAGAATCCTCGGCATCGTCACCTTCCCCCTCGTGCGTAAGGGACGCACGCAACTGCGCCGCCGTCAGCCCCAGCCGGTCGGCCAGCGAGGGATGTACCCCCTCCGCCGCCAGACGGCGATGGCTGAGCCCGGCGGGCAGCGCAGGACCGCCGGATGCGCCCTGCGGCGACGTGGACCCGATGCCCAGCATGCGCCCGGCCGCGCCCAGGATGAGCGCCACGCGCTGGTCGGTCCAGAAGGCTTCGGCCTCGGGCACGGCGCAGGGCACGCCGAAGCGGGTCAGGGTGCGCTGCAACTGGGGAATCAGCGACTTCACGCGCACCAGCACCGCGATGTCGCCGGGGCTGAACCCGCCCTCGTCCAGCACCGTGGCCCGGCGCGAACGGCCGTGCCCGGCATCCAGCAGCGAATGGCTGGTGGACCCGATGAGCCCGCGAATCTGCTCGCCGATCCAGGCCGCCTCGCCTTCCGCCGTGGGGGCCTCGAACAGGTGCAGTTCGCCGGGCAGGTCGCGCGCGGCGCGCAGCAGGCCGCAGGCCGAGCGCCCCCGCATCAGCCCCCCCGCGAAGTCGAGGATGCGGGCCGAGGAGCGGTAGTTTTCCTCCAGCGCCACCACGGAAAGGTCGGGCCACGCTTCGCGCAGGAAGGCGGCCACGTCGCCGTGCGCCCCCCGGAAGCCGTAGATCGACTGGTCCGGGTCGCCGATGCCGAAGAATCCCGCGCCGCCGTGCGGGGCCAGCGCCCGTACCAGGGTGAGCTGAAGCGGCGAAAGGTCCTGGATCTCGTCCACCAGCACGTGCCGCCACGGGCTGGCGTAGATGTTGTTCTGCATCTGATCCAGCCAGAATTCCAGCAGATCGGTGTAGTCGGCCAGGTTCCACGCCGCCTTCTGCTCGGTGTAGCGGGTCAGCAGGGGGGCATGCTCCACCAGGCACGAGCGCATCTTCTCGCGGCACACCCCGATGGCTTCCCACGCCTCGCGCAGGCGCTGGGCGGGTTCGTCGGGGTTGGCCTCGGCGAACACGCGGCGGGCCGCCTCTTCCGAAAGCAGCACCGGGGGCGTGGGCGTGGCCCGGTGCCAGTACTCGAAGGCGAGAGCGTGCAGGGTGTCCGTGCGCGGCAGGGGGGCGTCCTCGCCAAGGGCGGTCGCCAGGCGCTCGTCCATTTCCGCCGCCGCGCGGCGGGTGAAGGTGACGGCCAGGATGCGCCGGGCGTCGATGCCCGTTTCCGCCAGGTGCAGCACCCGGCCGACGAGCGTGCGGGTCTTGCCCGTGCCGGGACCGGCCAGCACCAGCACCGGCTGCGGACCTGCGGTCAGGGCGCGGCGCTGGGCTGGGTTGAAGCGCATGGATGCGCCCTCCGGCGGGCGGGGCGCGCTGAGCGCGGCAAAGGCGGGCGGCGGGGGGCCGTCGTCGCCGTCCGAAAGATCGGGGGCGTCAATGGAGCCGGGCGCGGGCGCGGGAGAAAATTCGAATTCAGGCTCCCCGGCGGGGCTGGATGCCGAGCCCGATACCGAACCGGACGCCGTGCCGGGCACCGGAGCGGAGGCCCTGCGCCCCTCCCCGGCCGCCATGGGGCCAGTCTGACCAGCTTGGCCAGCCTGACCAGACGGGCCGGAAAGGGCGTCCAGCAGCGAGGGGCGGTCCGCCCCCTTGGCCTTCTTGCCCTTGCCCGTGGCGCTGACGGCGGCCTTCCCGCCTTCCGCGCGCGGGGCGGCGGTCACGCCCATGCCCTCCAGCAGGGGCAGGCCGCCCACCACCGAACGGCGCTGGATGGAGGCGCGCTCCTTGTCCGTGAACACGCGCACCACGCCGTATTCGCCGTCATAGCCGGACTGGCGCAGCACTTCGCGCCGCCGCATGCGGGCAATGCCTTCGCCCAGCGGCTCCCAGAACCGCGACAGCTCGACCTCCGGCACGTCCTGCAAAATGTTCAGTTCCGAGCCGAACCGGGCCACGCAGCGGGCGTGCTGCTCGGCCACCTTGCGGCTCTTGGCCCCCACGCCCAGCAACTCGCCCAGAATTTCCGGCAGCGGGATGAGCGAAAGATACCCCTGCTGCCCCGGCGACTGGATGGGGGTTTCGCGGTCAGCCAATTCCACCACCCGGTGCAGCACGCCCACGGTCACCGGCTTGCCGCACACCGGGCACAGGCCGCCACGGGCGCGGGTTTCGCGCGGCTCCATGACCACGCCGCACTTGCGGTGGCCGTCCAGGTGGTATTTGCCTTCCTCGGGAAAGAACTCCAGCGTGCCCAGAAACCGCCCGCCGATGCCCTGCCCTTTCAGACTGCGCAGGATGCTTTCGTAGCCGATCTCGCCGGAAAACAGGTTGGCCTCGCGCCCCAGGTTTTCGCCGGAGTGGGCGTCGGAGTTGGAGATGAGCGCGAAGCGGTCCAGTTCGCTCCACAGCCAGTTCATTTCCGGGTCTGACGACAGGCCCGTTTCCATGGCGAAGATTTCGGACGACAGGTCGCCGAAGCATTCCGCCACCGAGTCGAAGCCCGATTTCGAGCCGAACAGGGCGAACCACGGCGTCCAGATGTGCGCGGGCACCAGAAAGGCCTGAGGGTGCGTTTCCAGCACCATTTCCAGCAGGTTGCGCGAGTCCAGGCCAAGGATGGGCCGCCCGTCGGACTCGATGTTGCCCACCTCCGCCAGGCGGCGGGACAGGCGGTCGGCGGCGTCCATGTCGGGCACGTAGACAAGGTTGTGCACCTTGCGCACCTTACCGCCGCGCTTGTAGATGCTGCTGATTTCGGCCTGGAGCATGAACAGGGTGCGCCCGGCCAGGGGCTTGCCCGCGTATTCCGGCAGTTCGGCGTCCAGCCCGCGCGGGTCCCGCAGGCGGTACAGGCCGCTGGCCTCGTCCAGCACCAGTTGCTCGGCCAGTTCCGCCCGCCACTTGGGGTGCGTGAAGTCGCCGGTGCCGAGCACGTCCAGCCCCTTCACCCGCGCCCACGCGGCCAGATGGCGGGCGTTGAGCCGCCCGCTGGTGGCGCGCGAAAATCGGGAGTGGATGTGCAGGTCGGCCCGGAACTGTTGCATCGGGCGGGCTCCTGTGGGGCTGGCCGGACGGGACGGGCGGCGCGAAAAGGGCCGCCTTGTCCGGCTGGTGTGCTGCGGGCCTGGTTGCGCCGGGGCAATACCCTGGTCCGCGAACGATGGACCGCGAGAAGGCCGGGGATTGCGTGGCGGACCCCGCCGCACGAATCCGGCCCGTGACCTTTTGTCTATCAAAATAGACTAGCTTGGCAAATGGGTTGGCGAACAGGGCTACCCCGCCCCATTGCCAGTTGGTTACCAGTCCGGGCCGACCCGGTTGCCAGCCGGGTTGTCGACCCGGTTGTCAACGGGGCACCGCCCGGATAGCCTGCCCCCATGACCAACCCTGCCGCAGAACCCCGCCCGGACGCCATGCAGCCTGCCCCGAAGATGGGCGAACCCGTCATGCTGCCCGACGCCATCCTTCAGGCCCGCGCCCTGTTCCCGCGCGGTCTGGCCCAGCCGGAAGGCAGCTTCCGCTTTTCCGTGGACGCCCTGCTGCTGGCGGCATTCGCGGGGGAAGGGGTGGCAGCAAGGAAAGGAAAGACTCGCGACGGGGGGCCAATTGCCCCTGATGCGCGGGCCATGCCGGGTCACGACAAGCCGCTGGCCTTCGCGGACCTGGGCGCCGGGTGCGGCGTGGTGGGGCTGGCCCTGCTGCTGGCGCATCCGGGTCTGACACGTTGGGGCCTGACGGGCACGGGCATCGAGATCGACGGGCTGCTCGCGGACGCCGCGCGGGATAACGCTGCGCGGCTGGGGCTGACGGAACGCTTCCGGGTGCTGCGGGCCGACCTTGCCGCTCCCGACATGTCCGCCTTCGACGCCCTGCCCCCGGCCGGGTCCATGGACCTGGTGGTGGCCAACCCGCCCTACCGTCGGCACGGCTCGGGACGCCCCTCGCCCAGCAGCCAGCGCACCCGCGCCCTGTTCGAGGCCCCCGTCACGCTGCCCGCCTTCGCGGGGGCTGCGGCGCGCCTGCTGCGCGCCCGAGGCCGCAGTTGCTGGGTATACGGGCCGGACCGCCTGCCCGATCTGTTGCAGGAACTGCGCGCAGCGGGACTGGAACCCAAGCGAATGCGCTGCGTCCATTCCCGTGCCGACGGACCGGCCACGCTGGTGCTGGTGGAGGCCCGCCGCGCGGGCAGGCCCGGCCTTGCGGTGGAGCCGCCGCTGGCCCTCCACGCAGGCGAAGGGGCGGCCACGGCCCTCACCGACGAGGCGCTGGCCTTCTGCCCCCTGCTGGCGTGCAACGCCGGGGGGCATGGACGGTAGGCTGGCCCGCAGGCGGGGTCGACAGGACAGCTTCCTACTGATCTTCCCGCAACGCCTTCAGCGAATCGCTGTACGCCCGGAACAGGTCGGACCGTTCCAGCAGGCCCAGCACCTGTTCCTCGTTGTCCTTGGAGACCACGGGCAGTTGCGAAAGATCGGTCTCCACGAAGGCCAGCAGGGCGGTGTACAGGTCGTCGTCCTCGGTCAGGGCGGTCAGGGGGCGGGCCAGGTCGCCCGCCAGCACGAGGTCGAACAGGTCCGCCTCGTACAGGATGCCGCGCACGTCCTGCACGGCCAGCAGGCCGTTCAGCCTGCCATGCATGCCCCGCACCGGAAAGGTGAACGCTTGGGTGCCCGCGATGATGTCCGTGAGGGCCTTCAGGGTCACGTTTTCTTCCACCACCGCCACCCGGCCACGCGTGTAGCAGTCGCGCACGCGCATGGTGGCCAGCAGGTTCACCGTGGCATCCTGCAGGTGGGCGGGCGACTCGAACTTGTTCTCCACCTGATTCTCGTACAGCGCCGTGCGCCGCCCCAGCAGGATGCACACGGCCGAGGACAGCATCAGCGGGGCCAGCAGCCCGTACCCCTGGGTGAGTTCGCAGACCATCACCAGCGGCCCGATGGGCGCGTGCGCGATGCCCGCGAAGAACGCGGCCATGCCCACCAGCACGTAGCCGCCGGGCTGGGTGACCACGTCCGGCTGGGCCTGCTGCGCCGCAAACCCCACCACCCCGCCGGTCATGCCGCCCACGAACAGGGCCGGGGCGAACATGCCGCCGCTCATGCCCGAACCCAGCGTAAGCGCCGTGGCCAGCGTCTTGCCCAGCAGGATCGTCATCATGGTGACCACCGGCAACTGGCCCAGGATGGCCTGCTCGATCCACCCGTAGCCGTCGGAGAGCACGGGCGGGTACAGGATGCCGAACAGCCCCATGAGCACGCCGCCGAGGGCCGTGGTCCACATGATGCCCACCCGCGCCCGCAGCTTGCCGAACACGGAATACTTGAGCACCCGGAAGGTGCGCACGTAGGCCCAGCCCGTGGCCGTGCAGGCCAGCGAGAGCAGCAGGTACCACGGCAGTTCCAGCGCGGAGGTGAAGCTGAAGCGGGGAATGCCGAAGATGGGCGCGGTGCCGAACACGAAGGTGAACAACGAATAGGACACCACCGACGAAAGCACGGCGGGCAGCAGGGCTTCCGACTCGAAGTCCTCGCGGTACAGCACCTCGATGGCGGTCAGCGCGCCGCCCAGCGGGGCGCGGAACACCGCCCCAAGCCCCCCTGCCGCGCCCGCCAGCATCAGGATGCGCCGCTCGCGCGGGGAAAGCCCCAACCGCATGGACAGCCACGAGCCTATGCCCGCCCCGATCTGCGACACCGGCCCCTCGCGCCCGGCGCTGCCGCCCGCCGCGATGGTGCAGATGGAGGTAAGCCCCTTCAGGACCGGGGCGCGCCCCCGGATGACGCCCTTTTCGGCGTGGAAGGCGCGGATCATGGCGTCGGTGCCGTCGGTCATGCCGTCGAGGCTGTTGGGCAGAAAGCGCTGCACCAGCCAACCGGTGACCAGCCCGGTAATGCCGAGCGCCGTCACGATAACCCAGGGCCGGTAGATGCGCGCGGCCGATTCCGCTTGGCCGAACAGGGTTTCACCGGCCGGGGCGGGCAAGGACAACCCGGCCCAGACCACCTGGATGTAGTGCTTGCCCGCCTCTATGCCCAGAAAGAACAGGATGGCCGCGCACCCGGACAACAGGCCCAGCCCCATGCCCAGCACGCCAAGGCGCACGTAGGCCACGGTGCGGTACAGGCGCAGGAATTCGTGCACGGGTTTCTTGAGCATGCGCAGCATGGTGCGTCCTTGGATGTGGCGCTTCCGGGCTGATGCTTCCGGGGCCGAGGCTTCCGGGCTGGCGGTAACGCGTGCACGCCGTCAACACACAGGGACGCTGTGCGTTACGGCGGCATGCGGGCCGCGCGGCGCGGCACATGGCCGGGCGCGCGTCAGAACGAAAAAATCCGGCGGGACGGCGAGTCCGGCCGATATGGCGGGACGCATCCCGCCGGAAGGCTACAGGCGCGCGTCGGGCGCGGACAGGATCTGCCGGGCCAGGTCCACGTCGCGGCGTATCTGCGTCACCAGTTCGTCGAGGCCGGAGAACTTGCGCTCGTCACGCAGGCGGTGCACGAATGAAACGCGGATTTCCCAGCCGTAGATGTCGCGGTCGAAGTCGAGGATGTGCGTTTCCACGCTGAGCCGGGCGTTGTCGAAGGTGGGGTTGTAACCCACGTTGGTCACGCCCTGGTACACCTGCCCGTCTATCTGCACCCAGGTGGCGTACACGCCGGGCCTCGGCATCAGTTCGTCGCGCGGCTCCATGTTGGCGGTGGGAAAGCCCAGCAGCTTGCCGCCCCGGTCCATGCCGCGCACCACCTTGCCACGGATGGCGTAGAAGCGGTCCATGAGCGGACGCACGTCCCACACGTCGCCCGCGCGGATCAGGTCGCGGATGCGGGTGGAGCTGACCACGGCGTCGTTGATGATCACCGGGTCGAGCCGTTCTGTGGCGAAGCCGTACTGCGCGCCCAGGCGCTGGAGCAGTTCGAAGTTGCCCTTGCGCCCCTTGCCCAGCGAAAAATCGTAGCCGATGACCAGTTCGCGCACGTGCAGCGCGTCCACCAGCACGCGGCGCACGAACTCTTCCGGTTCCTGCGCGGCCATCTCGCGGGTGAAGCGCAGCATCAGGGTAAGGTCCACCCCCAATGCCTCGAACAGGTCCAGCTTCTTCTCGTAGTCGGTGATCAGTGGCGGAGTGTGCGGCCCCACCAGTACCCGCAGGGGATGCGGGCAAAAGGTGACCACCACCGAGGGCACGCCCAGCGCGGCGGCCTTGGCCATGACCCGCCCGATGAGCTTGCGATGACCGTTGTGCACGCCGTCGAAGTTGCCGACGGTGACGCAGCTGCCCCGCGAAAGGTCGAGGCTGATTTCCTGTAGTTCGCGTGCGATTTCCATGAATACTCGTGACGGCGGAATGGTGCGCGGCGCGGCGGCCGGGCGGGTCGGGCCGGAAGTGGCGGCCCACGCGGCGGAGTGCCGGAGCGGCGGACGGCTGCCCGCACTGGCGAACAGATGCGGAAGCCCCCGCCGAGCCCATGGCGCGCAGGAGGACACCCCGCAGACGGACGGATAGTCCAGAAGGCCGCCCGTGCGGCCCGACACGGTTCCTCCGCGCCGTTTCGTGCTACCCCAAACCGCCCGCGGGTTCAAGGGCGGCAGGGGCGGACCGCCCGATGCTCCCGTCCACGGGCGAGCCATGCCGCGGCACCATCCGGGGCGACGCGGCGCGCGCCCCTGCGTGCCTTCCTTATAAGGCGCACACAGATTTCGGCACGTTCGCAAAAAACTGCTTGCCAAGCACGCCGCCATGCGGCTATACGACTTCTCCGCGCCGAAGTGGTGGAATTGGTAGACACGCTAGGTTCAGGGTCTAGTTCCCGCAAGGGAGTGGGAGTTCGACTCTCCCCTTCGGCACCATCGACAAAAAAGGTCCCGGTATCCGCCGGGACCTTTTTGCGTTTTCTGCCAGGATGTTGACAGGCGATACTCCTGTGTGGCCGCCTTGCCGGAACATCTTATTTGCGATACTTTGTTACACCGCGAACAGCATCCGTCCCAGCCAAGGGTACGGAAGACATGCGATGCATGCCCTGCACGGGTAATTCACACGTTCACGCATCGCCACCGCGAAACCGACATCCGGCCATGCCGCCAGCGCACCGCGCCTTGCGGTGCAACTGCGCCCATGCGCGACATATAATGTTTCTCAAACACCTCGCCACACAACTCCGACTCATCTTCCGCCATGCCAAACCCGGCAAGGCCTGGGCCGGTGCATCCCTCCTCCTGCTTGTCTTGGGCCAGGCCGTCGCGGAACTCGCGCTGACCGGCACTGTATCGCTGCTCGGCGTGGCCATGGCCTCCCCGGAAAGCCTCGGCCGCTTTACCTGGCTGCACCGAATGCTGGCACTCTTTCCGCTGGCCGAGCACCACGCCAGTCAGCCCACGGGCATGCTGACCATCGTGTTGCTGCTCGTCGTTATCGGATCCATCGTCAAGAACGCGCTGACGGCGGTGACCACATATTTCCAGACCCGCTACGGCCAGGCCGTCGCCGCCGACCTCGGCCATTCACTGTTCCGCGCCTACCTTTCCAGCCCGTACCTGTGGCACCTCTCGCAGAACACAGCGGAACTGTCTTCCGTCCTGAGTTTTCGCACCTTCACGGCGCTCTACGTCGTCTCCGTGCTGCGCCTGGTCACCCAGATCACCATCGGCTGCTGCCTGCTGGCCGGCGCGCTTCTGTTCGCCACGGAAGCAGCCGGGATTGTCATCGGGCTTTCGGCGCTCTGCGCGGCATTCATCTACAGATTCGCGCGCACCCGCGTAAGCTGGCTGGGCAAAAACGGCGTGCGCCTGAACAAGGGAGCCACCCGCATCGGGCTGTCCGCGCTGCAGGGTATCCGCGAAGTGCTGATCTACCGCCAGCAGGATGCCTTTCTCTCGCAGTACACCCAGCAGATCGACGAACTGGGAAAGAACCAGGCCAAGGCGCAGACCTACGCGCCCATGCCCATGTGGGTGCTTGAGCCCGTTGGCGTGTGCACCCTGCTCGGCGCGCTGCTGTACATGATCTCCGTGGACATGCCGCTCGGCAGACTTACGGGCACGCTTACCCTGCTGGCCGCCATGGCGTGGCGGTTGCTGCCGTGCATGAATAAGACAGTAACAGAACTTATCTCCCTGCATTCCCAACGTCATTACGTCGATACTTTCCTGCAACGGTTGCGGGAAATGCCCCCTCTCGAAGCCTGGAGCACGCCGCAGGCCCTGCCGTTCACCCGGGACTTCCGCATGCGCGGAGTGCGCTTCCGCTACCCCTCCGCCAACGCCGACGCCTTGGATGCCATCGACATCGACATCCCGAAGGGGAAAATGATCGGCGTCGTCGGCCCGTCCGGCGCGGGAAAAAGCACCCTCATCGGCATCCTGACCGGCCTGCTGGAGCCCACGGACGGCGAACTCCTGGTGGACGGTGCCCGCATGACCCCGGAACGCCTTGCGGCGTGGTCCCGCAACATCGGGTACGTGCCGCAATCACCCTACCTGCTCGACGCAAGCCTTGCGGAGAATGTCGCCTTCAGCCAGTGGGGCAGACCCATAGACCGCGAACTCGTGCTCCAGTGCTGCCGCATGGCCGCCATGGACTTTCTGGAGCAGCTGCCCGACGGCATCGACACCCTGATCGGTGAACGGGGCATGCGCCTTTCCGGCGGTCAGATGCAGCGCGTGGCCATTGCCCGAGCGCTGTACTGCAAACCGGAGATCATCGTGTTCGACGAAGCCACCAGCGCCCTGGACAGCGCCACGGAAGACGCCATCCAGAAGACCATCCTTGCCTTGCGCGAAACCATGACCCTCGTCATCATCGCCCACCGCCTGTCCACCGTGGAGCAATGCGACACCGTGTACTGGCTGAATGGCGGGCGGGTCAGCGCCAGCGGCGCGCCGGGTGATGTCCTGCCCGCCTATCGCGCCGCGCTCAAGCAGGGCCGAGAGCCCGTGGCCGCACAGTAGACGCCGCCTCCCTCGAAAGGAACCACCATGCAGCTTCCCGCTTCCATCCCCAACTGGATACAGGGCCGTGAAATTCCGGCCCGATCCGGCGAAACCGTGGAAAAGCTCTCACCCGCCGATGGCCAGAGGCTTTGCACCCTGGCACGCTCGGGTGCGCAGGATATCGACGATGCCGTGGCATCCGCCCGCGCCGCGCACCCCGGCTGGGCCTCGCTGCCCGCGCCGCAGCGGGGCAACCTGCTGTTCGCCTATGCCGCGCGCATGCAGGAAGCACGCGATGACATCGCCGCCATCGTGGCCGCCGAAACCGGCAAATCCCTGCGCGAGGCACGGGGCGAAACCGATGGCGCCATTGCCCTTGCCCGCTTCTTCGCCGGCGAGGGCCAGCGCCTGTATGGCCGCACCCTGCACAGTGGAACCCCCGGCAAGCATTCCCAGACCATTCGCCAGCCGCTTGGCGTGGGGGGGCTCATCGTGGCGGCCAACACGCCCGTGGCCAACGTGGCATGGAAGATATTTCCGGCGCTCATCTGCGGCAACGCCGCAGTGCTGAAAATGACCGAGGACGCTCCGGCAACCGCGTGGATGCTCGCGCGCCTTTCACGCGAGGCGGGGCTGCCTGACGGCGTGCTGAACGTCGTGCAGGGGCTGGGGCGCGAGGCGGGCGGTGCTCTGGTCGAACACCCCGGTGTGGACGTGGTGAGCTTTACCGGTTCCACCGCTGTAGGGCGGTGGATCGCCGAGACGTGCGGGCGCAGGCTTGCCCGTGTCTCGCTGGAACTTGGCGGCAAGAACCCGCTGGTGGTCTGCGACGACGCCGACATGGACAATGCCGTGCGCTGGTCCGTGCTGTCCGCGTTCAGCAACGCGGGCCAACGCTGCGCCGCGGCAAGCCGCATCATCGTATTCGATGCCGTGTACGACGAATTCAAGAGCCGCCTGCTCGACGCCACGCGCGCCCTGAGCATCGGCCCCACGGACGGGGACGACCTCGGGCCGGTCATCAACGCCCGGCAACTGGAAAACATGAGCCACGCCGTGGCCACCGCCGCGCGGGAGGGCGCATCCATCCTCATCGGCGGCGATCGCCTGACGGACCCCGCTCACGCCAACGGATTCTACATGGCTCCCACCGTGTACGAAGGCGCCGCGCCCGATGCGGCCATCTCGCGGCAGGAGCTGTTCGGGCCCATCGTGGGCCTTTACCGGGCGGCGGACTTCGAAGAAGCCCTCGCGCTGGCCAACGCCACCGAGTACGGGCTGACCGCCTGCATCCACACGGCCAGCCTGCACCGTGCAACCGTGTTCACCCAGCGGGTGCGCTCCGGCGTGGTCATGGTCAATGCGGGCACCTACGGCAGCGAACCGCATTTCCCCTTCGGCGGCTTCGGGCAGTCGGGCAACGGCACGCGCGAACCCGGCGTGGAGGCGCTGGATGTGTACTCCGAGTTGAAGGCCGTGCATGTCTGCGTGAACCCGGAAAAGGCATGAACAGCGTAGTCCGCCAGTATCGCATGACCTGGCCGGTTTCCGTATGGAATAAGGCTGTGCTTGCTCGCCATGGCCGCCTCCGGACACGGACTCCGTAATGTCAAAAAGCATTGCCCTACTTCTGCTGACAGCATGCGCGACGGCATTCTATGCACCGAATTTTGTCATAATTTCTGTAGACCTCGAAAGCTTTTTCTCGACGGTGTATTCCACCCTCACGCTTTCAGAACACCTTGGGTCCCCCTTTAGGGCGTTATGGACCACCGACCTCGGCCTGGGCATGCCGCAGCCTTTCGCACAGTTCCTCTTCTTCCATCCAATCCAGCTGCTACTGCAATTCGCAAGCATAAAGCACGCTCTCATCGCGTTCTATCTAGGGCATTTGCTGGTTGCAGCATTCTGCATGTTTGCCGTGTGCAGACACTGCGGCATCTCGGTTGCCGCGAGCACGCTCTGCGGCATCACATTCACCTTTGCGTCCCCGTCCATCAACTACACACTCACGGATTTCTGGCCCAGCCTGCTCAATGCCTGGACCATGCTCCCTCCCACGCTGCTTTTCATGCTGCGCGCCATCGACGGCAACAAGACATCATACAGATTATACAACGCATTGGCGCTTTCCCTGTGCGCGTCCATACTTGTGTTGAATGGCCACAGCGGCGTTATCGCAAGCTATGCCCTACTGCTGACTCTCTGCTCACTGCTCTTGCTTCCAGATCGCCGTCCCCTGCCACTATTGCTGCTTGCGGGCATACTCATCACCGTAACCTGCCTGTTCCGCTTCGCCTATCAACTGGAAGAAGCCGCCATGTTCGGCGCAGACAGCTTCAGAACATATGTTCCGTATACCCTGCTGTCCAAAAACGCTCTCTGGTCGCTTCTGCTCAAGCCCCTTTACCCCGGCAACCCATCGGAAGCCCTGGCTTACGGTCTCAAGGTCGGACCGCGCCACTTCTGGTTCGGACCCCTGTTCGTCGGGCTTACTCTTTTTGGCATCTTCCGGGGCGAGATGCGCCCCACTCACAAGCGAGCCTTCGCCGTCACCCTGCTCAGCGGGCTGCTACTGGTCCATCTGCCGAAGGAATTATGCTTCAAAATAATCGCATGGCTCATCGCCTTCAGGGATCCTGCCGTCCTGGCCGGAATCATCCTTGCTGGCGCGGGGTTCGACGCCTTTTCCAAGCGTTGCCCGCTCAAACGGTGGCTGCCACCAGTACTCGCCACCGCACATGTTTTGATGCTCGCGGGCGGGGTTGCACCTTTCTGGCTGCGTAGCCTGTCCACCGCACTTGATCGTCTGGGGCATCCCCCGACAATCGTTCAGCCTTCGCCCTCGTGTATTACCGACCTGCTGGCGGAGTCACCCGTCATCCAGAAACTGCGCGAACTGCAGCGCGACCGACCAGGACGCCTAGCATACACGGAAGGGATAGGAAAACGGTTCACACCGCCCGTCATCAAGGCGGGGATATGGACCAACACGCTTGCCATGTACGGCGTCCCGACCCTGAACGGCTACTTCAAGGGTGTGTACGTTCCCCTGCTTCCCCCCGTGAAATTGATGCACAGCCACATCCCTGCAGAAAATGCGCTGGTGACGAATGCGCCACTCATGAATGTGCTGGGGGTTCGCTATCTTCTGGCACTGGCAACCGAAAAAATCCCCTTCGGCACTCAGGTCGCCCGCATTCCTGTCAGTGACATGGAAGACTTCGTCATATACGAGAACGCAACCGCGCTGCCGTATGCGTTCTTCCCCGCCCCGAATACTGTAAAGCCATTCGAGGCCAGCCCCGAGGGGTGTGAGAATCATCCGTTGCTCTGTCCCGACTGGTACACAGCCTTGGCCGAGGGCGCGGATTCGTCCCTCACCGCGACGCTTCGCGGCGATGGGCTGCTTGCCCATTTCGCACCGGCAACGCAGCCGCGCACCCTACTAGTGACGCAGATGTTCCGCCCGCACTGGCGCGTCACCGGAGTCAACACCGACGGCACCCATACCCGTCTGGATGCCACGCAGACAGCCACACGCCTGACGTCTGTCACGGTTCCTCCAGGCATCACGGAAGTCGTGATGGAGTATCGGCCAGCAAGACTCATCTTCCTTATGTACACAACGCTGACGATGCTGACCTTGCTGTGCGCCTCCACCCTGGGGTTTGCGCTGCTCTCCGCACTGTCGCTCCCCGGGCGAACCGGCAAGGAGGACTAAACGCATGCCAACCCCTCGACAAGACGCTGCGGACCACACGTTCCAATGCCCCTGCTGCCAGGGCACAGAGTTCACGGACCTGTACGGCGTAACGGATACGAACCAGGACGTCCCTGGAAAATGGTCCATCGTGGCCTGCCGGCACTGCGGTCTCGGGGCGCTATGGCCAATGCCCACGCCGCAGGAAACCTCGGATTTTTATGAAGGGCAGTTCTACACTTCCGACGGAAAGCGGTTTTCATCGTTGGTGGAGCGGTTGCGCCATTTCGCGGGGTACGCCCGGGGCCGGACCTTGAACCGTTTGGCGTCCCGCCCGGGCCTGCTGCTGGACTACGGCTCCGGGGCTGGGCATTTCGCCTCCGCGCAACGGGCATCCGGATGGGAGGTACATACCGTGGATCCGTACAGTGCCGCCTCGCAGGAAGCCGCGCGGGCCACGCTCGACAACAGGGGCAACCCAACCCTGCATTACCCGGATGCACACTTCGATGCCATCTCCCTGTGGTACGTCCTGGAGCATATCCTTGACCCGCAGGCAACGCTTGCAGAGTTGCTTCGCATCCTCAAACCGGGGGGCATCCTGCTCCTGGCCGTACAGGACTTTTCCAGCATCCAGGCACGCGTCTTCAGGGACAAATGGCTTATTCTTGATCCACCGCGTCATATCTGGCAGTTTGCGCCTCATAATCTGGACAGCTTTCTGCTCCGCTTCGGCATGCCCAGGGTCGCCCTGACACGGAGTAGCCTTGAATTTGGCCCATTCACCATCCTGCAAAGCGCCCTCAACTGCCTTACGGGAAACAGAAACCACCTTTTCCGGATGCTCAAGCACTCCGCGCTGCCGACGAAGAGCGGCAACCGCGCGTCGCTGCCTGGCGCCATCGCAAGCCTGATCGCGCTCCCGGCTTTGGCCCCCTTGTCCCTGATCACCTATTTTGCGTTGCTGGCGGTTGGCTCCTCCGACGTTTTCACCGCGTACTACAGGAAGCCTCACCATGGATAAGGAAGCGTCACTTTGTAACGCCGTTGTCATCGTTCCGCCGGTAGTCTGCCACGATCTGGATCCTCACACGGGAATCCCGTTCATGCCGCACATGGCTGCATACCTAGCTGGCGCCTTGCGCGATGCCGGCATGACAACAACTGTATATGATTGCTTTGGAATAAACCCGCACCAAACAGAAGTTCTGCGCTCTGAATTCCTGTTGATGGGATGCAAGACGGCAAGCATCGCCAACATGCTTCCGGAAAAAGCCGTCTGTTTCATATATTGCAGAACAATTGCGGAATTTGTTGCTGTAGAGCAATTGATCACACAAATCCGTGCGACTCGTCCATCCTGCAAGATAGTCCTCTTCGAGAACATCCAAGCCGTTACTTCTTACAGCTTGGCGGAGGTTGCCGAAGAATTCCTCGCCAAAGGATGCGACTGCATTTTATGCGGTGAACCAGAGGACCGCTGTGCCACCGTGGGGCAGCGCCTGCATGCCGGACTTTCGTTGCAGGGCATCCCCGGCACGTTCCACAAAGGACCGGGGGGCGAATGCATCAGGGAACCCGCAGCTGAACTGCACGACGACCTAGACACCCTGCCCATGCCCGCGTGGGAACTTTGGGATCTGGAAGGCTACTGGCGCGCGGGGTTCGCGCACGCCCCCGCCAGGAAAAATACGAAATTCCTCCCACTCCTGACTTCGCGAGGCTGCCCCTTTCGCTGCACGTTCTGCATTTCTCCTAGTCTCAACCCTCGCTGGCGCGCACGATCAGCGCAACACGTCGTACAGGAAATGGAATTCTTCCACGACAAAATGGGAATACAAGACTTTCACATTTCAGACCTCAATCCCACGGTAAGCGATGAACGCATCCGGGAAATATGCCGCCTGCTTCTCGCAAAGGGCCTTTCCGTCACCTGGAAATTCGCCCAAGGCACGAAAATAGAAACACTCAAGAACGTGGAAACACTGGAACTGATGGCGAAGGCTGGCTGCGTCTACGTTTCATTTTCACCGGAAACCGGCTCCAGCCGCCTGCTCAAAATCATGAACAAACCATTCGACCATGCGCATGCACTGGCCATGGCAGGACACATGCGCCGACTGGGCATGCGCATGCAGGCTGTCTTTCTCGGGGGCGTCCCGGGCGAGACGGAAGAGGATCGCAATGCCAGCCTTGCTTATGCCACGCAGCTGATCCGAGCTGGAGTAGACGAAATATCCACCGTCATATTCACCCCCCTGCCCGGCGCGAAACTGGCTGGTGCCCTGAGTGGATATGAAACGTATTCGCAGTGCACGCCTTCACCGAATTGGCGCGCGGACTACAAGTTGCTGACAAGGTACCGCCAAAAGATGTACCTCAATCTCTTCTTGCAAAAATTCTTGGCGTATCCCGAGCGTTTTTTTCAGGAAATTTTCCGGACCATGACCAGGAACTTTGAGACGAAGATGGAAATGTCACTCTACAAGCAGGTCAAACTGGTCCTTCTCAGATATTTGCCGGTGCTGTTTGCGCCCAGACAGTTTTCAAAGAAATGCGGGCAACCATAGGAAGAATCATGAATCGCATTTTACCATATATCAAAATTGCACGCCCCGACCATTGGGCTAAACATATCTTCATATTCCCCGGCATCATCTTAGCGCTGGCGCTCGTCAACGCGCCACCCGCGACATCGCTTGCCTACAATATTCTTATCGGATTTGGCGCAGCATGCCTTCTCGCATCCGCGAATTACGTCATCAATGAATGGCTTGATGCTGAAACCGACAAGCAGCATCCCGAAAAATGCAAAAGGGAATCCTGCCTAGGCAACGTCAACCCGACAGGCGTGTTCATTGAGTATGTCATCCTTGTGGCGTCCGGATTATTTTTGTCCTTCAGCATCAACTCTCTCTTTTTCACGACAGGTATTCTTTTTGTCATCAGTGGCATTATCTACAATGTCCCACCGATGCGCTCAAAAGATATCGTATTCATTGACGTACTCACTGAATCTCTCAACAATCCGATTCGACTTGTTTTCGGATGGGCCATGGTATGCAGCGACAAAGTTCCGCCGCTCTCGCTCATGTTATGTTTCTTTTTTGGCGGCGCATTTCTGATGGCCGCAAAGCGACTTTCTGAATACCGGCATATCGTAGCTCAAAAAAGTGAAGAGGCTGCCTGCCTGTATCGTCGGTCCTTTGCGTTCTACACTGAAGAATCACTTCTACTCTCGTGTTTTGCCTACAGCGTTCTGGCAAGTTTTTTACTCGGCGTTCTGCTCATCAAATACAAAGCCGAATACATTCTTACATTTCCTCTTTTTACGTGGCTCTTTACCTATTACCTCCGGCGCGGTCTGCAACCCGGCTCCGTGGCGCAAAAGCCTGAAAAACTCATCTCCGACAAATACCTTCGCCTTATAACCACCCTGCTCGTCATAGCGTTCTCGCTTCTTACGGCGTTCGACATTCCTTGGCTTGAGCATCTGGTGCTTGCCCGATACTCGGAGTTTTCCCTTGGCGCGCCCTGGTAGCCTATCGTTGAACCACCCCCGGATCGAGGCCATCGTGCTTGATCTGGACGGTACCCTGTACCACCAGTTGCCGCTGCGCGTGGCAATGGCTGCAGAGCTCGCCTGGAGCGCAGCGCGTGGTGACATTGACGCCACGGGCATCTCCATTCTCCGTAAATTCAGGAAACACCGGGAAGTACTGGCTGGGCTCACGATACGGGACGCGGCATGGCGCCAGTACGCGGATGTGGCCAAGGCTGCCGGCGTGACCGAGGACACCGTGGCCAGGATCGTCCAAGAGTGGATGTTCCAGCGCCCCCTTAAACATCTGCACCTGGCCGCCATCGGCAGCGCACGCCGCTTCATCGATGCAGCGCGAACCTGCGGCATGAAGATCGGAGTGCTCTCGGACTATCCTCCCGAAGACAAACTCCGCCGCCTAGGAATTTGCGTGGACGCCTGCCACTGCACGCTCGACATGCCCAGCTCCGTGCTCAAGCCCCATCCGGGCCCACTGATCGACCTGCTGCACATTTTTGAAGTGGCACCAGAAGCCACCCTGGTGGTGGGTGACCGTGAAGATCGTGACGGGGCCATGGCACATGCCGCAGGATGTCCCTTTGTGCTCGCGCGAGGTTCGCGCACCTTCACGGAATTGCATGCAACCCTTCTCGGACAGGTGCACCATGCCCGCTAAACACGTATCCTCGGAGCAAACCAGAGCCTTCTACGATGACCTCATGCAGGGCAAGGCCCGTCGCCGCCTCTGGGGAAAAGACACCAGATTTTGTCCGGAAACTATCCGGCAGCGCCCATCCGTTCACAGGTACTTTTTTCCACATGTTGCGGCCGCCATCGCGCCCGAACACGACGTGCTCGATCTTGGCTGCGGCCCCGGCAATTTTTTGCCCATCGTCTCCCCACTCTGCCGTAGCCTGACCGGAGCGGACATCGTGCCAACTTTTGTCGAGGCAAGCAGGCAACTCGTTGAAAACGAACAACTCACCAATACCACCATCGTACTCACGGGCCCGGACCTGCCGTTCACCGACGCGCGCTTCGACCGGGTGATCATGGTTGACACCATTCACCACCTAGAGGACGTGACCGCGACCCTGCGAGAGGTTCACAGGATTCTCAAGCCATCCGGAAAACTTTTGGTATTTGAGCCCAACAAATACAACCCGCTCCTCTGGCTCATGTGCCTGCTGGACGCCAACGAACGCGGCTTGCTCAAGCTGGGCAGTCCATCCGCCTACCAACGGGAAATGAATGGTCTGTTCACGATAGAGACATGGGATTGGAACGGCCTGCTCCTCGGCCCTTCATCGCGCCTGGCAACAGGCATAGCGTCATTCCTGGATGCGGGCCTTGGCGGCAGGCTCCGCTGGCTTCTGCCCAAACTGTTCCTCGTGGCCCGGAAGGCTTGAGGCATGAAAGCCACGAATCATTGCCGAGTTTGCGGTGGCACGGAACTGACCGTGGTTAAGCCGGGAATGGCGCCCAGCAATCTGTCCCCGGAAAATTTCGCGATTACCGACCCCCGCTACGGACAGACACTGCCCATTCTTGCCTGCAACGCTTGTGGCTTCATGCAGTGCCCCAACGTTGACGGGCTGCTCGGATTCTACCAGGCGCTCGTTGACCCCGCGTACGAAGAGGGCCGCCCACAGCGCAAAATGCAAGCATTCGGGATACTGCAGCATCTTATGCCGCTGCTTGATACCCCGGCGGGGTCACTCCGACTCCTTGACGTTGGCGCTGGCAGCGGCATCCTTGTCGAGGCTGCGCGGGAAATGGGCTTCGCCGCACAGGGCGTGGAGCCATGCAGGTGGCTGCAGGAGATTGCCCAAAAGGCGGGTCTCCCCGTGCTGGCAGGCACCATCGACGATCTTCCACCCGACGCAAGGTTCGACATCATCGTTCTGGCGGATGTCATCGAACATGTCGAAACACCGGTCCAACTGCTGCGGGCGTGCGCAGCCAGACTCAGCCCCCAGGGCCTGCTCGCGGTGCTGACCCCCGACTGCCGATCCTTGGCTGCGCGCCTGCTGGGGTGGCGCTGGTGGCATTACCGCATCGCGCACATAAACTACTTCGACCGGCATACACTGGCGGCCGCCCTCAGCGCGGCCGACCTGGAACCCGTGCGCACCCTCCGGCCGGGATGGCGCTTTACCATGCAGTATCTCTGCGAAAGGCTGGAAGCGTACGTCCCAAAGGTGCTCATCCCGCGCTTCCTGTACTCGAAGCGGATTTCCATTCCGTTGAACTTGCGGGATTCGCTCATGGTCATCGCAACCAAAAGACCATGACTCCCGGCTGGCCACTCAGAACGAACAGGCCACGGCCCCACAAGGGGCTGCCCCTGCACAGGACAAGACACGCATGCGACGAATCCTGACGGTCATCCCGGCACGGGGAGGTTCCAAGGGCCTGCCCGGAAAGAACATCAGGCCTCTTGGCGGTATCCCCCTCATCGCGTGGGCCATCAAGAAAGCCGCGGCAGCTGGCGCGTCTCCCTGCATCATCTCGACCGATGATGAGGAAATCGCGGAGACCGCGCGGCGTTGCGGCGGCAATGTCCCCTTTTTGCGCCCCCCCTCGCTGGGAACGGACACATCGACGCTGCTCCAGGTAAATCATCATGCCCTGACGCATTTCGATGAACGTGGCCAGCATTTCGACGCGGTTCTGACCATTCACGTCACGGCTCCGCTCATTTCCGCCGCAATCGTCAGACAGGTGATCGACACGTTTCATGCCACCAACGCCTTGAGCGTGGCTACCGTGACCAAGATCCGCCACGGCCACCCGCTTCAGGCAAAGCGCCTGCTGCAGGACGGCACGCTGCGGGAATACATAGACAGGGACGGCGACATGACCCGCTACTCCCGGCAGCAGCGAGAGCCCTTGTATTATCCAAACTGTGGCGTCTACCTGCGAGACCGCAGTCTGGTCGAAGCAATGGACCGCAGCACCAACGGGCTCGGCGCTTCGCCGCTCGCGGTCGTTGTCCCGCCAGAGCAGGCGGTGGACATAGACGAAGAGATCGACTTCCTGCTCGCAGAAACCATCATCGCTTCCGGCCTCATCCCGGGGTCGGACGACTAACCCAAGGCCAACCCTACCAATGAGCGTACTTTTCATCGGCGCGGGGGAAGACCCCTTCCTGTCGCAGATGGCCGGAAACTTCGTGGCGATGGGCGGCAACATCGCGGGCCTTGTCTGCCATGACACACCGAAGCCCGCCTTCCCCCTGCATGCGGTACCGGTGCTCATTAACGCAAGACTGCTTCACCGGCCCGAAGACATTGCGCTGGCCTTCGGCGGATGCCCCCCTGCCGCGTTGAGCCGATCTATCCTCGATGCCCTGCGCGATGCCGAGCACGAGATATTCACCCTCACGGACCGCTATGCCTATTTCCCAAGGCCATTCCACCAGACAAAGCTTCTCTATCGAGAACTCGTCCGCCATATCGTCGGCTTTCTTGAATCCCGGCGGGACGTTGATGCGATATTCTTTTCGACCACGCCGCACAGCCCTGCGGACATCGTGTTCTTTCACGCTGCGCGCCATCTCGGCATACCGACATTACAGGTCAGCCGCACGCTGATCACGAACAGGATTCTTCTGCTTTCCACGTATCATGATACCCAGGAGATGACACCTCGCCGCGACCTGCATGGCAATGATCTTGCTGCATGCATCGGCGAGGATCTGCTTTCACTTCTCGAAAAGCAGTCCCCATGGATTGACCTGGCGGTTAAACGACGCCTCAGCGCGGAACAAGGCGAAACATCGTTACGCCCTGCACTACGATTCTTGCTGCGACACTTCAGGTTCCTGCTCAAACGCCCCTACGCCCAGCGCATGTTCACCCCGTTCGCATCATGCCCACCCGCAATGCCTCACGCCAGGCTGTATCTGGAATCCGTCCGGCAGATATTTCGGGCGCGGGGGCTCCGCAGGCATTACGAAAGCCTCGCGTCCTCGCCCGACCTCGAGGCCCCTTACGTCTACCTTGCCCTGCACTCGCAGCCGGAGCGTTCGACACAGCCCGAAGGGGGCTATTTCGAAGACCAGTTCCTTGCCGCAGACATCCTGTCGCGGACGCTGCCCGCGGGATGGAAGCTGTATGTCAAGGAGCATCCTCGCCAGACGCAGGTGGTTCCGCCGGACCTTCGCCAAACCCATGCCCGCACGGCATGGGATTATGACCGCATTGCCAGTTTGCCCAACACCGTCCTTGTCCCGCAGCGGGTTTCGGGCAAGCGCCTGATCGCGAATGCCCGCGCGACAGCAACGATTACCGGTTCGGCCGGATGGGAAAGCCTGATCCACGGCAAGCCAGCGTTGACATTCGGTGCGGCGTGGTACCAAGGCTGCGACAGTTGCCATGGCGTGACATCCGTTGCGGAGGCGCGCGCCGCCTTGGCTGCCGTGCAGGCGGCCACGGAGGATCAGGTGCGTACGCACGTGCTCCAGTTTGTCGCTGGCATCAAGCCACACCTCATCCATGCAACAACTTTGCACATACTCGCCAAGGGAAATCCGGAGTACGACCGCATGGCCAACAATCTGGCTTGCGCGCTGCTTCAGCGTGTACAACAAGTTACCGCGCATAATGGACTTCATGAAGACCGGCATACACCATCCTGAAAAAATAGTTCCTTTTCAGGACATTATGAGAGATGGCGCACGGGGCTCGGCTTGAACAGCCGCCCGGCGTAGTGTACACTTGCACACCTTAGGCAGCATCCGCGCCGGACAAGCACTGCCGAGGGCCAATCCCGACTCCAGATACGCAACCGGTTTCGGTTACGCGATTGATGCGCACAAAAGGAGCAACCGTGAATTTTCTCAACCGCCACATCTATCTTGACGGCGTTCGCATCGGCGATTCAGAGCGCTGCTATGTCATTGCGGAAATAGGCCATAACCATCAGGGGTCTCTTGACACCGCGAAGGAAATGATTCTTTCCGCAAAACAATGCGGTGCAGACGCTGTAAAATTCCAGAAGCGAAACAACAAGACGCTCTTCACAAAAATCCTGTACGAGTCTCCATACACGAGTGAAAACAGCTATGGGCCTACATATGGAGCACACAGGGAAGCACTGGAATTCAGCATTGATCAATACAAAGAACTTGCATCATTTTGCAATGAACAAAAAATAAGCTTCTTTGCAACTGCATTTGACTTTGAGAGCGCAGACTTCCTCGAAGAAGTAAACATCCCGTTCTACAAGATAGCCTCTGCCGACCTCCAGAATACTCCACTGCTGCGATATGTCGCCAAATTCGGAAAGCCCATAATCCTCTCTACGGGGGGGGGGACCATAGACGATGTGCAAAGAGCATACGACGCCATAATGCCCATAAATACCCAACTGGTCATCCTGCAATGCACGGCGTCGTACCCTGTGGAAAAATATGAAGAGATGGATTTGCGCGTCATCCAGACCTATCTCTCCCGGTTTCCGGATGCCGTGGTGGGCCTTTCCGACCACGAGAACGGCATCGGCATGGCCCTGGTCGCCTTCGCCCTTGGCGCTCGTGTCGTAGAAAAACATTTCACGCTAAACCGGGCATGGCGCGGCACGGACCACGCGTTCTCCCTTGCACCGACGGGCATGCAGAAGCTGGTTCGCGACCTGAAGCGCGCTGGCCTGGCACTCGGCGACGGCATGAAGCGTCGGCATCCCTCCGAAGAAAAACCCCTGCTCAAAATGAGCAAGCAGATCGTGGCCGCGCGCGACTTGCCCGCCGGGCACGTACTGACGGAGGCGGACCTGGCGCTGAAGTCGCCGGGCGGCGGCACCCCGCCGTACGAGATGGACAACCTTGTCGGCCGCCGCACCCTGGTCGCCCTCCAGGAAGATCAGGGCGTCAGCCTTGACGCGGTGGAACCCAAGTGAGTACGGCCGCGCGGTTCTCCCTGGCCGGGCGCACGGTGGTCATCACCGGGGGGCTCGGCCAACTGGGACGGCAATACACCCGCGCAGTCCTCGACATGGGAGGCACGGTGGCCGCTCTGGACATGGCCTCGCCCGCGGGTGCCTATTCCGGGACATTCGGCCCGGAACTCGAAGAGGGTCGCCTGTTCACCCTGAACGTCGACGTCACGGACAAGGACTCACTTGCCGGTGCCCTGAGTGACATCACCGCGCGCGCAGGGGTACCGCACGGCCTCGTCAACAACGCCGCGCTCGACTCTCCCCCCGGCGCCCCCGCCGGTGAAAACGGCCCTCTGGAAGGCTACCCCCTCGAATCGTTCGACCGTATCATGCAGGTCAACGTCACCGGCTGCCTGGCGGCCTGCCAGATATTCGGCGGGGCCATGGCCGAAGCGGGCCGGGGTTCCATCGTGAACATCTGTTCCACCTACGGACTCGTCTCGCCGGACCAGCGCCTGTATGATTACCGTCGCGCACGCGGCGAAGATTTCTTCAAGCCCGTATCCTACGCCGCGTCCAAGTCGGCCATGCTCAATCTCACCCGCTACATGGCCACCTACTGGGCGTCGCGGGGAGTCCGCGTGAACACCCTGACGCCAGGCGGCGTATTCAACGGGCAGGAATCCGCCTTCCTCGAAGGGTACGCACGGCGCACCCCCCTCGGCCGCATGGCGGACGAGGCGGAATACAACGGCGCCGTCGTGTTCCTGCTTTCCGATGCATCCTCCTACATGACCGGGGCAAACCTCGTCATCGACGGCGGCTGGACCGCCTGGTAAGCGAACCCACCATGCAAAGCTCCCTCGCCTTCGTTCCCGCCGACGAATGCCGCAGGATACTGGACCTGCCCGTCGGCCACCTGGAAAAGCGGCAACTCTTCGCCGACGTCTGCCGCATCAACACCCTGTTCATGATCACCAAGGCAGGGTCGGGGCACATCGGCACCTCGTTCTCCTGCCTCGACATTCTGGCGGCGCTGTTCATCAACGGGTTGCGGGAAGGGAACGACGCGGCCACCGGCTATCCCTATCGCGACCTGTTCTTCTCGTCGAAGGGGCACGACGTGCCTGCCGTCTATGCCTGCCTGATCGCGCTGGGACACCTGCCGTTCGACAGCATCCACACCCTGCGCCGCCTCGGCGGCCTGCCCGGCCACCCCGACCGCCGCACCCCCGGCCTGCCGTGCAATACGGGCTCGTTGGGGATGGGCATTTCCAAGGCCAAGGGCTTCGTGCATGCCGCCCGAGCCCAGGGGCTGGACCGGCGCTGCTTCGTGCTGACCGGAGACGGCGAACTGCAGGAGGGCCAGATATGGGAATCGCTGCAGGGCGCTGCCAACCGGGGCCTGCACGAAATCACCGTCATCGTCGATCACAACAAGATCCAGTCCGACATCTGGGTGCATCGGACCAGCGACCTCGGCGATCTTGACGCCAAGTTCGCCGCCTTTGGCTGGCATGTGCAGCGCTGCAACGGGCACGACCCCGCCGCGCTGGACACGGCACTCGCCAACGCCGCAACCGATCCCAGGCCCTCGGTCATCATCGCCGACACGCAGAAAGGGGCGGGTGCAGAGGCGTTTCTGCACACCGCCGCCCATGACAGTTCCGAACTGTACCGCTTCCACAGCGGCGCACCAGCACCGGAAGCCCGTGACGCGGCGCTGGCGGAACTCGCAGACCGCATTGAACGCAGTCTGCGCGACGTGGGCGCGGCCACGCCCCTGCTCCTGCACCGTGAGCCCGCTGCGCCCGTTCCGGCACCCCCCGCAGCAACGCCGCAACGCCTCATCGATGCGTATGCGGCGGCACTGCTGGACGCGGCACGGCACGACCCGCGCATCGTGGCACTGGATGCCGACCTCAAGAAGGACTGCGGCCTGCTGCCATTGGAGGCCGAACTGCCGGACAGGTTCGTGGAATGCGGCATCGCCGAACAGGACATGGTTTCGCAGGCAGGGGCCATGTCCCTTTCCGGCATGCTGCCCGTGGTGCACTCCTTCGCCTGCTTCCTGACGCCGCGCGCGGCGGAGCAGATATACAACAACGCTTCCGAGCACACCGCCGTGACATACGTCGGATCACTGGTCGGCGTTGTCCCCGGCGGCCCCGGGCACTCGCACCAGAGCATCCGTGACATCGCGTTGATGGGGGGCGTACCGGGCAGCATCGCGCTGGAACCATGCTGCGAGGCCGAGGTGGCCCCCGCGTTGCGTGCCTGCCTGGCCCACCCGGGCCCCAGCTATCTGCGCCTGGTCAGCATTCCCTGCGACATTCCGTACTCCCTTCCCGAGGATCACAGGCTGGAGAAGGGCAAGGGGCACGTCCTGCTGCCCGGCACCCAGGTGGCCGTCATCGGCTACGGCCCCGTCCTGCTGCCCCAGGCATGGCACGCGGCGCACCGCTTGGCCGCCGAAGGGGTAAGCGTCACGGTAATCGACCTGCCGTGGCTGAACCACGTCGATCCCGCGTGGCTTGCGGAAGAGCTGTCGGGCAAGACGCTTGTGGTGACATTGGACAACCACCTGCTCGACGGCGGGCAGGGTCGGCGCATCGCAGCGGCCATGGCCGGGGCGGGCATCGCCGTGCCCGTACTGCACCTGGGGCCCGAGGACTTCCCCCCCTGCGGGCGCAACGACGAAGTGCTGGCCAAGCTGGGCCTGGACGCTGGCGGCATCGCCCGCGCCATTCGCGACACCCTCCAATCCATCCGCTGACAGGCAGACCAATGCGCACCATCACCGGCATCGTTCCCGTACTTTCCACGCCGCTGCTGCCAGACGGCTCCATAGACGAACAGGGGCTCATTCGCCTTCTGGACTATCTGCTGGCCAAGCCCATTGGCGGCCTGTGGGTGCTCGGCACCGGCAGCGAGGACATGAACCTTACCTTTGCCAAACGCCTTCAGGTGGCGCGCATCGCCAGCCAGCATGTGCGGGGACGGGTTCCCTTCATGCTCGGCGCCGGGTTCTTCTGCATGGAGGACTCCCTGGCCTTCTTCGAAGCCACGAAGGATCTCCCCGTGGATGCGTGGCACGTGATGCCGTATCATCCGCTGCTTTCGACGGACCGGCTCGTCTGGTACTACCGCGCGCTGGCCGATGCCTGCCCCGGCGAACTGTGGCTGTACACCAGCGGCAACTGGAGCCCCCAGCTCACGCTTGATGCCATCTCGCAGCTCAAGGCCCACCCGAAGATATGCGGCATCAAGTACAGCACCACCAACGCGGTCAACGTCCTGCGCGTGGCGCAATTGTGCGATGCCTCCTTTCAGATGATCACAGCCGTGGCGTCGCAGACGTACGCCTGCATGTGCTCGGGTTCGAAGGCGCACACCTCCAGCCTTGGCAGCGCCATTCCCGACGTGCTGATCGACATCCACCGGCTCTTCGCGGAGGGCCGCCACGCCGAGGCCCTGGCCGCGCAGCACAAGGCGGACGCCCTCATCCGCAGCCTTGCGGGCATGGCCAAGAAGGACAACTTCCTTACGGCGGCGGAGGAAAAGTACATTCTCTCCCGGCGGGGCATCTGCGGCGAGACCGTCTCCGGGTACTACCGCACGTTGACCGCCGAGGAAAAAACGCGCATCGACGGCCTGCTGGAACAGTACGGCCTGCTGTAGGCTGCGGCGCGGGCATGACACCCCGCCCCGCAGCAATGGAACACCTGACCCGCGAGCCCGCTGCGTGCGGACACGAAACGGAACCATACAATCATGGGCATGTTTGACAACAAGACCATCCTCATCACTGGCGGCACCGGCTCATTCGGCAAGAAATGCGTCGAGATGCTGTTGAAGGGCCACGCGCCGAAGCGGCTCATCGTCTTTTCGCGCGATGAGTTGAAGCAGTTCGAAATGGCCCAACAGTTTTCGCCTGACGTCCACCCGTGCATGCGCTATTTCATCGGCGACGTACGGGACAAGGAACGCCTCTACCGTGCGCTGCGGGGCGTGGATTACGTGATCCACGCCGCAGCGCTGAAGCAGGTGCCCGCAGCGGAATACAACCCCACGGAATGCATCCGCACCAACGTCACCGGGGCGGAGAACATCGTTAACGTGGCCGCCGACCTGGGCGTGAAGAAGGTCGTGGCCCTGTCCACGGACAAGGCGGTGAACCCGGTCAACCTCTACGGCGCAACGAAGCTGTGCTCCGACAAGCTGTTCGTGGCCGCCAACGCCTTCACCGGCTGCGACACCGTGTACAGCGTGGTGCGCTACGGCAACGTCATGGGCAGCCGGGGTAGCGTCATTCCGTTTTTCATCGACAAGCGCGACGCCGGCGAAACCATTCCCGTCACCGATCCCCGCATGACCCGGTTCTGGATCACCCTGGAAGAGGGCGTGAATCTCGTGCTGCGCGCCTTCGAGATTTCCACGGGCGGCGAAATCTTCGTCCCCAAGATTCCCAGCATGAACATCATGGACCTTGCGCAGGCCATCGCCCCCGGCGTGGAGACCCGCGTGGTGGGCATCCGCCCCGGCGAAAAACTGCACGAGGTGATGATTACCGCCGAGGACAGCCGCAACACCGTGGACATCGGTGACTACTATGTGATCAAGCCGGACATGGCCCTGTTCTCGTACCACGGCGCCTTTGCCGGGACCCCGGTGGCCGAGGGGTTCGCCTACAGTTCCGATGCCAACAGCCAATGGCTGTCTGTAGAGCAGCTGCGCGCCACCCTCAAGGCGCAAGGCTTCGACGTTCCCTAGGGAGTGCCGCGTGACCCAGTTTCTTCCCTATGGTCGCCAATGCATTGATGACGACGACATCGCGGCCGTCGTCGAAACCCTGCGCGGCGACTGGCTGACCACCGGACCCGCCGTGGGCAGGTTCGAGGAAGGCGTGTGCACCCTTGCGGGTGTCCGGCATGGCGTGGCCGTGGCCAACGGCACGGCAGCCCTGCATGCGGCCATGCACGCCTTGGGCATCGGGCCGGGCGACGAGGTGATCGTCCCGCCCATGACCTTCGCCGCGACGGCCAACTGCGTGCTGTACCAAGGCGGTCGACCCGTGTTCGCGGACGTGGATCCGGGCACCCTGCTGCTCGACCCCGCCGCCGCCGAAGCCGCGATCACCCCCCGCACCAGAGCGATCATAGCCGTGGACTACGCGGGCCAACCCTGCGATTGGGACGCATTGCGCGCCGTGGCCTACCGCCACGGGCTTGCCCTGGTGGCCGACGCCTGCCATGCCTTCGGCGGTTCGTACAAGGGCCGGCCCGTCGGCTCGCTGGCGGACATTTCGGTGTTCAGCTTCCACCCGGTCAAGCACATCACCACCGGTGAAGGGGGCATGTGCGTCACCGACGATGCCGCCCTTGCGGAGCGCATGCGGGTATTCCGCAATCACGGCATCACCACCACCGCACATGATCGAGAAAAATCAGGTGGCTGGTTTTACGAGATGACCGAGCTCGGCTACAATTACCGCATTACCGACATCCAGTGCGCGTTGGGCCTTTCGCAACTGCGTCGGCTGCCCGGGTGGGTGCGGCGGCGCAACGAACTGGCGAACGGTTATGACGAGGGGCTGCGCGGCACGGCGACGATTCCTCTGACCAAAAAACCGGACCGGCTGCACGCCCATCATCTCTACGTGGTCCGCCACCCCCGGCGAGACGATACATTCAAGGCCTTGCGCGCCAACGGCATCGGCGCCAACGTGCATTACGTTCCCGTGCACCTGCACCCATACTACCGACAAACGCTAGGCACAGGCCCCGGACTGTGCCCAGTGGCCGAGGCCGCCTACGGCGAAATACTCAGCCTGCCGCTCTGGCCGGGCATGTCGGACGAGGATGTGGCCCGCGTCTGTGCCGTGGTGCAGGCCGTACCAGAATAAAAAACCGCTCTGACCATGCAGGCTGCATGGGCGGACACGCAATCCGGGCGAAGGTGGACGCCCGACGGCGCGCCTTGCGTCGTTTCATGAACCCCGCCATCAGGAGTCCTCGTGAATTTCAAGACCGAACAGGAAAATTTCTGGCGCGGCGATTTCGGCACGGAATACTGTGCGCGCAACGACTTGAGCCCCGGCACCCTCGCTGCCCGCGTCTCGTTCTGGAGCACTGTGCTGCACCGCATTCCCCACGCCCTGCCGACCTCCATCCTGGAATGCGGCGCCAACATCGGCATCAACCTGCATGCGCTTTCCATCCTCCTGCCGCAGGCGGAGCTGCACGCCATCGAGATCAATCCCGCCGCAGCGGAAACGTTGCGCGCCTGGGGCAGGGCGGAAGTGCACGAGACTTCCATCCTGGAATTCGCTCCCACCCGGACCTGGGATTTCGTCTTCACCTCCGGCGTGCTCATTCACATCGCGCCCGAGGCGCTGCCGCAGGTCTACGCCACCATGCACAACGCCTCCCACCGCCACGTGTTCCTCGCCGAGTACTACAACCCCGTGCCGGTGGAGATTCCCTACCGGGGGTTTTCGGGACGCCTCTTCAAGCGCGACTTCGCGGGCGAAATGCTTGATGCATATCCGTCGCTGGCGTTGCACTCCTACGGTTTCGCCTACCATCGTGACCCGAACTTTCCCTCCGACGATCTGAACTGGTTCCTGCTTGAAAAACGCGGACACTAGCCACAGGGCTGCCCGCAGGCCAAAACCATGAACACTACCCGGCGCTTTCCCCCCACCGCCGTCATCATGGCGCGCGGTGGCTCCAAGCGGGTGCCGCGCAAGAACGTGCGGCCCTTCAACGGCCGACCCATGGTGGCGTGGCCGGTGAGGGCTGCCCTTGCCTCGGGGCTGTTCGGACAGGTTCTGATCTCGACAGACGACCCGGAAATCGCCACCGTGGCTTGCGCCCATGGCGCTTTGCAACGTGCGCCGCGCCCGGCGGAACTGTCGGACGACCACGCCACCACGGCCGACGTTCTGCGCCACACCCTGCGCGACCTTGCCGCCTCCGGCCCGCTGCCGGAAACGTGCTGCGTACTGTATGGCACCTCCTGCATGGTCACGCCCGACTTCCTGCGTGACGGGTTGGCCCTGCTGCAACGCCCGGAAACGGATCTGGTGCTTGCCGCCACGCCCTTCCCCCACCCCGTCCAGCGCGCCCTGCGCATCGCCGACGACGGCACTGCCTTCTACGAACATCCCGAATGCGTGCAGACGCGGACGCAAGACCTCCCCCCCTTGTACCACGACATCGGCCTGTTCTACTGGGTGAACGTGCGCGCCTTTCTGGACCATGGCGCGCCCGGCTTCGCGGCGTTGCGGCTGCGCGCCCTTGTGGTGCCCCGGCTGGCCGCCGTGGACATCGACACCGAAGAGGACTGGCAGATCGCCGAGATCATGGCCCGCCACATCCACGGCCCCACCCCCCACCCATGACCCCGCGCCCGCTGCTGCTCATCCGCGCCGATGCCACGCCCGTCATGGGGACCGGGCATGTCATGCGCTGCCTCGCCCTGGCCGCCGCCGCGCAGCGGGCTGGCCTTGAATGCCTGCTGCTCACCCGCGCCAAGGTGCCGTGGCTCTCCCAAAGAATCGCCCAGACCGGCATCGGCCACGTGCCACTGCTCGGAGACGTCCCGGCGAAGGAACCGGCGGACCAGTTGCTGCGGGACATCGCCGCCGCCCTCCCGGCGGGATTTGCGCCAGATGCCGTCCCTCCCTGGGTGGTCCTGGACGGTTACCATTTCGGGCCGGACTGCATGCGGGCGGTGCGCGCTGCTGGGTACCGGCTGCTGGTCGTCGACGACCACGCCCACCACCCGGAATACACCTGTGACATCCTGCTCAACCAGAACATCGGCGCGGACGGCCTGCACTACACCGGCGACATCAGCCTCTCCCTGTTCGGCCCCGCGCACGCCCTGCTGCGCGATGAGTTTATCGCGGCCCGGGCGCGCGCCACGCCCCGCGCTTTTCCACCGGTCGCGCGCAACCTGCTGCTCTCGCTTGGCGGTGGCGACCAAAGCGCCCCCCTCGAACAGCTACGGCCCATGCTTGAACAGCCTTCGCTGGCCGGGCGCGCCGTGCGCGTCATCGCCGGTTCGACCCCGGAACCCGCACTGGCGGCACTGCAACGCAGGATCCCCGCCACGGTGGAACTGTTGCCCAGCGTGGACGACATGCCCTCGCTCATGCATTGGGCGGACCTGTGCATAAGCGCAGGCGGCTCCACCTGCTGGGAGTTGTGCTGCCTCGGCGTCCCTTTCCTTACGGTTGCGGTGGCGCAAAACCAGCAGGGCATAGTGCGGGGGCTCGATGCCGCAGGAATCGCGCCGCATGCGAGCGCCTCGGCGCTGAACGACTTGCTGGACAACCCGGATGCCCGCCGCGCGGCAAGCAACGCCGGGCGACAACTGGTGGACGGACTTGGCGCGGACAGGGTCGTGGCACACGTGACCGAAACCCCCTGCCTGCTGCGCCCCGTGTCTCCGGATGACCGCGAAATCATCTGGCGCATCGCCAACAGCCCGGATGTCCGTGCCGTGTCATGCACGACGGCCGACATACCGTGGGAGGAACACTGCCGCTGGTTCGAACGCCAGCTTGCCAGCACCGCCCCCCTGTTCTACACCGTGTGCGACATGGACGGCTCCCCTGCCGGATACGTCCGGTTTGCGGTGGAGAAAGACGCGGCCGTCATCTCCACGGCGCTCGCAGCGCACATGCGGGGACGGGGCCTCGGCACGGCGGCCATTGTCCTCGGCTGCCAGCGCTGCCGCCGCGAGCACCCCACGCTGCCCATCGTGGCCATGGTTCATCCGGGCAACGCCGCGTCGTGCAGGGCCTTCCTCAAGGCCGGATTCATCCTCGGCGATGCGACCTCCGGTGACGGGGCCACCATGCACCGGCTCGTCCTGCCCCCACCCTCCGGCCCGGCCGGTCAAGACAGCAAGGCCCGCACATGACGCACTGCATCACCATCACCGGGCATGACGGCCCCCGGCGCATCGGCCCCGGCCAGCCCTGCTACGTCATCGCGGAAATGTCCGCCAACCACGGCGGCAGCATCGAGCACGCCGAGGCCGTCGTCCGCGCCGCCGCCGACGCCGGCGCGGACGCCGTGAAACTGCAGACCTACACCGCCGACACCCTGACCATCGCCTGTGACAATGACCATTTCCGCATCCGGGGCACGCTGTGGGAAGGACGGACGCTGCACGACCTGTACAAGGAGGCGTTCACCCCCTGGGAATGGCAGCCCCGGCTCAAGGAGCTGGCCAACAGCCTGGGGATGGACTGCTTTTCCACGCCGTTCGACGCAACCGCCGTGGATTTTCTGGAAAAGATGGATGTCCCCTGCCACAAGGTCGCAAGTTTCGAGAATGTCGACATCCCGCTGTTGCAAAAGATAGCGGCCACCGGAAAGCCCGTGATCATGTCCACCGGCATGGCCACGCTGGCGGAAATAGACGAAGCGGTGCGCACCCTGCGGCAGGCCGGGTGTTCCGACCTCGTCCTGCTGAAATGCACGTCGGCTTACCCGGCCCCGGCCGATGAAGCAAACCTGCGCACCATTCCTCACCTTGCAGCCACCTTCGGCTGCCCTGCCGGGCTTTCCGACCACACTATGGGCGCGGCCGTGGCCATTGCGGCGGTAAGCCTGGGCGCCTGCGTGATAGAAAAGCACTTCACGCTCTCGCGCGCTGCGGGCGGACCGGACAGCGCCTTCTCCATGGAACCTGAAGAATTTCGCGCCATGGTAGCGGGCATCAGAACGGCGGAAGCAGCCCTGGGCGTCATTTGCTATGAACTGACGGAAAAGCAGCGGCACAGCCTGGCGTTCCGGCGTTCGCTGTTCGTGGTGGCGGATATGAAGGCGGGCGAGGTATTCGGACCGCACAACGTGCGTTCCATCCGGCCCGGCCACGGTCTGCATACCCGCCACCTGACCGACGTGCTGGGCCGGACCGCGACGCGCGATATTGCCCGGGGCACCCCCCTTTCCTGGAATCTCATCGGCGCCTAGCGCCCGTCAGGCAACGAGGCAGACATGCTGGCCATCATTGACGCGGAAATCGGCAATCTGGGTTCCGTTACGCAGGCCTTCCAACGCGTGGGCGTCGAGGCGACCCCTACCGCGTCACCCGCCGACCTTGAGCGAAGCACCGGAATAGTGCTGCCCGGAGTGGGCGCCTTTGGAGAAGCGATTACCAATCTGAAGGCGCGCGGATTCGAACACCCCCTGTTGCACGCCGTCAAGGACAGGAACATTCCGCTGATAGGCATCTGCCTCGGCATGCAATTGCTGGCGAAGGAAGGCCATGAGTTCGGCACGTTCGCCGGCCTGGGCCTGATTGATGCCCGGGTGGAGGCGCTGCCCCCCGTGCCCGGCGAGACCATCCCCAACATGGGCTGGTGCGACGTCGTACCCACCGGGTCGAATGCTTTGCCGGGCGTTCCCGCCCCGACGACGTTCTATTTCGCGCATTCCTACCACATGCGCTGCGAAAACAATGAGGATGTCGCCGCCGTTACTCCATGGGGTGAACACCAGGTGGTTGCCGCCGTGCGGCGCGGCAATATCATGGGGGTGCAGTTTCACCCGGAAAAAAGCCAGGATGCGGGATTATCACTGCTCCACGCCTTTGCCGAAACCATCGCACGGGGAAAATGACCAATGCCATATCCACGGCTTATCCCGACAATTCTCCTGAAAAACGGACTGCTCATCCGTAGCCAGAAGTTTTCCGTGCATCAGGACATCGGCAATCCGATGAGCACCATCAAGCGCTTCTCGGATTGGAATGTCGATGAACTGGTGCTCATCGACATCACCGCTGAAGATTACCACGACATGCGGCGCGACGACCTGTACTTCAAGTACTCCAGCTCCGATTCGCTCGGACTTATCAAGGCCACCCGGCAGGTCTGCATGATGCCCCTCTCCGTGGGGGGACGCATCCGGACGCTGGAGGATATCCGTGCACGCCTTGCAGCTGGCGCCGACAAATGCATCGTCAACACCCAGGCCGTTCTGGAGCCCGAATTCATCACCCAGGCCGCGCTGCGCTTCGGTTCGCAGTGCATCGTGGCCAACATCGACGCCCTGCGTCATGAGGACGGCAGGCTCGAGGTCTTCAGCCACAGCGCGAAGAACCCCACCGGGATGCATCCCGCCCAATGGGCCAGGCAACTCGAACAACTCGGTGCGGGCGAAATATTTCTGAACTCCATCGACCGTGACGGCTCCGCCCGCGGGTACGACATAGACCTCGTCCGCTGCGTAACGGAAGCCGTCTCAATCCCTGTCATCGCCTGCGGCGGTGTCGGCAATTATCAACACTTCCCCACGGGCATCATCGAGGGCGGCGCGGCAGCCATATCCGCGGCAAACATCTTTCACTTCTTTGAGAACAGCTATGCTTTCGCCAAAAAGGCCTGTACGGACGCCGGAATCCGGATGCGGCCCTCGCCGCTGGACAGCATCTGGCTGCGCCGCGAGCCCGAGTATTCACCGCAAGACCGCGACCACGCCATGGCGCGGGTTGAACGGGCCAAATTGCCCCCGCAGACGGCCACCACTTGGCGCAAGCGGATCCGGTGGTGTTCGCGCTGTACATACCCCGGCATCAGCGCGACCCCCATGGAATTCGATGAACATGGAGTCTGCATGGGCTGCCGGGTATCCGACGCCAAAAATGCCATCACCCCCGGTGAATGGAGTCGGCGCAAGGAACTGCTGCGCGCCATTCTGGAAGAAAACAGGTGCCGCGACGGAAGCCGCCACGACTGCATCATTGCAGTATCCGGCGGCAAGGATAGCTGGTTCCAGACGCACGTCATCAAGAATGAATTCGGCCTCAACCCGCTGCTTGTCACCTACAATGGCAACAACTACACCGACATCGGCTGGAAGAACCTATGGCGTATGCGCGAAGTTTTCGGCGTGGACCATGTGGTGTATTCCCCCAGTGTCGAAGTGCTGAAAAAGCTGAACCGCCTTGGCGTCATCGTCATGGGCGACATGAACTGGCACGCGCATGTCGGCATCAACACCGTACCCGTTCGGGAAGCAGCCCAGCGCGGCATACCGCTTATCATCTGGGGTGAGCACGGCTACGCAGACCTGTGCGGCCAGTTCGCCATGGACGATTTTCCGGAAATGACCTACCGGCAGCGGCTTGAGCATTTCGGCCGCGGATACGAGTGGAACTTCTTCGTCGGGTTGGAAGGCATTACGGCGCAAGACATGGACGCCTACAAGTATCCAACCGACAAGGAATTGTTCGACAACAACATCCGTGGCGTCTACATTGGGAACTACCTGCACTGGGAAGCCAACGTGCATGGCCGGATGATGGTGGACAAGTACGGCTTTGAAGTGAACACCGTTCCCTTCGAACGCACCTACCGTTTGATGTCCAACCTTGACGACATGCATGAAAACGGCATGCATGACTACCTGAAGTACATCAAGTTCGGCTATGGGCGCGGCACGGACCACACAAGCAAGGACATTCGCGCGGGCATCATGTCCAGGGACGAAGCCATCGCCCTGGTTCGCAAATATGACCACGTAAAGTCGAGCGACCTCAAGCGTTGGCTTGATTACGTCGGCTGGACCGAAGAGCAGTTCGACGCCATCGCCGACACCTTCCGCGACTCCCGTGTCTGGCATTGGGAAAACGGAACCTGGCACAAAGACAACATCTGGGACAAGTAGGCGGCCTGCTACGCACCGCCTGACGCGAGCGCACGCCCTTATATTTACTGCCTTTCAACAGCCCATATCATTCACGGAGCCGCAAGGCTGTGCAGATAACATTGCCTGACCCCCTTGAACTCGAAAACACCGACGAGATACTGAGCTTCACCGCAGGACCAGCAGATCTGGCGTTGTGGCCTCTCATACGTTCTGCGGTGCTCGCCCGACTGACAAGAGCTCTCCGCACTAAACTAGAAGGCACTTCACCGTGCGGGTTCGATGCGGTACACATGCCGCAAAGCCGGTGGTTGACCGATTTGTACAAGCTGCGGCATGTCTCCACATGCCCAAGAAACAAAGACATTTTATATTTGAGCAACAAATCTCCTCGGCAAATACTGAATGGCCGACCCTACAACCATTGGGAACAGCCAACAGCAGAACTCCTGGGGGAAAGAACTCTTTTCACTTCAACAGTGCAAGCAAAGCATTTTTTCAACATTAAATCTAATATATCATTCTACGACGCGTCAGCCTTATACAAAACTATAAACAGGATTGCTCGACGCTTTCCAAAAAACACCACGCACAATGCAACCTCGAAGCTGCGTTCTTTTCTTTCGGAGCGCATTAAAATGCTATACGGAAAGTTAATACATCCATCTGAATTTTACGAAATTTTGGAAAAAATTCCGCACAGGTTATATGTAGCAAGCATTGAACACTATATGGCAAAGCTCGCTATACAAAAATCAAGCATACGCCTTATCATCATTTCTACTGCTGCTTATGGAAGCCACATAGGTTTTCAAACTGCAGCATTCGAAGAGGGGATTCCAACAGCTGAGCTACAACATGGTGAAATTTCACCAACCCACTATGCATACAACATTGCACCAGCCATAATCTCAAAAGCAAACATGCAACGATACATGCCTCAATACATTCTTTCTTACGGTAATTTTTGGCACAAAAACATCCGCACCACATCGACACTTCGAGCAATAGGGAACCCTTTCTTTTCAATGATGTTCCCACATTCAGCACAACAACACGACAAAGGAATACTCTTTGCGCTTTCCGACGATTATGAGTCATTCAAGCATCTTATATCAAAAACATGCAAAGCTTTTCCAAAAAATGAAATTATTGTACGCCCTCACCCCCACTGTCGAACGGCCTTTAAACGCTCATCAATTGCGCAACTTGACGGATACACTCTCGACACAAATCCAAATATTTATGACACACTCAGACGAACAAGCGTAGTTATTAGCACAGGATCAACAGTGTTATTTGAAGCCGCCGCACTCGGGCAGAGATGCTTTCTTGTTCCATCCAAAATGCTTAACACACACGGGATATGGGAGATTTTTGAAACAATCACATCTCCAGACGACCTAGTATCAAAATTATCGCGTCACGAATGCGGAACAATCAACGACACTGACAAGGAATCTATATTTTCTAAAAATTGGGAAAAAAATTACACGGAATTTGTTTCGCAAGCTTGCCTATAGCACAAAAAAATACAAGCTTAAACACAAAAAACACCAGACAACCTAACAAAGCGCCCACAAAAAGCAACACAAATGAAAATTGCCTACGTAACACGCACGACAAAATCACTTCCTGGAGTACTCACAAAAATACAGGAACAGATCGCATCATGGGAGAAATTAGGCAACACAGTCGCACCATTTTTCATCACCACTGATGGAGAGCCCCTCGGATCCTTTGCTCCTTGGAAACACGCAAACTTACTCAATCCATACAGAAAACTAATCCGCTCATTACACACATTCAATCCAGACTTAGTATACTTGCGAAGCATTCCCAGCGGTGCCTTAGCATTATCACTATTACACCACTTCGGCGACAAAACAGTTCTCGAAATAAACTCATTTGCAACACGCGAACGCTCCATACAAACTCGCAGATCTATGCGTGACCGCGCGAGCACAATAATCAACAACGCACTTCAACCCATAACACTCAGCAAAACACTGGGACTGGTCTGCGTCACACGAGAACTATCCGAAGCCGCAGAATATTCTGCACAACCCCGCAAAATGGTAGCGCCAAACGGAATCAACCTCTCCTGCCACCCCACGCTAAAAACTGCACGGGAAAATTCAAAAATCATAATTGCCTTCATGGGAACACCAGGGAAAATATGGCACGGGACTGACAAACTTATCGACCTTTCCTTGAGCCTTGGTGAAAATTTTGAAGTCCATGTAATTGGCCAGAACGAGCCAGTCCATCAGCCGAACACAGAAAAAAACAGAACACCATCGAACATCATTTTTCATGGATTTAAAGACATAAATGGATACACAAAAATACTTAAAAATGCACACATATGCATAGCGTCTACGGCCTTGCACCGCATAGGAATGAATGAAGCATGCCCACTAAAGACGAGGGAGTATATTGCAACAGGATTCCCAGTCATATTACCCTACATAGACACGGTGTTTATTAACAAAAAACCCGACTGGATTTTAGAAATACCAAACACAGAAACCACTTTTAAAGACGAAAAGACTATTCGCAAAATAAAGGAATTCTGCGAATTCAATCATAATAAAATCGTCACTCATGAAGAATCAGAACCTTACATCGACATAATTCCTTTGGAGCACGCAAAAATATCGAGACTAAAAGACTGGATAACGCACAAGTAGACTATCCACACACATACAACACAGAGAACATCTCAACATGCAACAAAAAGATGCCACACTCCATTTATAATAGGATACTAAACAGCCTATCCTCCACTACAAGCATCCCACCCACCATGAGGGGACACGTTGCACACTGTGCATTTTCTTTAGGGTGCGGTGGTGCCGAGCGACAGCTGCTAGCCACAATCCGTGGGCTTTCCAAGCGCGGATTCACTCAACACGTTATCTGCTCGTCACTGTCAAACAACAACGAAAAGCACTACCAAAATGAAGTACATGCCCTAGGGGCTGTGACAATAGACGCATCGACTCAACAGCTATCCTGCTTATTGGCACGATCAGCACTACGCAAATTACGCTTTTTTCCAAAAAAATTTGCAACTGGCGTCGCGAAGTACGTTGAATCCATTGCTGCAATATCTCCAGAAATTGTACACATTTGGTCAGGAAATATGCATGCGCTTACAGCAGCCATCCTTTTGAATGCACCTAACGTACTTATATCGTGGCAAAGCATATCACCACAAGATAGATATGCTCTCTCGCGCCAGACGCTGCTCCCCATGAACATCATGCGCCTAGCATTTCATCGTATGCTTTATAAAATATTCATCTCAAGTTCAAAGGTTCGCTGTTCAAACAACAGCAATGCAGGCGCGAGAAGCTTTGAAAAATGGATTGGACTTCCTAAATATACTGTCGAAACACTATACAATGGAATTGATACAAGCGTTTGGGATCGCCAAAACCCTGAATACACTAACTCAATGCGCGCGAAATACATGCTTACACCAACATCGCACACAATAATCGGAGCGATGCGCTTCGAAACAATGAAGCGCCCCCTACTCTGGATAAAAACCGCTCACGCCGTAATCAAAAACAGAAAAGATACAACCGCCATCTTGTTTGGGGACGGCCCCTTGAGGCCACAACTGGAAGCCTACATAAACGCGCATTCGCTTGGGAACAGAATCCTCCTCCCGGGCATAGAGAAGGACATGCCCACGGCAATGCGTATGGGCGATGTGTTCCTTCTCACTTCTCTGTACGAAGGCGTACCCAATGTGCTGCTAGAGGCGCAGGCAAGCCGGGTTCCTGTCGTCACGACCAACGCTGGTGGCGCTGGAGAGGCCATCGTAAACGAGATTACTGGATGGGTATGCCAAGACGCCAACATCACAACACTTGCAGAGCGAATCCAGTTCTGCCTAGACAATACCCAATGGCGCGAACGGGCGCGATGCCTCGCGCCAGGATTCATACAAGAACGATTCGGCATAGACGCGATGATCAACACTACGTTACGACTCTACGGCTTCGCCGAGACAGCTTCACACACCGCATGACGACATCACACCATGATATCGCACCGTTGTGCCAAACAGTCTGAAATAAGCCACCATGCAAACCGCCCCACTCTGGTTCATCACGTACAGATTTCCAGCCGACGCACGCCTAGCACCATCGCTCGTACCCGAAATCGAAGCCATCCTTGATGCCGGGTTGAATCTTACGCTCCTTCCCTACGAAGCACACGGCGAGGCCAGCGTGACGCTCCCCGTCGGCATCGCCTATGACACCTCCCTGAACGACGCACCCGAAAAATGCATACCTCTTCGGGTGCTCAAGGGGCTATGCTCTCAATGGACATGGCGGGAGTTCCTCAACAGCGACTGCGCCAAAGCCATTCTTGCCCCCCATCAAGTTCTAAACAGAAGCGCGCGCATTGCGCATTATGCGCCTATACTGCGCATGCTTGTGCGGCGGGAAATCACACGCGGCGCGCAGCTTCCCGTTCTTTATACTGATAGGTTCGATGCACTTACGTACGCTGCATGCACCCTCAAGCTGGAATTCCCACAACTCAAAGTGGTGACCCGCGCCATCGGTTATGACATTTACCGAGAACGATACCGGCGCGGATACTTACCGCTAAGACTGCAATTCGCCACCCAGCCGGACATAATTTGCCCTGTCTCTGAGGTCGGCTCACAGTACCTTATACGAGAGTATAACATTCCCGCCGATAAAGTGCGCACATATCATCGCGGTGTCGATGTCGCCAGCACCTGCGCCAAGGCAGGAACCGTCGGCACGTTGAAGCTTGTTTCCTGTTCCTACTGCACACCCGTCAAGAGATTAGACTTGCTTATCCGACGACTGCACACATACGCCGCTGCACGGCAAGAAATTGCCATACACTGGATACATATCGGCGATGGCGAACTCCTTGCCTCGCTACAGGAACTTGCTCGCTCCCAACTGACATCTCTGAGCAACGTCCTGTGGGAGATGCCCGGCTATATGACACCCGACGGCATCCGCCAACATTACGCAACCTGCCCAGTTGACGCATATGTCATGGTCAGCGCTTCCGAAGGACTTCCCAAGACCATCATGGAAGCACAGGCGCATGGAATTCCCACAGTTGCCACTTCCGTCGGAGGCATACCGGAACTTGTGGACCAGGATACGGGAATCCTGCTGTCCCAATATTTTACCCAGCAGGAGTTCGATAAGGCGCTTGATGCTATCGTGACATTCCGCACTGCAGACCGACGAGAGCGTATTAGACAATACTGCATTTCACGATTTGACAGGCGAGCAAACACTGACGCACTGGTAAAAGGTGTATTTTTACCACTTTGTCAATCATGAAAAACAGTTTCCTTGCATTAATCTCTGCGCGCAAAGACCATCGAATAGCATTTGAATGCATTTACATATCTTTACAATTATACATAGCAATACAGAACATCCGGACTAATTAAATGCGCCTTCATACGCCAAAACACGCACAGGCGTACTACTTTAAACATACTAACGAGTTCCACATACATCTAAATAAACACTCTGTGTGACACGAATTACAGCATAACTACAGTCTTCCACGAATTTCCTCCTCACGACGGCCAACCGGAGCCCCATGACCATGAAAATACTTTCCCTCGTGGGCGCCCGCCCGCAGTTCGTCAAGGAAGCCCTGATCGGTGCGGCCGCCCGAGCCGCCGGCGCGTGGAATCACGTGCTGGTGCATTCCGGCCAGCACTACGACATGAACATGTCCGACGTGTTCTTTCGCGAACTCGGCATCCCGACACCGCAGCACCACCTCGGCATCGGTTCCGGCTCGCACGGCGCCATGACTGCCGCCGCGCTGGCGGCCATGGAAGGCGTGCTGCAGCAAGAGCGCCCAAATGCCCTGCTGGTCTACGGCGACACCAACACCACTCTTGCGGGCGCCCTTGCCGCCGCCAAGCTGTGCATTCCGGTCATTCACGTGGAGGCGGGCATCCGGCAACAGCCGAAATCCATGCCCGAGGAAATCAACCGCGTGCTGACCGACCATGTGTCCACGCTGTTCTGCTGCTGCTCGCGCCAGGCCGCGGAAAACCTTGCCGCGGAGAACATCCGTGACGGGGTACACGTGGTAGGCGATGTGATGTACGATCTCTTCCTGCGCATGCAGCCCCACTTCACCCCCGAAGCCACGTGCAACGCCCACAACCTGGAGCCCGGCCGTTTCGTGGTGGCCACACTGCACCGCGACTTCAACGTGGACAGCCCGACCGCGCTTGCCAGCATGTTGCGCGGGCTTTCCCGCTTCGCGGCCGACGCAGATTTGCCGGTGCTCCTGCCGCTGCACCCGCGCACCCAAAAGCGCATTACGGAATTCAATCTTTCCGCCCTTGTCCAAGGCATTACCTGCGTCGATCCCCTCGGGTATCTGGAACTGATGTCGCTGGTCAGCGCCGCCGCACTGGTGGTCACCGACAGCGGTGGCCTGCAGAAGGAAGCCTACTACGCGGGGCGCCGCGCCGTGGTGGTCATGCCCGACACGGGCTGGCGCGAACTTACGGACGCCGGGTGGAACCTGTTGTGCGCGCCTGCTGCAGACAAGCTTGAAGCGGCCTGCCATGCAGCGCTGCAGCCCATGGCCTGCCCGGCCGCCGTATACGGGGACGGCAAGGCCGCCGAGCACATCGTTTCACTGGTCGCTGGCCGTTTCGCCCGGCTGACGTGACGGCATATACTGTTGTCCCTTGATTCCCGGCGTGATACCCCGAACCACCAACGCACGCAGGAGCGCACCATGATGTCGCCCATCACCGACCGCAAGATCCGCATCGCCGTCATCGGCTGCGGTCGCATCTCCAAGAACCACTTCGGGGCCATCGAACAACATTCGAACGACCTTGAACTGGCAGCCGTCTGTGACACCGATCCCGTCGTACGCGCCGAACACGCCGCGCGGTATGGCGTACCCGGTTATGCCAGCCTTGAGGCCCTGCTGTCCGAGTGCCAATGCGACATCGTCAGCATCTGCACGCCCAGCGGCCTGCATGCACAGCAGACCATCGTCGCGGCACGCGCCGGGCGCCACGTGATGACCGAAAAACCCATGGCCACCCGCTGGAAAGACGGGCTTGCCATGGTGCGCGCCTGCGACGAGGCAGGCGTGCGACTTTTCGTCATCAAGCAGAACCGCCGCAACGCCACGCTGCAACTGCTGCGCCGCGCCATCGACGAAAAACGCTTCGGCCGCATCCATCTCGTGCATCTCAACGTGTTCTGGACGCGCCCACAGGCTTACTACGATTCGGCCAAGTGGCGCGGCACCTGGGAAATGGACGGCGGCGCATTCATGAACCAGGCCAGCCATTACGTTGACCTGCTCGACTGGCTCATCGGCCCCATTGCCGACGTACAGGCCATGACGGGCACCCTGGCGCGCGACATCGAGGTGGAGGACACCGGTGTCATGAACGTACGCTGGCGGTCGGGCGCGCTGGGCTCCATGTCGGTGACCATGCTCACCTACCCCAAGAACCTCGAAGGCTCCATCACCATCATCGGCGAAAAGGGTACGGCCCGCATCGGCGGCGTGGCGGTGAACGAAATCCAGCTGTGGAACTTCGCCGAGCCCCGCGACTATGACGAACAGGTGCTGAACGCAAACTACGAGACCACCTCGGTTTACGGATTCGGCCACCCCCTCTACTTCCGCAATGTCGTCGAGGTGCTGCGTGGCCAGACGGAACCGGAAACCGACGGCCGCGAAGGACTGAAGTCGCTCGAAGTGCTCATCGCCGCCTACATCTCAGCCCGCGACGGCCGCACCGTCTCGCTGCCGCTGGAGTATTAGCATGGCCGGTTACACCGCCCATCCCACCGCCGTCATCGATGAAGGGTGCACCATCGGCGAAGGCACGCGCATCTGGCATTTTTCGCACATCCTGCCAGGCACGGTCATCGGCGGCGACTGCAATCTCGGCCAGAACGTGGTGGTGGGCCCGGACGTCACCGTGGGCAACGGCTGTAAAATCCAGAACAACGTCAGCGTATACAAGGGGGTAACCCTTGAGGATGACGTGTTCTGCGGGCCGTCCATGGTGTTCACCAATGTTTTCAACCCACGCGCCAACATCCGCCGCATGGACGAGGCGCGCCCCACCCTGGTGCGGCGCGGCGCCAGCCTGGGGGCAAACTCCACGGTGGTTTGCGGGGTGACCATAGGCCGCTTCGCCTTCGTGGGGGCAGGCGCGGTGATTACCCGCGACGTGCCGGACCATGCACTGGTGTACGGCAACCCGGCCCGCCAGCACGGATGGGTTTGCGAATGCGGCGAAAAGCTGACCGGCGACCTTGCCTGCCCTGCGTGCGAACTGCGCTACACGCGCCACGGGGAAGGGCTCGTCCGCAAGGCCTAGCCGATTTGTCGCGATGCGCATCGTCCTGCTCAGCAACCACTACTACAACTCGCCGCGCCGGGCGGGGTTCCACCACCTCGCGGATGCGCTGCATCGTGCCGGGCACCAGGTGACTTTCGTCACCACCGGGCTGTCGTGGATATCCTACGCCCGGCGCGACTACCGGACTCGCTACGCCGGGCTGCACGCGGCGCGCAACCGGTTGCGCGCCGAGCGTCCCGGTCTTGACAGCTACGTCCATTTCACCTGCTGGCACCCGCACACCACGCTCATCCCGCAGTTGGACCGCCTGCTCGACGGACTGATGGACAGATACGACCGGTATCCGTTGGGACCTGTCGAGCCGCGCATCGCCGAGGCTGACGCCATCTTCTATGAAAGCAGCACCGCGCTGTTCCTGTTCCGCAAGTGCCTGCGCGCAGCCCCTGGTGCGCTGCACATCTATCGAGTCTCCGACGACGTCCGCATCCTGCGATCCCCGCCGCCGCGCCTTGCCGCACTGGAGGCGGAAATAGCGCCATGCTTCCACTGCGTCAGCGTGCCGTGCGCCTACCTTGCAGACAAATTCCATGGCCTGCCCAACGTGCGCCTGCACCGCCACGGCATCGACAAGGCCGCCTTTGACGCTGTGAAAGCTTCCCCATACGGGCAGGTGCAAAACAACTGCATCTTCGTGGGCAACTCGCATCTCGACGCTGATTTTGTGCGCAATGCCGCGACAGCCCTGCCCGACGTGCACTTCCACGTCATCGGGCCGTTGCGCCAGACAGCGCACCTGCCCAACGTCCACCATTACGGCGAAATGCCCTTCCGTGACACCCTGCCGTACATCAAATACGCCGACGTTGGCCTGCAAACCCGCGAACAATCCGGCATTGGCGTCGCCTCGCTCACCGACAGCCTGAAGGTCATCCAGTACCGCTACTGCGGGCTGCCCATAGTGGCTCCCGATTTCCTGGACCTTCGGCGCGAAGGCGTCAGCTATTACACTCCCGGCGACGCCACGTCGGCCGCCGAAGCGGTGCGTCAGGCGCTGCTCATGGGGCGTGACTCAGCACGATCCGACGAGGTACGCTCGTGGGACGAGGTTGCCGCCGACATCCTCGCCGATGCGGCAGCCTTCACTCCTGCGGCGACCAGCGCCGCGTCATCCCACCCCTAAGAGGCCCTCATGGAATTCATCGACCTGAAAGCACAATACCGTCGCCTTGAACCGGCTATCCGCGCCCGCATCGACGCCGTGCTGGAGCACGGGCACTTCATCATGGGTCCGGAAATCAAGGAACTCGAAGCCGCGCTTTCCGTCGCCGCAGGCGCGCGTCATGCCATCACCTGCGCCTCGGGCACCGACGCGCTGCTGCTGCCGCTGCTTGCCTGGGGCGTCGGCCCGGGCGATGCGGTATTCACCTCGCCCTTCACTTTTTTTGCCACGGCCGAAGTCATCGCGCTGGTGGGGGCCACGCCGGTGTTCGTGGACGTGGACCCCGTCACGTTCAACATCTCTCCCGAAGGGCTGCAACGAGCCATTGCTGCGGTGCATCAGCGCGACGCGTCGATCCACCCGCTGCCCCGGCCAGCCCTGGAGGGCGGGCTCACCCCCCGCGCCGTGATTCCCGTGGACCTCTTCGGCATTGCCGCCGAATACGACGCCCTTCTGCCCATCGCCCGCGAACACGGGCTGCTGGTGATGGAAGACGCCGCACAGGCCTTCGGCGGCAGCTACAAGGGCAAGCCCTTGTGCGGGCTCGGCTGCGACGTGGCCACCACCAGCTTCTTCCCGGCCAAGCCGTTGGGCTGCTACGGTGACGGCGGCGCGGTGTTCACCGACGACGACGGCCTCGCCGAAGTGCTGCGCTCGCTGCGCGTGCACGGCAAGGGGGCGGACAAGTACGAGAACGTCCGCGTGGGCATCAACGGCCGCATGGACACGCTGCAGGCCGCCATCATGTTGCCCAAGATGGACATTCTCGCGGACGAGATCGCCGCGCGGCAAAAGGTTGCCGCCGCGTACGCAACCCGCCTTTCCGGCATCGGCGGCATCACCCCGCCCTCCGTCCCCGGGCACTGCCGCAGCGCATGGGCGCAGTACTCCATTCTCTGCGACCGGCGCGATGCGCTGGCGGACCACCTCAAGGCCAACGGCGTGCCCACCGCCATATACTACCCCAAGCCCCTGCACATGCAGAGCGTGTTCTCCGGTCTCGGATACGCCGCCGGGGACATGCCGGTGTCGGAATCGCTGTCGCGGCGCATTCTCAGCCTGCCCATGCACCCCTACCTCTCCGAGGCCCAGCAGGACGTCATTTGCGGGCACATCGCTTCCTGCCGAGGCCAGGGATGAGCGCACGGCACACCCACACGCTGGAGTTGCACAAGGCCGCCGTCGACACCGGGCTGCGGGATGTCTTTCCGCAGTATCACAACCTGCTGCGTGCGCTGCAGTACTCCATCCCGCACGAAAAGACGCTTGCCCACACCCAGCCGGGCATGCGCGTGCTCGACTGGGGGTGCGGCAACGGCCATTTCTCCTGGTTCCTGCTCAGGCACGCCATGCACGTCACCGGGTATTCCTTCAGGGATGCACCGGAAATCCTGCGCAACAACCCGGACTTTCAGCATGTTCGCGGCTCCGCGAAAAGTCCCGTCGAACTTCCGTTTGAAACCGCCAGCTTCGATGCGGTGTTCAGCATCGGGGTTCTCGAACACGTGCATGAATGCGGCGGTTCGCAACTCGGCTCCCTGCGCGAGATCGCCCGCGTGCTCAAACCCGGCGGACTGTTCCACTGCTTTCATCTGCCCAATACCTTAAGCTGGGTGGAACAATTGTGCCGGGTGCTCAAGCCGGTCTTCGGAAAGAAACTGCACGCGCACACCCGGCTGTTCAACGAACGCGACATCCGTGCATTGTGCGCAGAAACAGGATTCGCACTTCTCGATCTTGGCAGGTACAACGTGCTGCCCCGCAATCAGCTGGCAAAGCTGCTGCCTTCGCTGACCATGCGTCCCGGCTTCGTCTCCACCCTCGATACGCTCGATGAGACCATCAACGGAATTCTGCCCTACTTCTCGCAGCAATGGTACTTCAGCGCCCGCAATGGCGCGAACTAGCCATTCCTCACGCGCATCCGCCGCAACAACATCGCCCCGCACATGCAACATGCGCGGGGCGATACCGTCTTGAAGCACCATGCAGGCCTCAGAACCGCAACCCGTACTCGCTGAACTTGTAACGCAGAGTGCGCGGGCTTACCCCCAGCAGGCGCGCGGCCTCGCCCTTGTTGCCGCCGCTGGCGCGCATGGCCTTCAGGATCACGCGCACCTCGGCTTCGCGGCGGGCCACGTCCAGGCTCAGGTCCTCGCCCATGCCCGCCGGGTGCACGGCGTGGATGGCAAGGGAGTCGCCCTGACCCTTCGCGCTCCCCAGCGCGCCGCCGTTCGCCCCACCATGCAATCCATTGCCGCCTGAACCATTGCCCCCCGCGCCCCCGGCGTACCCGCCAGCGCCACCGCCCATGCCCGCCGCCCCCAGCGCCACTGCAGAACGCAACTCCAGCGGCAGATGTTCCGGCCCGATATCCCCTTCCGGAGCCAGCAGGGCCAGCCGCTCCACCAGGTTCTTCAGTTCGCGCACGTTGCCCGGCCACGGGTAGCCGCTCAGGCCCGCCTCGGTCTCTGGCCGAAAGCGCATCCCGTGCCGATGGTACTTCTCGGCATAATGGGCAAGAAAATGCCGGGCCAGCGGCACGATCTCCTCGCGCCGCGCCCGCAGCGGCGGCAGCGAAACGGGGATCACGTTCAGCCGAAAGAACAGGTCCGCCCTGAAGCGCCCCTCGCGCACCATGTCCGGCAATTCGCGGTTCGATGCGGCGATGATCCGCGCCTGGAACGGAATGTCCCGCTGCCCGCCGATGCGCCGGTACTTGCGCTCCTCCAGCACCCGCAGAAAGTCCGCCTGGTTGGCGGGCGGAATCTCTCCCACCTCGTCCAGGAACAGCGTGCCGTCCCCGGCCAGTTCGAAACATCCCTGGCTGGTGCGGTGCGCGCCGGTGAAAGCCCCCTGCTCGTGCCCGAAGAACTTGTCCGCGAACAGTTCGCCCTCGTGCACGCCGCAGTTCACGGCAACGAAGGGCTTGCGCGCCCGCACGCTCATGTCGTGGATGAGCCGGGCGAACAGTTCCTTGCCGGTGCCCGTTTCGCCGTGGATCAGAATGGGCGCGTCCGACGAGGCCACCTGCACGGCCAACTGTTTCAGGCGCAGCATGTCGCCGGACAACAGGAGAAACCCTGTTCCGTTCTGCAACGTTTCGAAATGAGGACCTTCCTGGCCTTCTCCCGGCAATTTGTTGCCGGTCTGCGGAAATTTTCTGCCGTCCATGCGTGAGGACTAGGCCATTTCCCAAGGTTTGGCAAGCGCTCACTGGTGGCACGAAACTTGTTACAGCAATCACAAATAACGGAGGCGGCCAGACCATCACCTCTTTTTCCGGTGGGTTGCTGGCGCACAGGACGCAACGCGCATCGCACTACGGGGCGGAAAATCCAAAAACCACCCTGCATTGCGCGCCGCGATGGCGAGTTTTTGTTTCATCAATGTTTCAATGTTTCAAAAGGGGACATTACCGACATGAACACCGCTACCAAAGTCAGGTTCTGGGGCCCGGCGGTCCTCGCGGTCCTGCTCGTGCTGTGCTGGGCCCTTCCCGTCCTGGCGTCGGGGGGCGACGCCGCCTCCGCGGCCGCCGCAGCCATGCCCGCAGACGGCCACCCGTGGTGGTTCTGGCCCACCGCGCTGCTGTTCTTCTGTTTCATTCTCGGCATCATCGCCGTGCTCGCGGGCGTGGGCGGCGGCGTGCTGTTCGTGCCGCTGGTCAGCGGATTCTTTCCGTTCCACCTCGACTTCGTGCGCGGCGCGGGCCTGCTGGTGGCCCTGGCGGGCGCGCTGGCGGCCGGCCCTGGTCTTCTGAAGCGCAACCTGGCCAGCCTGCGCCTGGCCCTGCCCGTGGCGCTCATCGCCTCGGCCTGCTCCATCGTGGGCGCCATGGTCGGCCTGGCCCTGCCCACCAACGTGGTGCAGATCTGCCTTGGCGGCACCATCCTGTTCATCGCCGTGCTGCTGCTGGTGTCCAAGAACACCGTGCGCCCCGAGGTGAAGAAGCAGGACGCCATCAGCGTTGCCCTCGGCATGGACGGCGTGTTCATCGAACCCTCCACCGGCGAAGTCATCGACTGGAAGACCCACCGCACCCTCCCGGGCCTGCTGCTGTTCATCGTCATCGGCCTCATGGCGGGCATGTTCGGCCTTGGCGCCGGGTGGGCCAACGTGCCGGTGCTCAACCTGCTCATGGGCGTGCCGCTGAAGGTGGCCGTGGGCACCTCCAAGTTCCTGCTGTCCATCACCGACACCTCGGCCGCGTGGGTGTACCTGAACCAGGGCTGCGTCATCCCGCTGATGGCCATCCCCTCCATCATCGGCCTGATGCTGGGCTCGTTCGTGGGCGTGCGTCTGCTGGCCGTGGCCAAGCCCAAGTTCATCCGCTACATGGTCATCGGCGTGCTGCTGTTCTCTGGCGGCAAGGCGCTGCTCAAGGGCCTGGGCATCTAGCCCGGCGCACAGGAGGAAACAGACATGTCCAATCAGTCCGTCAAGGCGTCTCCGGAACAGGTGGTCTACGCCAACCTGCTCTACTACGGCTGCTGGGGTTCGCTGGCCATCATGGTCGTCACCTACCTCATCTACGTGATGGGCATCCTGCCCCCGCACATCCCGCTGGATACCATCACCCAGTTGTGGAGCCAGCGCGTGGGCGTGTACCTCTCGCAGGGCAACGTGCCCACCGGCTGGGGCTGGGCCACCCTGATCCTGCAAGGCGACTTCCTGAACTTCATCGGCATCGTGCTGCTCGCGGGCATGACCATCATCTGCTACCTCACGCTGATCCCGGCCTTTCTCAAGAAGAAGGACCCGCTGATGGCCACCATCGCGGTGCTTGAGGTCATCGTGCTTACCGTGGCCGCGTCGGGCATCTTCGGCGCTGGCGGCCACTAGCATTCCGATCTGAAACGCGGTCGGCACATCCGCTTGCAAAAATGTGCCGCCCGTGGAACTGCCATGGGCAACGGTCCGGGACGCGACGCGGCGTCCCGGACCGGAGAAACGGAACGCCGGTTCCGCAGGGATGCTCCGCACCCGGCGCACCCCTTGGGCAACCGGCACAACGCGCAACAACGGAACAGGTGTTTCGTGTCCATACAGCAGACAGGCCCAGCAGCCCCGCACACCACCCGGCCTCGTACCGGCGCTGGCGCACGCCACGGCGCGTCGCCGCTGCCGCACGTGGCGGGGCTTTCCCCCCTGCCGGTGGACCTTGCCGCCATGCTGGACGCCCTGCCCGTGGGCGTGGCCCTGCTGGACACCGACTGCACCATCCGCCTGATGAACCGCGCGCTGGAAACCCTTACCGGGTTCACCACGGCGGAAGTGCGCGGCATACCCTGCCGCCACGCCCTGCGCGCCAGCATCTGCCTGCACCGCTGCCCGCTGCGCCGCCCGCTGACCACCGCATCCGGGGTCACCGTGGCCACGGCATCCGGCGCGCACTACGACCTGGCCGACGACGGCGAACGGTCACCGACGCCGCAGGCCCAGGAAGGCGACATCCTCAACCGCCACCGCCGCCGCATCCCGGTGCGCATGAGCATGGCCCCCCTGCGCGACGCCGACGGCCGCGTGGTGGGCTGGCTGCACGCCGTGGAAGACCTGACCCTGGTGCGCGAGCTGGAGGAAAAGACCGCCAAGGGCGAGGCCTTCGGTCCGCTGGTGGGACGCAGCGTAGCCATGGAACGGGTGTTCCAGGCCCTGCCCGCCGTGGCCCAGAACGACACCCCCCTGCTGGTCACCGGCGAGACGGGCACCGGCAAGGACACTCTGGCCGAGGCCGTGCACAAGGCGTCGTCGCGCGCCCGCGAGCCGTTCGTGAAGGCCAGCCTGTCGTCCCTGCCCGAATTTCTGGCCGAGTCGGAACTGTTCGGCCACCGCAAGGGGGCCTTCCCCGGCGCGGACGAGAACAAGCCCGGCCGGTTCCGCATGGCCCAGGGCGGCACGCTGTACCTCACCGAGATCGGCGACCTGCCCCTGTCCATCCAGGGCCGCCTGCTGGCCTTCCTGGACGAGGGGGTCATCTACCCCGTGGGCGCCACGGAACCGGCATCCTGCGACGTGCGCCTGGTGGTGGCCACCAACCGCGACCCGGAACAACTGGTGGCCGAAGGCCGCCTGCGCGAAGACCTGTTCCGCCGTCTGTCCGCCGTGCGCCTGCACCTGCCCCCCCTGCGCGAGCGGGGCGAGGACATCGAATTTCTGCTCAACCACTTCATGGGGCACTTCGCCGCGCGGCTGAAGAAGACCGTGCGCGGCTGCTCGGGCAAGGCCCTGCGCACCCTGCTGGACTACCCCTTCCCCGGCAACGTGCGCGAGTTGCGCAACATCGCCGAATACGCCGTCACCCTGTGCCACGGTGAAACGGTGATGCCCGCGCACCTGCCCGCCTATCTCTTCCAGGCCAAGGCAGAGGCCCGCCGCGCCGAGCGCGAGCGCAGGGCCGGGCGCGCCCTGTCGCCCCAGTCACCTTTGTCCCCCCTGTCACCCCTCGCCGACAACGAGCAATCCGCCGCACAGCAGGGCATGCCCGGCGATGCGGCCGAACCCCTGGCCCGGGCCAGCGTCAGCGACCTGGAGCGCCGCCTTATCGCCGACGCCCTGCACCGCACCGGCAACCGCCGGGGCGAGGCGGCCGAACTGCTGGGCTGGGGCCGTTCCACCCTGTGGCGCAAGATGAAACAGTACGGGATGTGCTGATATGCCCGCCACCCTGCTCATACCCCTGTATCGCGACGAAATCGCGCCGCGCTTCGACCTGGCGGGAGAAGCCCTGCTGGTGCACCTGGACGCCGACGGCGCGGAGCTTTCCCGTTCCAGCGTGCTGCTGGCCCACGCCTCATCCGAAGAGTTGTGCCGCATCGCGCTGGAAGAAAAGGTGCGCGCGGTGATCTGCAACGGCATCGACGACGAATTCTGGCAGTACCTGCGCTGGAAACGCATCGAAGTCATCGACAACGTCATGGGCCCGGCGGACGAGGCCATCGCCCGGTTTCGGGCCGACGTGCTGCGCCCCGGGGACATCCTGTTCCACAGGAGCGAGCCGTGAGCCGCTTCGAGCACTTCCGCAGCCTGTTCCGGACCATGCTGGACGTGCCGGAAGAAATAGCGCCGGAACGCTACCGCGCGCTGCGCCGCAAGATCACCCTGCTGCTGACCACGGCCGCCGTGGTGCCGCTGGTCATCCTGTCGGCCATCAACTACCACCAGTACCGCGCCACCCTGACGCGCGAAATCGTCACCCCCGTGCGCGGGCTGGTGAACAAGACCCGACATTCCTTCGAGCTGTTCCTGGCGGAACGCTCCTCCACGGTCAGCCTCATCTCGCAGGTGTACAGCCCGGCCGAGCTTTCCGACGAACGCAACCTGAACCGCATCTTCCGCGCGGTGAAGGGCGAGTTTCCCGGCTTCATCGACCTTGGCCTCATCGACGAGAAGGGCGTGCACGCCAGTTACGTTGGCCCGTACAACCTCAAGGGCAAGGACTACTCCACGGCGGACTGGTACCAGCAGACCCGGGTCAAGGGCGTGTACGTCAGCGACGTGTTCATGGGCTTCCGGCGCTTTCCGCACATCGTCATCGCCGTGCAGCGCATGACCGACGACGGGCACTCGTGGGTGCTGCGCGCCACCATCGACACCGGGCAGTTCGACCGGCTCATCGCCTCCATGGGGCTGGAGCCGGAAAGCGACGCCTTCATCGTGAACACCGCCGGGGTGCTCCAGACCCCTTCGCGTTTTTACGGCAAGGTGCTGGACGAGCTGCCCATGCCCATGCCGCCCATGACCTATGAAACGGCCACCCTGGAAACCACCGACCCGGCCGGGCGCGACGTGTTCATCACCTACACCTACTTCCAGCACGCCGATTTCGTGCTGATGGCGGTGAAGCCCCGCGCCGAGATATTCAAGCCCTGGACCACGCTGCGCAGCGACCTGATCCTGCTTTTCGTCACCAGCGTGGCGCTGATCCTGTCCGTGGCCTTCGGCCTGACCGACCTTCTGGTGCGGCGCATGCGCGCCAGTGATGAACGGCGCATCGCGGCCTTCGTGCAGATGGAGCACACCCAGAAGCTGTCCTCCATCGGGCGGCTGGCCGCCGGGGTGGCCCACGAGATCAACAACCCGCTGGCCATCATCAACGAGAAGGCGGGCCTGGCCTCCGACCTCATGGAACTGGCCAGGGACTTTCCGGAGCGCGACCGCTTCCGCGCTCTGGTGGACGCCATCCTGCGTTCGGTGGAGCGCTGCCGTTCGATCACCCACCGGCTGCTGGGCTTTTCGCGCCGCATGGACGTGAACATAGAGCAGTTGGACGTCAACGACGTGCTCAAGGAAACCATGAGCTTCCTGGAACAGGAGGCCCTGCACCGGTCCATCACCACCTCGGCCAGCCTCGACCAGGCCATGCCGCGCATCGCCTCGGACCGGGGGCAGTTGCAGCAGGTGTTCCTGAACATCCTGAACAACGCCTTCGCCGCCGTGCCGGACGGCGGTTCCGTGACGCTGGCCACCTGGCTGCGCGACCCGGACACGGTGGGCGTCTCCATCAAGGACAACGGCAAGGGCATGTCCGACGAGGTGCTTCGCCACATCTTCGAACCGTTCTTCACCACCAAGAAGACCTCGGGCACCGGCCTTGGCATGTTCATAACCTACGGCATCATCAGGCGCCTTGGCGGCGACATCGCGGTGCAGAGCAAGGAGGGCGCGGGCACCACCGTGACCGTGTTCCTGCCCGTGAAAGCCGCGCCAACGGCCACCCTGGGGAGCTAGCATGCAGGAACTGAAGGTTCTGCTCGTGGACGACGAGGAAGAGTTCGTCACAACCCTGGCCGAGCGCCTTTCGCTGCGCGGCATGGTCACGCGCATCGCCACCGACGGCGAGCAGGCCCTGCGCGCCGTGGAGGCGGACCCGCCCCACGTGGTGGTGCTGGACCTGATGATGCCCGGCATCAAGGGCACAGAGGCCCTGCGCCGCATCAAGGCCGGGCACCCGGCCGTGCAGGTCATCCTGCTCACCGGACACGGCAGCGCGCGCGACGGCATCGAAGGCATGAAGCTGGGCGCGTTCGACTACCTGATGAAGCCGCTGCGCCTGGAAGACCTGCTGGAAAAGCTGCACGAGGCGGGCAGGCTGGCCCACGCCGCGCAGGGCAACAGTTAGCCCCCGGCACAAGCGCATCCCGGCACAACGCACCGCACAGGAAACATGGCATGGAACACGACGACACCACCCGCATGGCCGCCCCGGCCCACAAGGACGGAAGCGACGCGACCCACGAATGCGTGGGCTGCCTTGCCGCCTCGGCCACGCACGAGCTGCAGAACGCCCTGGCGGTGATCCGCGAATCGGCCGGGCTGATGCAGGATCTCGTGTCCCTGTGCGGCGAAGGGCTGCCCCACCGCGACCGGCTGTGCACCATGCTTTCGCTGATCCAGGAACAGGTGGCGCGCGGGGGCGACCTTGCGTGGAATCTGAACCGGCTGGCCCACGCCTGGGAAGAGGACGGCGAGTCCGCCCGCGACCTTTCCTCGGTGCTGGAGGAATTCGTGGCCCTGGCCCGGCGCGGCTGCGCCATGCGCGGGGTGCAACTTTCGCAAGGGGATGGCCCGGCCGTGCGCGTGAGCGCACCCGGCCTTGCCCTGCGCGCCAGACTGCTGCGGGCCGTGCGCTGCTGCCTGGGCGAGGGGCTGGCGGATGGCAGGCCCGCCACCGGCGGCATGCTGGTGCTGCGCGCGGCCATGTGCGACGGCACGCCGGGCGTGGAACTGGACTTCACCCCGCCGGGGGCACGGGCCGGTTCCGGAACGACTGAGCTTTCCACGTCCAGCGCCGACATAGCGCGTTGCATGCAGGCGTGCGGGGCGGATGTGCGGCAGGCGGACGGTGCGCAATTGCGTTTCTTTCTGCCCTGCCCCAACTGTACCGCATGATGCAGACGATATTTTCCGCTTTCGCGTTGCAACGGTTTCAGCTACGATATAGCCAACTGCTCCCCTGAAACACTTGTCTCACGCGGCGGCAACATTCTGCCGCCACGGCACAACGGAGGAACGTATGGCAACACTTCGTGAAACGCTGGAACGCTGCTTCGCAGCCGTGGCCTTCGCCGATGCGGCGGAACACGGCGAGGCCATGCGCATGGCGGGCGTCACCGCCACCCCCGCATGCGCCGGGCGGCTTGAAGATGTCTTCGCGGCCGTGGCCTTCGCCGAGGCCGACTGCCACGACGCGGCCCTGGAAATGATGGG
>NZ_AGFG01000038.1 GCF_000226255.1 Desulfovibrio sp. A2
CCCTCCCCCACACCCCCTCCCACCTTCCAAACTTTTCCATTGGGGGTGGCCCAGAGGATGAAGACGTCCCGCTTCACATGAAGCGCACCAACTCGAACAGCTTTTTCCGCTGCGTGGCCACGATGTGGTAGTATTGCGTCTGCGGGATGAAGATGTACGGCACATCCTCCGTCCGCCGGTACAGAAAGTGCGACAGGATCATCCGGTTGATGGCCTGATGCCCGATGATCATCACCCCCGGCGCGCCCCCCGCAAGAAACAGCGCCCGCCGCACCCCCCGCTCCACCCGCTCGCGCAGGGTCACGTACCCTTCCCCGCCCGGATACACGTAGTGGTACTTGTCCTGCTGCCGGGCCTCGTAGTCCTGCGGAAACCGGCGGCGTATGTCGTCGTAGCGCAGCCCCTCGCACTCGCCCGCGTCGATCTCGTCCAGTTCCGGCAGGGCCATCACCGTGGCCCCCGGCCGCGCCTCGCGCAGGGGGGCCGCCGTCTGCGCCGACCGCTTGCGGGTGGAGGTGAAGATGTACGGCACCTCGATGTCCGCGAAATGCGCGGCCAGTTCCTTGGCCTGGGCCTGCCCGCGCAGGGTCAGGTCCGAATCGCCGCCGATGCGCCCCTCCACGTTGTAGTAGGTCTCGCCGTGTCGGACCAGGTACAGGTTGCGCACCCACGCGGACACCAGAATGTCCCGGATGCGATGGTAGTACGGCAGCCGCAGGCAGATGCGCTCGCCCACCACGCGGTTGTCCAGCGTGTCCACCCGCACCCAGCACGGCTCGTCGTCGCACGGGGCGTACATGCGCTCGTAGTAATGGATGCGCTTGGTAAAGCTGTCCATGGCCGCCTGGGTGGTCTCGCGCGCGAATTCCGGCATCTGCGTCTTGCGCCGGATGGCCGCGCCAAGGGCAACCGGGTCGTCGTTGACGCATTCCACGAACAGCAACGGATGGTCGGTGAGCATGGACTGGATCATGGCCCGCCGGGCGCGGCTGGCGTTGGTGGCGTCGAGGATGGCCACGTGCCCGTCGCCCGCCAGATAGTCGCGCGCGGCCATGATGTTCAGCCGGGCGATTTCCTCGCGCCGGGCGCGGCCTTCGGCGTTGTCCGGGTCGTAGAATTCCGGCCGGGCGGAATCCAGGCCCAGCATGGAACGGCGGATCTCGCCGTTGTTGAACACCTCGACGCGGAAATCCTCTGCCTCCAGGCCCTCGCGGATGCGGCGGGCCATGGTGGATTTGCCCCGCGCGGGCAGGCCGACCATGATGACGTACAGTTTGTTCATGCGAAGTCCTGTGGAGAAGGGATGGCTTGCGAGGGGACAAGAAGGAGCGTTTGCCCCCGTTCCTCCCCACCGGCAACGGCTTCCGCGAACATGCGCCGTTCCGGGCGCGCCACATTTTGCAAACGCATGCGGCCTACCGCCCGAACAGTCGCGTCAACCGTGCCAGTTCCGCGTACAGGCCCGCGTCCATCTGTTCCGGCGTCATGCGCCACGCCCAGTTGCCCGCCGCCACGGACGGCGTGTTCATGCGCGCCTCCGCCCCCAGCCCCAGCACGTCCTGCACCGGGGCCACGGCCAGTTCGGCCACGCTGCCCAGCGCCAGCCGCAGCAGCGCCCCGTGCGCCTCGTGCGGGGCAATGGCGTGGCCCACGTATTCCTCCAGCCGCGCCCGCTCGTGGCCTGGCGCGGTTTCGAACCACGCCCGCGTGGGCGCGTTGTCGTGGGTGCCGGTGTAGACCACGCTGCGCGCCTCGTGCCGGAAGGGCACGTCCGGATTGTCGGCGGGGTCGCCCCCAAAGCCGAACTGCAAGACCTTCATGCCCGGCAGGCCGAAGGCGGCCTTCAGCTCGCGCACGTCGGCGGTGATCACCCCAAGGTCCTCGGCGATGAGCGGCAGCGCCGTGAACCGCCGAGCCAGCGCGCCGAACAGCTCCATGCCCGGCGCATCCACCCAGCGGCCGTTGATGGCCGTCTCCTCCGCCGCCGGAATCTCCCAGTACCCCGCGAAACCCCGGAAGTGGTCCAGCCGCACGATGTCGGCCATGCGCAGGTTGTGCGCCACGCGGCGCACCCACCACGAAAAGCCGTCGCGCCGCAGGGCGTCCCAGTCGTACACCGGGTTGCCCCAGCGCTGGCCCGTGGCGCTGAAATAGTCGGGCGGCACCCCCGCCACGTGGGTGGGGGCGAAATCCCCGTCCAGCCGGAAATAGCCGGGGTTGGCCCACACGTCGGCGCTGTCGTGGGTGACGTAGATGGGCACGTCGCCCACCAGCCGCACGTCAAGTTCGGTGCAGGCGGCCCGCAGGTCGTACCACTGGCGAAAAAACAGGTACTGGCAGAAGCGCACGTGGTCCAGGGCGGCGGCCTCTTGCGTGTCCAGCAGGGCCAGCGCGTCCGGGTGGCGGCGGGCGAAGGGCTCGTCCCAGGTGGTCCACGCGGCCCCGCCAAAGCGCTCCTTCAGCACCACGAACCGGGCGTAGTCGTCCAGCCAGTGGGCGTTGCCCCGGCAAAAGCGCAGGTAGGCGGTGTCCACGGCCAACTGATGGCGGTTGCGCTCCCACGCGGCGCGCAACAGGGCGCGGCGGTGCGCCTCCACGGCCTCGAAGTACACCGCCCCCCGTGCTACGTCGCGGAACTGTTCGGCCCCGGCGTCCACGTCGGCCCAGGAGACGAAGCCGTCCTCGGCCAGCCGTTCCGGACTGACCAGCAGGGTGTTGCCCGCGAAGGCCGAGGGGCTGGAATAGGGCGAATTGCCGATGAAGGTGGACGTGGGCGTCACGGGCAGGAACTGCCACACCGTCTGTCCGGCCCCGGCCAGCAGGCGGGCGAAGGCATGGGCCGCCGGGCCCAGGTCGCCCACGCCGAAGGCCGACGGCAGGGAGGTGATGTGCAGCAGAAGACCGCTGGCGCGGACCGGACGGGACATGCGCGTGCTCCTTGAAAGATGTGCGGCGGCGATGCGCGCGGGGCGTCGCGGGATGGGACGGCGTGCGGGAAGGCCGGGCGGACGACGAACCGGGGCGGCTGCGCGCGGCGGGCCATTCCCGACGGATGTACCCGGCTGCGACGCTAGCATGAACGGAAACCGCGCGCCATGCGCGTAGACGGCGCAGGACCGGGGGGCGGAACGTCGTGCGGGGTGCCGGGCGAGAATGGGGTGGCTGCCCCGCACGCGTTCATCCGCAAGGCGTCAACGCCGCACGCGGTACCAGTAGCCGTAGGTGGTGGTGAAGCCCAGTCCCTCGTACAGCGCGCGGGCAGGCGTATTGCCCTGCCCCACCTGAAGCCACGCCGTGCGCGCCCCGTCCTGTCGTGCCGCGTGCAGCATGGCCGACACCAAGGACCGGCCATGCCCCTGCCGCCGCTGGTCGGGTCGCGCCACCACGGCGAAGATGCCGTAGTCCTCGCCGGTGCGGACGCCAAGCCCACACACGGCGGGCTGGCCGTCCGCGCGCAGCAGCCACGTCTGCCCGGCTGGGCCAAGGGTGGCCAGCACCCCGCGCAGGACCGGATTCACGGCGTCAGCGCCGGTGCGTCCCCGCAACCCGCCCTCCGCCGCCAGCCACGTGGCGTGGTCGACGATGGCGCACTGTCGGTCGGGCAAGGGGAAGTTGCCGGGCCGCGCCCTGGCGGCATGGTGTGGCTGGGCCGGGCATACCGGCCATCCTGCGATATCCAGTTCCTGCACCAGCGTGGGGTCGGTGGCGCTGTACCCCATGGACGCCAGCACCGGATCAAGGCCGCCCACTCCCGACGGCCCCTGCCCTTCCAGCGGTTCCGGCAACCGGAACTGTGGCGGCAGGCCGCGCGCGGCGAACCATGCCTCGGCATCGCGGACGTGCCCTTCGCTCCACGTCACGCCCGCACCCGGCATCACCAGCGGCACGCCGCTGTTGATGCGCATGGAATAGCCCCCGGCCGCGCGCAACAGCAGATGTCCCCGCCGCTCTTCCTCCAGCGCGGGCCATGCGGCGAAGCAGGCCGCCTCCAACCGCAGGCAGCGGGCCAGCCGCACGGGATGGCCCGCGCACGCGACGGCCACCTCGAAGGTGAAGGGCTGGCGATACGCACCGCCGTGCCCGGACGCCGGATGCTCACTGTCTGCGGAAACCATGTTCATTCCCCTGCGCCCATTCCGACGCTCCAAAACGAAAGCCCCTGCGGCGTGGGCGGCAGGGGCAAAACATACGCTACGGTGCTTTGCCGTTGCGTTTTTCGTTCTCCGGCAAGGAAGATGAATCTTTTTGCGACGGGAGCGTACTCTTCAGTACGTGACCAGAGCAAAAGATGAAATCTGACAGCGCCGGAGGGCGAAAGGGCGCAACGGCCTAGTACACGTACATGAAGCCGGGCGTACCCACCCGCGACGCCGGTTGCAGGTCCAGCACCGACTCCAGCGCGTCGCGCAGCCACGACGAAGGCTTGGGCTGTTCCACCAGCACCGGGCGTTCGGCAATGCCGCACAGCTGCAGCAGGTCGGTCAGGGCCATGTCCATGCCGCCCAGGGCATCCACCAGGCCCAGTTCGTGGGCCTGCCGCCCGGTCAGCGCCCGGCCGTCGGCCACGGCGCGCACCTTTTCCACGGGCAGGTTGCGCGAATTGGCCACCTCGGTCACGAACTGGTCGTACATGTCCATGACCAGGGCTTGCAGGTACTCGCGTTCCTGCGGGGTCATGGCCCGGAAGGGGGAACCCGCGTCCTTCATGTCGCCGGAAACCAGGGTCTGCCGGGCCAGGCCCAGCTTGTCCATGAGCCCCTGCATGTTGGGCAGTTCCATCTTCACGCCGATGGAGCCGGTGAGGGTGGCGGGGTTGGCGATGATGCGGCTGGCCCCCAGCGAAATGTAGTAGCCGCCCGACGCGGCCACGGTGCCCATGGAAACCACCACCGGCTTCACGCGCGCCATGCGGCGCACCGCCTCCAGCAGTTCCTGCGACGCGGCCACGCCGCCGCCGGGCGAATCCACCCGCAGCAGCACGCCGCGCACCGTGGGGTCTTCGCGCAGCTTGTCCATCCAGCCGACGGTCTTCGTGATGTCGGCGATCATGCCTTCCACGCGCACCACCCCGACGCGCGGGCCCGCGAAGGGGCCCGCATCGCCGGTGAAATGGCGCAAGGCGGCCGAAGCCCCCATGAAGAGGGCAACGGCCGCCATAATGAGCAGGAATCCGAAGATGAACGGATGCCGCTGGCTGAAGGAGGGTCTAGCTGTCGGAAGCATCCTCTTCCAGCTTCTGCTTCAGCAGGTCACCAAGGTTCTGGCCGCCCGTATCGGCGGGACCGGCGCGGAATTCCTTGGGCTTGCGACGTTCTTCCTCGTCCTTGAGCTGCTTGATGGACAGCCCGAGGCGACGTTCTTCGGCGGAGACGTGGATGACCTTGGCCTGGATGACCACGCCTTCCTTGAACATCTCGGAGGGCGACTTGATCTTCTTCTGGCTGATTTCGGAGACGTGGACCAGGCCTTCGATGCCTTCTTCCACTTCAACGAACAGGCCGAAGTCGGTGATGTTGGTCACCGTGCCTTCGATCACGCCGCCAACCGGGTAGCGCGAGGGCACGTGGGTCCACGGGTCTTCGGTCAGCTGCTTGATGCCGAGGGTGAACTTTTCGTTCTCCTGATCGACGGTCAGCACCTTGGCCTGCACCACGTCGCCGGTCTTGAACACTTCGTTGGGATGGCGGATCTTCTTGGTCCAGCTGATGTCGGACACGTGGATCAGGCCGTCGATGCCGTCCTCGATGCCGATGAACATGCCGAACTCGGTGATGTTCTTGATCACGCCTTCAAGGATGGTGCCTTCGGGGTACTTCTCGGCCACCACTTCCCACGGGTTCGGCTTGACCTGCTTCATGCCGAGGGAGATGCGCTTCTTGTCCTGGTCCACGCCGAGGATGACCACTTCCACTTCGTCGCCCACGCGCACCATCTGCGACGGGTGACGCAGCTTGCGGGTCCACGACATTTCGGAGATGTGGACAAGGCCTTCCACGCCGGCTTCCAGCTCGACGAACGCGCCGTAGTCGACAAGGTTGGTCACGCGGCCCTGAAGCTTGGCGCCTTCGGGGTACTTGGCGGTGATGTCCTGCCACGGGTCGGCCACCAGCTGCTTCATGCCCAGCGACACCTTCTGGTTGTCGCGGTCGAAGGAGAGAACCTTCAGCTGCAGTTCCTGGCCAAGGGTGACCAGTTCCTTCGGATGGCGGATGCGCTTCCAGGACATGTCGGTGATGTGCAGCAGGCCGTCCAGCCCGCCAAGATCCACGAACACGCCGTATTCGGTGATGTTCTTGGCCTTGCCGGTGACGATCTGGCCCTCTTCGAGGGTGCGCAGCAGATCCTGACGCTTGGAATCGCGTTCCTCTTCAAGCAGGACGCGGCGGGAAACGATGACGTTGCTGCGCCGACGGTTGATCTTGAGAACACGGAATTCGTATTCCTGGTTGACCAGCGCGTCCATGTCGGGGACGGGGCGCAGGTCCACGTGCGAGCCGGGCAGGAAGGCTTCGACGCCGCCGAGATCGACGGTGTAGCCGCCCTTGATGCGACGCACGATGCGGCCGGTGATGACCCCGTTGTTTTCCTGAATCTCTTCGAGCTTGTCGAAGAGCTGCATGCGCTTGGCCTTCTCGAAGGACAGGGTGATGGTGCCTTCCATCTCGTTCTTGCGAACGACGAAGACGTCCACCTTGTCGCCCACGGCGATGTTGACCTTGCCGGTGCTGTCCCTGAACTCGGAAGCGGAAATCTGCCCTTCGGACTTGAAGTTCACGTCGATGAGAACGCTGTCCTCATCCACGCGCACCACCTCGCCCTTGATGATCGACCCTTCTTCAAGGTCGCCGAAATCGGAGCTGAGGTAATTCTCGAGGGCGCTCTCGAAACTCAGATCCATTTCAAGAGCGGCGTTTTCCATGTTTTCGGGGGTTGCTGTCATACGTTTCCTCCAACCGACGCAAATTTTCCCGCCCTGATGCGCGGGATTGGTCTGCATAGCAGAATGCCCCGGGAATGACAACAGCGCGGGGAACGGCGGGTGGGAGCGGACGGGGAAAAACAGGGCGGCCGGAGCGGGACCCCCCTTGGCCAGGGCGCCACCCCGCCCCACCCTCGCAGCCCCCCCTTGACGCCACCCGCCCGGCATGCCAACCAAAAAATCCCACGGCGGGCGTACGCTTTCTCAAGCCGACCCGCCGGGGACCACCGCAACACCACGACACCCCCGGACCACTCCGGCAGGAGGCCGACCATGTACGCCATCAACTATCTGCTGAACCTGTGCGGCATCGCCATGCTGGCCGGGGCCGCCTTCAACTGGCTGCGCTGGCGCTCGGGCAACCGGGCGGCGGGCATCCGCGCGCGCAGCCTTGCCGTGGGCGGGGCCATGCTGCTGGTGTTCGGCAACCTGGTGTCGCCCATCGAACCCAAGGTGGAGCAACTGGCAAACGCCACCGCGCCGGTCACGCAGTCGCAGACGGCGCAGCCCCAAGCCGCGCCCCAGCCCGTTGCGCCCGTTGCGCCCGTAACGCCGGACCAGCCCGCCAAGTAGCCGCCGCCCGGCAGCCCGCCAAACGCACAGGCGGCCCGACATGCCGGGCCGCCGTTGGTGTCCGGTTACGCATCGCCAGCCGGAGGCCGCACCATCTCCACGCCCCCTGCATGCCGCGCCTACTCCACACCGCGCTCGCGCAGGAACGTCTCGTACCGCTTGTCCACCTTCATGATGTGCGACACCAGCCAGTCCACCAGGCCGCGCAGTATTTCCATGACCACCGTGGGGTTGCCGCCCGCCGCCTGCTTTTCCCATTCCAGCACCCGCTGCACGAAGCGGCGATGCACGTCCGCGTGCTGCTCCCCTTCGGGATAGCCGTGCACGGCGAACAGCCGCTCCTCGTATCCGAAGTGCTCCACGGTGTAGGCCTTCAGTTGCCCGAACACCTCGAGCACGGCGGCCATGTCGCTGGTGCGCGCCGCACGGTGCACGGCGTTGATGTAGTCCACCAGCTTCTTGTGCTGCGCGTCGATGCTGGGCAGGTTGGACAGTTCGTCCGTCCAGCGGATCAGCGTTTCCTCGCTGGCGTCGGACATCAGGGCCACGCCGTCCTCTCCGGCGCAGATGACCTCGACCATCGAGAACATCTCCTGCACCTGGGCAAAGATGTCGTTGAGCGTTCCGGTGAAGCGGGTCATCGCCTCGGCTGTCTGCCCGGCGATGCGGTTCACCTCGTCCACGCTGCGGCCCACCACCTCGCTGGCCGCCGCCTGCTGGCCGTTGGCGGCGGCGATGGATTGGACCATGCCCGCCGTCTCGTCCACCAGCGTGACGATGCGCGTCATGGCCTGCCCGGCGGCCTCGGCCGACGCGGCGGAAGCCGTTGCGTCGCGCGCGGCCTGTTCCACGGCGGCGATGTTCTCGCGCGTGTGGCTCTGGATGCGGGCAACGGCCTCGCCCACATCACGGGTGGCGGCCATAGTCTTTTCGGCCAGCTTGCGCACCTCGTCGGCCACGACGGCGAATCCCCGCCCGGCATCCCCGGCGCGGGCCGCCTCGATGGCGGCATTGAGCGCCAGCAGGTTGGTCTGGTCGGCGATGTCCGAGATCAGCGACATGACCTGCCCGATGTTCTCGGCCTCCACGCCAAGGCGGCCCATGGCCTCGTTCAGCCGCTCGATGCGCTCGCGGATGCCGTTGATGGCCGCCACGGTTTCGCGCACCCCGTGCGCTCCCTCGTCAGCGTTGCCGCGTGAAAGGTCGGCCTGTTCCGCAGCCCTGCGGGCGTTGTCGGTGACGTTGGCCACGGTCACCCGCATGTTGGCCACGGCCTCGGCCGTCTCATCCATGCGCTGGCGCTGCGTTTCCACCCCGCCGGTGACGGTGCGCACCTGACCGGTCAGGTCGGCGATGGAGTGCGAGACGTGCTCCGACACGGTGCGTGTCTTGCCCGCCGCGCCGGTCATGCGATCCATCAGGCGCTTGATGCGCGCCTCGGATGCGGTGGCGTTCCTCATGGCGTCATGCGCTTCGCGGGCCATGCGCGCGGCCTCCTGTCCCTGGGCGTCGGCCTCTTCGATGCGCTGGCGCAGGTTCTGCACCATACGCTCGATGGACTGACGCATGGCGTCGAGTTCCGGCGGGTAGGCGCCTTCGGGCCGGGCCTCCAGGTTGCCTTCGGCAACCTCTCCCGCATAGGCCCGCAACCGGCGCAAGGGGCGCGAAATGGAGGCAACCAGCGCCACGGCCACGCCGGAACCCAGCGCCGCGCCCAGCAGCAGCACCACCAGCGTGCCGGTCAGCATGCCGCGTTCGGCCTTGCCGCTGGCGGTGGCGATGTCGCGCGCGGCGGCCAGGGCCTCCTGCACGTCGATCTCGGCCACCAGCCCCAGGGTCAGCCCCTCGATGCGCAGGGGCTGCCACGCGGCCAACACCGGCCTGCCCTTGTGATCCGTGGTGGAGCCGCAGCCTGTTTCACCCGCCACGGCCTTGCGGGCGGCCTCGGTGTCCACGACGTCGGCCAGAATGTGCCGATTGGTCGAACCGCGCGGCAGCGAGCGCACCCGCAGATCGGTACCCACCAGAAAAGCATCGCCCGATTCCCCCAACCCCACGTCCTTCCACCGCCCCTCAGAGGTCATGACGCGGTTGATGCCTGTTTCGGTCACGTGGAAGGCCAGCACCGCCAGGAACTTGCCGGATGCGTCGTACACCGGGGAGGCGATGAACGCGGCGGGGGCGTTGCGGCCCGGCTCGTACGGGGCGAAATCCGTCATGACGGCGGCGTTGCGCTCGCCCGCCTTTCCGGCGGCCACCGCCTTGCGGAATACGGCCGCAAGGCCGGTGTCCTTGTACGGTCCGGACGCGAGCGACGTGCCGAAATCCGGCAGCTTGCGCACGCTGTAGGCCACCGCGCCAGTGGCGGGGTCCAGCAGCAGGATGTCCCGGTATCCGAAGGTATCGGCAAAGTGCAGCAGCACCGGATGGTAGCGGGCGTGCAACGCGTTGTAGGCGGCGGGCAGGGGGTGCCTGTCCGGGCTGGCGGACGCACCGGACCGCTGCCCGGCGGCCAGGGCGGGCAGCAGGTACATGCCCTGCAACAGCACCCCATTGGCGTCCGCGGGCAGGTACGTTTCCGGCTCACGCGGGGCGTAGCCGGGGGCGGAGGCGGCATTGGCCGTGAACTCCGGCGCGCGCAGATAGGCGGAGCCCGCATAGGCGTCCAGCAACTGCCGGGCGACGGCCTTGGGGTCCATCTGCCCGGCGATTTCGGGCTGCACGCCGAACCAGGCGGCGGGCAGCGTCTGCGCCGCCTCGCGCACGGTCAGTTCACCGGCCAGGGTCAGCAACTGATTGCGCATGCGGCGAAAGATATCTTCCACATGCAGGGCCTTGGAACTGCGGATACTGGTCAGCTGGTCCCGCGCCCTGTCCTGTGTGGCGGTGGCGGCGGCATCACCCACGTGGCGCATGCCGTCCACCCCGAAATGCCACAGCAGCCCGGCGGTGAGCAGACAGGTAAGCACCTGGGTGCCGATGAACCCCGCAAGCAATTTCATGCGCAACGTCATGCCATCCCCTCGTCGTCCCGGTGTTGGCGGCGGCGACGGGGCCTCCGCCCTGCCAATGTAATGGCACCGGGGGGCGGACGGGCAATGATTAGACGGCGCGGCACGTGATAATTCGCAAAGGCTGGCTGGCCGCCGGAGTGGCGCGCGACGGGCCGGGCGGGATGCCGGATGCCGGACGGGCGGAGGGCGGAAGACGCGTGCGCCCACCTGCCGCGCGGCAACATGGACGGCGGGGCCGCAACGAAAAACGCCCCGCGCCCGCCGGACGAACCGGAACGGCGCGGGGCGCATGCAATGGGGATACGCGCGGCGCGGGCTAGCCCTTGCCCCCCGCGAAGGCGGGCCACAACTCCAGCAGGCGGCGCAGGGCCTTGCCCCGGTGACTGCGGGCGTTCTTTTCGTCGCGGGTCAGGGTGGCGGCGGTGCGGCCCAGTTCCGGGTCGAAGAACAGCGGGTCGTAGCCGAAGCCGTTGTCGCCCTGCGGGGCGGCGGCCACGCGGCCTTCCCAGGCCCCGGCGGCGGTGATGTGGCGGCCGTCCGGGGCGCAGGCGGCGATGACCGAGCGGAAGCGGGCCGTGCGTTGCGCATCCGGCACGCTGGCCAGGGCGGCCAACAGCTTCTCGTTGTTGCGGGCGTCGGTGGCGGGCACGCCGTCTTCGGCGGAATAGCGGGCGGAATACACCCCCGGCGCGCCGCCCAGGGCGTCCACCTCCAGCCCGGAATCGTCGGCCACGGCGATGCGGCCGGTCAGTTCGGCCACGGTGCGCGCCTTCAGCAGGGCGTTTTCCTCGAAGGTAACGCCGGTTTCCTCGATCTCGCCGATCTCGGGGTAGGCGTCCAGACCGACCACGGTGACGCCGGTGCCCTTCAGCATGTCGTTGAGTTCACGTATCTTGCCCGCGTTGCGGGTGGCCAGCACGATGACGGCGGCATCGCCGATGGTGTTCGAAGCGGTGGTCATGGTGTGTCGATGGTCGGGCTCGGGTTCAGGGTTGGCTGTGGCGGGCGATGCCCGCGCGGTGCAACGGATGCGCGGCGCATTGTGCGGAAGAATCGCCCCGGAGGCAAGGGCGCGCGGCAAGCGGCGGCTTGGCTACGGGCGGTTATGCGGCGCGGCGCGCCTACCCCTTCAGTCCCTCGCCCGCCGGGTCGTCCCGCGCCGGGGTCGCCGGTTCGGGCACGGCCAGCAGCGGTTGCAGACGCAAGGTGATGGTGGTGCCCTTGCCCACCTGGCTTTGCAGGTCCACCTGGCCGCCCATTTCCTCGATGATCTTGCGGCTCATGGCCAGGCCGATGCCCGCGCCCTTTTCCTTGGTGGAAAAGAACGGGCTGAATATCTTGTCGTGCAGGTCCGCCGGAATGCCCACGCCCGTGTCCTCCACGGCGATGTGCACGTACTGCGGGGTCATGCCGGTGCGCACGGTCAGGCGGCCGCCGTCGGGCATGGCCTCTTGCGCGTTCTTGACGAGATTGATCAGGCATTGCTTGAGCATTTCGCCGTCGCCGCGCGCCTTGGGAATATCGAGGGCCAGTTGCAGGTCGATTTCTATGCGCCGCTGGTCGAAGCCGATGCCCATCAGTTCCATGGTCTGGCGGGCCAGCAGGTTCAGGTCCACCTCGCCGGTGCGGGGCGAGGTGGGCCGCGCGAAATTGAGGATGGACTTGAGGATGGTGTCCAGCCGCCGCGATTCCTCCAGGATCACCTGCACCTTGCCGCGCGCGGCATCATCCAGCGAGGGCGAGCGCAGCAGCGAATTGGCGAAGCCGCCGATGGCGAACAGCGGGTTGCGTATCTCGTGCGCCACGTAGGTGGAAAGTTCGCCGATGGCGGCCATCTTCTCGGCCTGTTGCAGGCGGATTTCCATGTTGGTGCGGTTGGTGATGTCGCGCCGCATCTCGATGACCCGCGTCATGCGGCCCGTCTCGTCGGTGACGGGGTAGGTGTACACCCTGAAATACTGCACCCGCCCGTCTTCGTTGACCTTGGTGTGGATGCGTTCGGCCTTGCGCCCGGTGGTCACCGTTTCCTTGAAGGTGCAGCCCCCGTGCTGGGGCGGACAGCAGAAGGACGGCCCGTCGAGCTGCCAGCAGCAGGTGCCTATCCAGTCGTCCTTGGAACCGCCCTTGCGTTGCAGGATGTTGCGGTTCAGGTCCACGATGCGGCCTTCGGTGTCCAGCAGCAGGATGTCCTCGTCCACCTGGTCGATGAGCGTGGCGAACAGGTCGCGCGCCTCGCGCAGGTGCAGGTTGCAGGTGGAACACAGCTTTTCCGAGGCCAGCATTTCCCACACCCACAGCGCGCCGCCCGCGTCCAGCAGCGAGACGCCGGTGGGGGCCGCCGCGCGCAGGTCGGCCATGTGGCGGCCGTCATCGGACAGGTCGAGCACCATGCGCAGGTCGGGCAGGGCCGCGAACAGGGCGGCGGCGGAATCGAAACGTGGCGCGCCGCCCGGCTCCGGGGGGACGGGGGGCAGACCCGCACGGGCTTCGAGGATGGCGAAGTTGATGGCGGCCTGGCTGGCGCCGGGCCCAAGGGGCGGGACATCGTCGCCAAGGCCGGGAGGCTGGCAGGCATGCTGCGCCAGTTCCTCGTGGTCCTGCTCGGTCAACAGCAGGCCAGCCAGCCGCACCCACGGAAAGCCCCGCAGAAAATCCGGCCTGCGCAGCAGCCCGGCCACCGGGCGCAAGGCGCGCCCCACGCCCGCCAGCGCCACGGGAAAGGGGCGGCGCGGTGGCGCGGCCTGGTCGTGCGGGGCGGCTGCCGCCGTCAATGGGCCGGACTGTCCCGTTTGACCAGAAAGGCCAGACGAGCCGCAGGACATGCACGCCGGGCCGCAGTCCGGGCAGCCCGGCCCGAGACGGGACGGTTCTTCGCCTGTTTCCGATGCGGTGGGGGGTGATGCGGGCGGGCCGGGGAAGGGCTGCGTGGTCATGCGGGGCTCCTTGGTCCGAACTGCGGGGACTGCCGGAACGGCGGGGGCGGCAGGGGCGGTCATGGCCGACGGACATCGTGCGGGCGCGGGGCCGGGGTTCCGGCGGGGGCTTGCGCGCGGCGCGCATTGCGGGTACGCGGCACCCAGCACCACGCCGTCCGCAACATTCCGCCCTGGCGGGACTGCGGGGCGCGGGCGCGGCTTCCGTGGCACGGGCATGTGCCGCCACGGGCGCACGCGGTACCCTCCATCCTTTCCATACCCGGAACGCCATCCAATGATAAGTGTTTATTCCGTCAGCCTCGGCTGCCCCAAGAACCGCGTGGACACCGAACGTCTGCTGGGCGCGCTGGGCGCGCCCGTGCGGCCCGTGGAAACCATGGCCGAGGCCGACGTGGTGCTCGTGAACACCTGCGGCTTCATCCTGCCCGCCGTGGAAGAATCGGTGCGCACCGTGGTGGAGGCCGTGGACGAGATCTCCGGGCTGGCCCGGCGGCCTCTGCTGGCCGTGGCCGGGTGCCTGGTGGGCCGCTACGGCGAGCGCGACCTGGCCGCCGAACTGCCCGAGGTGGACCTGTGGCTGCCCAACCAGTCCATCGAGAGCTGGCCGGAACTGCTGGCGCGCGCCGTGGGGGCCAGGGTGGCCGGAGTCGGCGCCGTCGCGCCCGGCTACGCGGGGGGCACGCGCCTGCTGTCCACCGGGCCGTCGTACGCCTGGCTGAAGATCAGCGACGGATGCCGCCACAACTGTTCGTTCTGCACCATCCCCTCCATTCGCGGGGCGCACCGCTCCACCCCGGCGGCGGAGCTGGAACGCGAGGCGCGCCAACTGCTGGACATGGGCGTGCGGGAACTGATCCTGGTGGCGCAGGACGTGACCGCCTGGGGCAGCGACGCGGACGGCAACGGCCGGGGCGACCTGCGCCCCCTGCTGGACCGCCTGCTGCCGCTGCCGGGGCTGGACCGGTTGCGCCTGATGTACCTGTACCCGGCCGGGCTCAACGACGACCTGCTGTCCTACCTCGCGGCGGCGGGCGCGCCCTTCGTGCCCTATTTCGACGTGCCGCTGCAGCACGCCCACCCGGACGTGCTGGGCCGCATGGGGCGTCCCTTCGCGCGCAACCCCCGCGCGGTGGTGGAGCGCATCCGCAAGCACTTTCCGGATGCGGCCCTGCGCACCTCGATCATCGTGGGTTTTCCCGGCGAGACCGAGGAACACTACGCCGCGCTCACCGACTTCGTGGCCGAGACGCGCTTTCATCACCTGGGCGTGTTCGCCTACCGGGCCGAGGAAGGTACCCCCGCCGCCGCCATGCCCGACCAGGTGGACGACACGGTGAAGGAATGGCGTCGCGACGCGCTGATGGAAGTGCAGGCCGAAATCAGCGAAGAGATCATGGAATCCTACGTGGGGCAGCGGCTGCCCGTGCTGGTGGACGCCCCCCACGACGAATGGCCCGGCCTGCACACCGGGCGCACCTGGTTCCAGGCCCCGGAAATAGACGGGGTCACCTACGTGAGCGGGGCCGGGGTCGCCCCCGGCGCTCTGGTGGAGGCGGACATCGTGGAGGCGCGCACCTACGACCTGGTGGCCCTGGCCGAGCCGGAGGAATAGGGCCGGGCCGGGCGCGCCGACTTGGGATGCATGGTGCGGAGCGCGATGCGTCCCGTCGGGTCCGGCGGGGCGGAGCATGGCGGGGCATGGCGCATCGGGTGCGCCAGCCCCGGCAAGCGTGCCGCGCGGCGGCCGCCCCCGGCAAGTTCCACCGCCGCCGCTCCCCGCTTCCGCCCCCCTGCCACCAGTTGCGAACCGTGCCGCAAACCTGATACATGCGACACCGCGAGGAATCGTTCGGGCGGCATGCGCCGCCACCCTCGCGACACACCTTCCGGCGGCCACCCCGGCCGTCGCCGCGCGGCGTCCGCCGCGCCTCTCCCAAGGAGCACACCAGCTATGTGCGGCATCATCGGATACGCCGGTCATCGTCCCGCCGTTCCCCTCATCATAGAAGGCCTGCGCCGCCTTGAATATCGCGGCTACGATTCCGCGGGCGTGGCCTTCGTCCAGAACCGCGAACTCATCACCGTGCGCGCCGAGGGCAAGCTGTCCGCCCTTGACGAAAAGCTGGCCTCGTGTCCCAACACCGTGGCCACCACGGGCATGGGCCACACCCGCTGGGCCACCCACGGCATTCCCGTGGAACGCAACGCCCACCCGCACAAGTCCAACGACGGTCATCTGGCCATCGTGCACAACGGCATCATCGAAAACTACGCGGAACTGAAGGCCGACCTTGCCGCCAAGGGCTACGTCTTCCATTCCGAAACCGACACCGAGGTGCTGGCCAACCTCATTTCCGAGGGCCGCAAGCACACCGCCACCACGCTCGACGCCTTTGCCTGGGCGCTGCGCCAGGCCCACGGGGCCTACGCCGTGGCCCTGACCACGCCGGAAGAGCCGGACGTGCTCTACGCCGCGCGCCTGTCCGCCCCGCTGATCCTGGGCGTGGGCACCGGCGAGAACTTCGTGGCGTCCGACATCCCCGCCTTCCTGCCCTACACCCGCGACGTGGTGTTTCTGGAAGACGGCGAGTTGGTGCGCATCGACGCCAATTCGTGGAAGGTCATGCGCATCGCCGACCTGTCGACGGTGGACAAGACCGTCAACCACATCCAGTGGGACATGCAGGCGGCCCAGAAGGGCGGCTACAAGCACTTCATGCTCAAGGAAATCTTCGAGCAGCCCAAGGTCATCACCGATTGTCTGGCAGGCCGCGTGGACTGGAACCGCATGGAAGTGACCCTGCCGGAACTGGCCGCGCTGCCGGTGCCCAAGCGGCTGCACATCGTGGCCTGCGGCACCTCGTACCATGCGGGCATGTGGGGCAAGCACCTGCTGGAAAGCTGGGCCCACGTGCCGGTGAACGTGGAAATCGCCTCGGAATTCCGCTACCGCGACATCATCCTGGACCCGGCGGACATGGTGCTGGTCATCAGCCAGTCGGGCGAGACTGCCGACACCCTGGCGGCCCTGCGCATAGCGCGGGAGCACGGGGTGAAGGTGGCGGGCCTGTGCAACGTGGTGGGATCTTCCATCGCGCGCGAGGCGGACGCGGTCATCTACACCCAGGCCGGGCCGGAAATCAGCGTGGCCTCCACCAAGGCCATGTGCAGCCAGATGGTGCTGCTGACCCTGATGGCCCTGCACTGGGGCCGCAGCACCGGCGCACTGCCAGATACCGTGCGCGCCAACGTGCTGCAAACCCTGAAGAAGCTTCCAGGCCAGCTGGAAACCGTGCTGCCCGCCATGCGCGACGAGGCGCAGGTGCTGGCCCGCACATACTCCAAGGCCAAGAGCTTCTTCTACCTGGGCCGTGGCCACTGCTTCCCGCTGGCGCTGGAAGGCGCGCTGAAGCTGAAGGAAATCTCGTACATCCATGCCGAGGGCTACGCCTCGGGCGAGATGAAGCACGGCCCCATCGCGCTCATCGACCCGGACTTCCCCACCTTTGCCCTGGCCCTGAACGACGATCTGTTCCCCAAGGTGAAGTCCAACATCGAGGAAGTGCAGGCCCGGCGCGGCAAGATCATCGCCCTGACCAACCCCGGCGTGGAACTGAAGGTGGACCACCCCTGGTCCATCCCCGACGCCTGGGGCCCCATGGCCGCCTTTCTGGTGCTGCCCGCCCTGCAGCTGTTCAGCTACGAGGCGGCCGACTACCTGGGCAAGGACGTGGATCAGCCACGCAACCTCGCCAAGAGCGTGACGGTGGAATAGCCGCGCACACAGCCACCCATCATGAAGTCCTCGTTCAGGGGGCCTCGGACTACGGACAAGCCCCCATCTCGGGGGCTTGTCCTGTTTCCGGCGCTGCCTCGGCGCAAGGGCCGACGACCGGCGGCAATGGTGCCCCTCACTCCACTATCCAAAAAAGCAATACACTCCATCAGAAAATTGCCGTTGCTTTGCCAGGCTCGCCCCCTTTTCTGCGCATCTGCAACATTCCTGTTACAATTTAATTGACAGAAAAATGGATATGCCGCAGTCCAGAGCTTGCGAGACAAATGCCAAACCTGCCGTGAGGTAGGGACGGAAAGCCACGGGTCTCTCGAAGACAGCCGGGCCGCCTTGCATCCGTCGCCTTTTCCCCGCCTGAAGGGGAACCTTCGCCCCACGTTATTGTCTGGTTGATCAAACATGACCAGCGGCACGCGCCTCCCGGCATCCACCGCACTGTCCCGCCCGCCGTCGCAACCCGACGACGCGGCATCGCGCACTCACCCCGCGCGGCGCGCACCCCCGGTTCCGGCCGCGGCGTCCGCCACCGGGCCGGGCAACGTACGCCCGTGCGCAGGGGTCACACTCATCGTGCGTACCATGCAACAGGGCATCACGCCCGCATCGCGCCGGCCATCCCGGGGGGGGGACGGGCCAGCGCGATGGCCGACCGCAACCCTGCCGGGGGGAACTTCATGAAACTGAACTTGCGCGCGCAGTTCCTGCTGCCCATCGTGGGCGTCGTCGTGCTGTCCATGGCGGCGTCGGGCGCGTTGTCCTACCGCAACGCCACCGATGCCCTGTGGAACGGCTACATTTCCACGGCCAACGAAATCGCCGCCACGGCCAGCCTGGGCTTTACCGAACGGGTGGGCGACCTGCGCACCACCCTCACCTCGCAGGCCAAGGCCGCCGACATCACCGGCGTGCTCACGCCCGGCGGCGCGGCCCCCGATCCCGCGGGCACGTCCAACGCCGCCCTGCGCGACATCATGGAGGCCAACCCGGTGCTCCAGGCCGTCAACATCATCGGGCCGGACGGCATCGTGGCGGCCAGCACCCGCCCCGACAGCATAGGGCGCGACAACCTGGCCGAGCGCGACTACTTTCGCAACGGCATGCGCGGTGAAACGACCATCACCGACGCCTTCATGAGCAAGATCAGCAACGCGCCGGTATTCGTGCTGGCCGTGCCCATCCGCAAGGACGGCAAGGTGCTGGGCGTGCTCTCCGCGCCGGTGGACCTGGCCGTGCTGTCCGCCCGGCTGGTGGACCCGGTGAAGGTGGGCAAGAACGGCTATGCCTTCCTGGTGGCGCGTTCCGGCAAGCTGGCCGCGCACCCCAGGAAGGATCTGCTGCTGAAGCTGGACCTGAACGAACTCGACTGGGGCAAGAAGCTCATCGCCCGGCGCTCCGGCACCCTGGAATACGAATTCGAGGGCCAGCACAAGGCGGCCGCCTTCACCCTGAACGAAACCACCGGCTGGATCATCGCGGTGAACGTCAGCGCGTCGGACATCGCCGCGTCGGTCACGGGCATCCGCAACGCGGCCATGGCCGCGGGGGGCGGGGCCATCGTGCTGGTGTGTCTTGTGGTGTTCTGGATCGTGCGCGGGGTGACGCGGGCGCTGGGGTCCAGCGTGTCCTTCGCGCAGGCCGTGGCGGACGGCGACCTTGGCCGCAGCCTCGATCTGCGCCGCAACGACGAAATCGGCACGCTGGCAGACGCCCTGCGCACCATGGTGGGCAACCTGCGCGAGATGATCGCCACGGCGGACCACAAGACCGCAGAAGCCGAGGAACAGACCCGCCGCGCCGAACACGCCGTGCAGGAGGCCGAGGCCGCCAAGCGCCACGCCGAGGAAGCCCGCCGCGAAGGCATGCTGCAGGCCGCCGGGCAACTGGACGTCATCGTCATGCGCGTGGGCGCCGCGTCCGAGGAACTGGCCGCGCAGATCGAACAGTCGTCGCGCGGCACCGAGGTACAGCGCGAACGCACGGCGGAGGCCGCAACGGCCATGGACCAGATGAACGCCAGCGTGCTGGAGGTGGCGCGCAACGCCACCGACGCCGCGGAAAGCGCCGACCGGGCGCGCGCCACGGCCCAGGAAGGAGCCGGAGTCGTGGAGTCCGTGGTGGACGCCATCGACGAGGTCAGCCGCCACGCGGGCGAACTGACCCGCAGCCTGGGCGACCTGGGCACCAGGGCCCAGGGCATCGGCCGCATCATGGGCGTCATCAGCGACATCGCCGACCAGACCAACCTGCTGGCGCTGAACGCGGCCATCGAGGCGGCCCGCGCCGGCGACGCCGGGCGCGGCTTCGCCGTTGTCGCCGACGAGGTGCGCAAGCTGGCCGAAAAGACCATGAACGCCACCCGCGAGGTGGACGAGGCGGTGCGCGCCATCCAGACCGGCACCCGCGAGAACATCCGGGGCATGGAGGAGGCGTCGGGCGCGGTGAGCCGCAGCACCGAACTGGCCACCGTGGCGGGCCGCTCGCTGGGCGACATCGTAACCATCGTGCAGACCACCGCCGATCAGGTGCGGTCCATCGCCACGGCGTCGGAAGAACAGTCCGCCGCCAGCGAGCAGATCAACCGGGGCACCGAGGAAGTGAACCGCATCGCCACCGAAACCGCCGACGCCATGAACCAGTCCGCCGCCGCCGTGTCCGAACTGGCCCGCATGGCGGCCGAACTGCGCGGCCTGGTGGAGGAACTGAAGCAGGCGTAGCCCGCGTCCTCCCTGCACGGCCCTGCCCGACAGCAGGGCCATTTCGGGCCGAGCAAGCCCGGACCGGACATATCCGGACCGAGCCTATCCGGGCCGGACAGACACGAAACACGACAAGGCCCCCGCGCGAGCGGGGGCCTTTTGCATCGTCGAACCGGCATGGCTCTGGAGCCTGCGCCACTTACCGGACTGGCCCGCCGTCCTTGGGGGCCATCTCGGCGGCCACCTCGGCGTACATGGTCAGGGCCACCATGGCGAAGGTGAGCAGCAGCGGCCCGTACAACAGGCCCAGCATGCCGAACATGTTCAACCCGCCCAGGATGGCCAGGAACAGGTAGAGCATGGGAATGCCCGCGCCTTCCTTCATGAACCACGCCCGCAGCAGGCCGTCGGAGCTGGAAACCAGCACCGCGCACCACCCCAGCAGGAACACCGCCCTCCACGTCTCGCCCGAAAGGTACAGGTAGGCCGTAGCCGGAGCCCAGATGAGCGCGGTGCCCACCACGGGAATCATGGCCGCGAAGGACATGGCGAAGCCCCAGAACAGCGCGGGCAGGCCCACCAGGGCAAAGCCCACCGCGCCGATGACGCCCTGGAACACCGCCACCAGCACCCCGCCCATGAACACCGAGCGGGCAACGCCGCGCAGGGCCGAGATCAGCCGGTCCTCCTGGGCGTGGGCCAGCGGCGAGACGCGCTTGACGAAGGCCAGCATCTGACGCCCGTCGCGCAGCAGAAAGTACAGGATGAACAGCATCAGCAGGAAATGGCCGAACAGGTACACCGCGTTGCCCACACCGGCGGTGATGCCGTGCAGCACGGCTTCCCCGGCCTGACGGGCCGCGCCCAGCAAGGTGCCGCGCAGGCTGGCCGGGTCGAAGTCTGCAATGTCCGAGGCGTCGATGCCGAAATCGGCCAGGGTCTGGGTGACCCACACCGAAAGTTCGTGCAGCCGGGCCAGCCCCAGTTCCACCGGCGCGGGCAACGAGCCCGCCGTGGATGCGGCGGTGGCGGTTCCGTCGGCAGCGCCGCTGCCGGACGCGGCGTAGAAGGCCATGGCCGCGCGGGCCAGGGCGCGGGCCTGCGGAACCAGCGCGGCCACGAACACGGCCAGCGGCGCGGCCACGCACAACAGCAGGGTAGCGATGGTGGACGCCGCCGCAAGGTCCGGCTGGCCCACTCGACGGGCGATGCGCTCCCGCAGGGGCGCGGCCAGCGCGGCCACCACGATGGCCACGGCAAGGGTATGGATGAACGGACGGGCCAGCAGCCAGCCGATGCCCACGGCCACCACGGCCAGCAGGGCCAGCCACACCCGCGTGGGCGCGGCGTGGGCCAAGGCGGATGCGGGACCGGATGCGGGCGGCGGGACGGAAGTGGCGGAAGCGCCCGCAGGGGCCGACGCTTCCGGCTGGCCCGCAGGTTGCCCGGCGGGGCTATCGTTCACGGATTCGGTACGGACGGAAGGGCACCCCGCACAGGACGACGGGGCGAACGGGTCCGCGCCTTGCGGGGGGACATCGCCGGGGCATCCCCCGCAGGGCGGGGAAAGACGCGTGGCGGCACGGCGCAGCACCGGCCGGGCGGCACGACGGGGGGAATGTACAGGAGTACTCATGGCGCGGTGCTAGCACGCGGTGGGCGGCGAAGCAACCGCGACGCCACGACGTTGCGGTGTCTCGTGCCGTGCAGCGGGGAGAACATCGGGAAGGCCCGCACCCTCTACAGTTCCGCGCGCTCCAGCAGCTTCAACGGATGCAGCACCACCACCTCGCGGCGGGTCACCCGAACCAGCCCCTCGTCCTGCATCTCGCGCAGAAAGTCGCTGACGGTCTGCTGGCACGAGCCGGTCATGGCGGCCATCTGTTCCTGGGTCAGGCGCACGGGAATCACGGCGGGTTCAAGCCAGGCCGCCTCGTCGCCCAGCACCTCGTAGGCCATGTACACCAGCAGCTTGGCCAGCCGGGTGCCCACGTCGCAGGTCATCAGGTTGCCCACCTGCTCGCCGAGGTAGCGCACCCGTCCGCCCAGCGTGGCGATGACCCTGCGCGCCGCCCCGAAGTGGCCGGAGAGGAACGTCTCGAACTCGTCCCGCCCCGCCTCGCGCAGCACGCACGGGGTCAGGGCCTGGGCGTTGGCCTTGCGCGGCACCGAATCCAGCACCTCGGCCAGGCCGAACATCTCGCCCCGCCTGCGCAAAAAGAAGATGGGCTCCTTGCCCGACGGCGCGATGCGGAAGATGCGCACAATGCCCTGCTCCACGTAGAAGCACGAATCGCCGGAGTCTTCCTCGAAGAACACCATGTCGTTCTTCGCAAAGTCCCTCCGGCGCGACAACGCCAGAAACGCCGCCCGCTCGTCCGGCAGGTCGGCGAAAAAGTCTTCGGTCCAGAGATGCCAGTTGCGTTCCATGGGCCCCCCTGACGGAGAGCGTAGTGCTCCTGCGGCATATGGCAAGGGGGCAAAGGCGGTATCGGACAGCGCATGGCCGTGCCGCCCCCGCCCCCCGGAGTGTGATTACGCGTTCTTGTCAGTCTGGGTGGCCGGGGCCACGGCCAGACGGTTGCGGTATTTGTACGTGGTTTCCACGCCGTGGATGTCCACGCACTTCCAGGTGATGTGTTCCTTGCCCATGATGGGGCGCAGGGACGCCTTGTGGTACCCCAACTGGTAGGGGATGCGCGTCTCTATGGCGGCGCGGGGACAGGCCTTGGTGCAGGACATGCAGTCCCAGCAGTCGCGCGTGCAGCGGCAGCGGGCCTTGCCCGTGGCTGCGTCCACCACCATCAGGTTGCCGGGGCAGGCTTCTTCGCAGCGCGATTCGGGCAGCCCTTCGCAGCCGTTGCACTTTTCGGTCAGTATTCTCGGCGGCATGTGTTCCTCCGTCCGGATGAGATGCGGTTAAGCCTTGAACCGGTCGCCAGGGACCAGCTGCTCGTAGGGCCGGGTGAAGGCGGTCACCTCGCCGGTGGCCGGGTCGCGCCGGGTTTCCACGAAGCAGTCGAAGTTGGCGTCGTCGCGGCCAGGGTAGTCGCTGCGGGTCTGCCACCCGGCCCAGCGGGTTTCGCGGCGGGCCTTCAGGTGGTGTACCACGGCCTCGGCCACGTCCACGCGGTCCATGGTCTCGTTGGCCTGCATCAGGTCGTGCAGGTCGGCGGCCTTCAGGTAGGCAAACTGCGATTGCAGCATCTTGATGTGGCGCAGGGCGTAATCCAGGCGTTCCTCGTTGGTGCGGTAGAACTGCGAGCTGCCGCCCGCGTACTCGTCCATCAGGCGCTGGAGGCGTTCCTTCATCTCGGTGGGGGTCACGCCGTCGTAGTCCTTGCCGCGCAGCAGCGGCGCGTACACGCGAGCCTTTTCGGACTCCACCTGCGCGCTGACGGCGGCTTCGTCGGGCGTTTCAAGGCCCGCCGCCATGTAGGCAATGGCCCCGCGCGCGGCCAGCTTGCCTTCCGCCGCGCAGCCGCCCACGAACTTGTTGGGGTTGCCGCCCGCCGTCTCGCCCGCCGCGAACAGGCCGGGCACGGTGGTCATGCGCTGCATGTCCACCCAGAAGCCGCCCATGGTGTGGCCGCCCATGATGTACGGGTCGGACCCGTAGATCTCGATGGGCTCCTTGGTCACGTCCTGCCCCCGGCTGGCCAGGAACAGCACGAACGACGGACGCTCGTTGAGGTAGTCGGTCATCATGGCCTGCACCAGTTCGGGGGCCATGTTGCGGGTGTCGCAGTAGCAGGGACCGCGCCCGGCCAACCATTCCTCCATGGGGGCGTTGGCCCGGATGAAGCGCGGGGCCGCGTCGCCGCCGAGGTGGGCGTAGCGGCTCATGACCCGCTCGTCCTTGCAGTTGATGATGGGGGCCTTGTACCCCACCGAAATGGTGTCCACGGGGCCGCAGAAGTCTTTGGTGCGGGTGGCCACCCAACGCTGTTCGAGCGACGACAGCTCCGCGCCCTGGCGGAAGCCCATGGCGTAGCCGGACCCCACGCAGTAGGGGCACATCCAGATCTGCGCGCCGCTGTCGGTGGAATCGGCCGTGTACGACTTGTACAGGGTGCCCGCACCGCCGGTGGAAACCACCACGGACCTGGCGCGGAACACGTAGAACAGGCCGTCGCGCACGCCAAGGCCCATGGCCCCCACGCAGCGGCCGCCGTCCATGAGCAGGCCGGTGCCCACCACGCGGTTGTACACCTCGGCCCCGGCCTCGATGGCCTTCTCGGCCATGATGGGCTTCAGCTGTTCGCCGTGGATGGAGATGTCCCACTTGCCGCGATAGCGAATCTTGCCGTTCTCGTCGCGCAGGATGGGCAGGCCCCAACGCTCCAGGTCGTCGATGGCCTCGTTGAGTTCCTCGGCGTTGCTGAGGGCCAGGTCCTCGCGCAGGGGGCCGCCACCCACCTGGGCGCGGCTCCAGCGCACCAGGTCTTCCGGGGTCTTGCCTTCGGGGATGTAGGTGTTCAGGGCGTCCATGCCCGCCGAACACGCGCCGGAACGCATGATCTCGGCCTTTTCCATGATCACCACGCGCAGCGACGGATCAAGCCGCTTGGCCTCGGTGGCCACGAAACACCCGGCGTTGCCGCCGCCAATGATCAACAGGTCGCACTCCACCGTTTCCGTGCGCACCTCCGCAAGGCTGCGCGGCGCGATGTCCACGGCCCTGCTGGCCTTTCTGTTCGCCATGTCGTTTCTCCCGACGTTGATTGGATACGTTACGGATGCGCCGCAGGGGCTCAAGAATCTTCTCTGGTTTGAAGTCCTGCGCAACTGCCACCCGGCGGCGCAGGGATTTTGTGCGCTGACAAGGAGAACGAGTCCGGCATGGAGGAGTATACTCTTCTCGTATTCGACGACATGCCGGACGAAGTTAGACGCAGTCAGCGCGCAAAAGACCAAGCCGCAGCCTACGCGCTGCCAAGGCCCAGCTTAATGCCCATATACTGCAACCCCACGAAGATCAGCAGGATGCCGAACAGCAGGCGCAGGTAGCGGGTGTCCACCACGCAGCCCAGACGCCGCCCGAAGTTGGCCCCGCAGTAGCCGCCCAGCATGGCGAACACGGCCAGTTGGTAGATGACGGTGTCGGCCACGCCGCGCACGATGAACTGCGAGCCGATGTTGGCCACCTTGACGAAGTTGCCGGTGCCCACGGCCACCATCATGGGCAGGCCGAAGGCCGCGTGCAGCATGGGGGTGAACAAAAAGCCCCCGCCCACGCCAATGATGCCGGTAACGGCGGCGATGAAGAAATTGCCGAAGGCCGGGAACAGGATGTTGGTGCGGTAGGGCACGCCGTTCCATTCGCCGCCCGCATACAGCAGGCCCTGCTTTTCGGTGGCCACGAAGCCGCCGCTCTTGGCCGGGGCGGGGCGAATGCCGCGCCACAGCATCCAGAACGCCGCGCCGAAGACCAGCACGGAGAAGTACATCTTCAGCTGTTCCGGGGTCATGCCCAGCGAAAGATACGCGCCCGCGCCCGCGCCCAGAAAGCCGGTGGCCATCATGGGGAAGGCCACCTTCATGTTGGGGGTCTTCTTGGACAGGTGCACCATTGCCGCCATCAGGCCGATGACGGCCGAGGCAAGGCTGTTGGTGCCCAGGGCCACCTTGACCGGCAGGCCCAGCCACAGGGTGTACAGGGGCACGGAGAACAGGCTGATGAACGCCCCCACCATGCCGCCCAGGAACCCGGCCACCATGCCCACGCCAATGCCCAGCACCGGCACCACGTTGACGGTGCCCCAGTTGGGGTGGCTCCAGGCCACGGTCCACGAGGGGGCCACCGATTCCTTGACCAGCGCCAGCAGCAGCACGGCGGTCAGCGCCCACAGGATCATGTTGGCCGGGGTGCGTTCGCCCAGCACCGCCCGGATGCCCGTGAGGAACGGGGAACAGGTGACGTCGGCGTCCGCCGCTCCGTGTGCCGGGGCCGCGCCCGCCGCCGCGCCCGTGTTGTTGGTATCCGCCATTCCCGCCTCCCTTGCTGGTTGAAGTGATTGTGGTGGTGAGTGCGTCCGCCTCGCCGGGGCATCCGGAATCGGACAGCCGGACGCGGGGCGTGCATCGTGTGCCACGGGAGTAGCGCGGAGGGGGCAAGGGGTTCTATCGCGGGGACGATAAACGGAGGAAACGTGATGAAAATGCCTGCGGAATGCGGGCCTGCGGGCTGGCCGGAAAGACGGCGAGCACCGCGCTCACGGGCGAACAAGGGTGGCAAAAGGAGGGCGACGTGCCGGAGGGAGCGGCCCGCACTGCTGACAACGACCGCGCGGCGGGCTATGAAAAAGCATCCCCGTCCCGGCCGCGCGGCCCGCGCCGCCCCACGAAGCGAAGACCAGGCGCGTCAGCTACGCGCCACAGGCACGCGCCGCAGACACGGGGAAGGAGGGTGCGCCGTGTTCGCCCTGCTGTTTCTGCAACGCCACTGCGTGGGCTGCGGCTTCTGCTGCGCCAAGGCCCAGTGCCCGCCGGGCCGCGAAGCCTACGGCGACCGCCGCCGCTGTCCCGGCCTGTTCTGGGACGGGGCCCGCTATCGCTGCCGCCTGGTGATGACCGACGCCCAGGTTGCCGCCGTGTTGCAGGTGGGGGAAGGCTGCTGCCGCCCGCTGAACCGCTGGCGCAGGGATGTGCGGGAGCGAGTGAAGCCGTTGTAGTGCCGCCCTGCCGCCTCTCTTCCCCCCTCCCCCCGCCAGTCCGGGTCCGCCCACGCCCGCGCGCACGGCTTTGCTTCGGGCGCGGCCTGACGTATACCCTTTGCGCAGGTTGCCCCGGCCAGGGCGCGCAGCCGGTGCGCGGCCCGATTCGTGTCGCCCGCACCCGGCCACGCCCGGCCCGCGCCATCCCCTCACATCCAACCGCCAACCGGAACCAGCATGTCGCTCACCCAACGCCTCGGCCTTCGCGGCGAGCCCCTGTGGCTCATGGACGGCTCGGCCTTCATTTTCCGGGGCTTCTACGCCTACCAGAGCATGCAGCGTTCGGACGGGTTTCCCACCAACGCGCTGTTCATCGTCACCCGCATCCTGCTGCGCATCCTGCGCGAGGAACGCCCCACGAATTTCTGCTTCGTGCTGGACGGCAAGGGACCGACCTTCCGGCACGAGTTGTTCCCGCCGTACAAGATGCAGCGCGCCGTGACGCCGGAACCGCTGGTGCAGCAGTTGGACCCCATCAAGCGCATGGTCAGGGCGCTGGGCCTTCCGCTGGTCGTCTCCGACGGGTGCGAGGCCGACGACTGCATCGCCTCGCTGGCGGCGCGCCACCGCGCCGAGCGCCCCGTGGTCATCGTGGGCACGGACAAAGACCTCAAGCAGTGCCTGCACGACAACGTGGTGCTGTGGGACCCGGCGGCCAAGGAAGAAAAGCTGGTCACGCTGGCGGACTTCACGGCGGAAACGGGCCTTGCGCCCGCCCGCTGGCCCGACTTTCAGGCGGTCATCGGCGATTCGTCGGACAACATTCCCGGCATCCCCGGCGTGGGCCCCAAGACGGCGGAAAAGATCTTCAAGGACTTCGGTTCGCTGGAAGACATCCGCGACCGCGTGGGCGAACTGCCCGAAAAGCTGCGCGCCAAATTCGAGCCGCACCTTGAAACCGTGTTCCTGTACCGCCAGCTGACCACCCTGACCACCGACGCCTGCCCGGAAGTGACCCTGCCCGACCTCGCCGTGCGCCCGCTGGACCCGGCGGAGGCCGGGGCCATGCTGCGCGAATTCGAGCTGCGCCAGCTGACCCGCGAACTGTCCGGCATGATCGAAAACGGCAGCATCACCTCCGCCCCGCGCTCCACCAGCCAGGTGCAGGCCAGCCTGTTCGGCGACGAGGGCCGCCGGGCCGACCCGGTGAGCACCTGCAAGGACCCCGGCAAGCTGCCCGACTGCGAAGGCGTGGCCGCCGCCGTGGTGCCGCTGTTCGACAACGGCAGCGTCACCGCCTACGCCGTGGCCGCCGGGGATTGCGAAAGCCGCTATTCCGGCCCGGTGGAGGCCCTTGCCCGCCACCTGTCCAAGGCCGCGCAGGTGGCCGCGCCGGACGTGAAGCACCTGCTGCGCACCGACCCGGCCTGGGGCGGCATCGACCCGGCCCGCTGGTTCGACCTGGGGCTTGCCGCCTACCTGCTGAACCCGGAAGAACGCGACTACGGCTGGCCGCGTCTGGCCGCCCGCTGGGGTGACGAACTGGAACGCTCGTCCGGCAACCCCGGCCTGCTGGCGCTGGAAATGGCGGGCGCGCTGTCCGGCCGCCTGGCCGGGGCGCAGCTGTCGCGCCTGATGCGCACGCTGGAGATGCCGCTGATTCCCGTGCTGGCGGACATGGAGGCCGCGGGCATCGCCGTGGACCTGGACGCCTTTGCCGCCTTCCTGCGCGAGGTGCAGGGCGAGTTGGACCGCCTGACGCGCGACGTCTACAAGGCCGCCGGGGGCGAATTCAACATCCGCTCCTCGCAGCAGCTGGCCGAACTGCTGTTCGGCACGCTGGGCCTGCCCACGGGCGGCAAGACCAAGGGCGGACAAACCTCCACCGCGCAGGACGTGCTGGAAAAGCTGTCCGGCCGCCACCCGGTGGTGGACGCCATCCTCGAATTCCGCAAGCTGGAGAAGCTGCGTTCCACCTATCTGGAACCGCTGCCCCGCCTTGTCGATGATGCCGGGCGCATCCACACCACCTTCAACCAGTTGGCCACGGCCACCGGGCGGCTGTCGTCCAGTAACCCGAATTTGCAGAACATTCCCGTGCGGGGCGATCTTGGCCGCCGCATGCGCACCTGCTTCACCGCCGCGCCGGGCCTGCGCCTAGTCTCCGCCGACTATTCGCAGGTGGAACTGCGCGTGCTGGCCCACATGTCGCAAGACCCCACGCTGCTGGCCGCCTTCCGCGAGGGGGCGGACATCCACAGCCGCACCGCCAGCCTGCTGTACGACGTGGCGCAGGACCAGGTTTCCACCGACCAGCGCCGCAACGCCAAGACCATCAACTTCGGGCTCATCTACGGCATGGGGCCGCAGAAGCTGGCGCAGGAACTGCGCATCCCGCTCACCGAGGCCAAGGCGTTCATCGAACGGTATTTCAGCAAGCTGCAAAAGCTGCGCGCATTCTACGACGAGGCGGAAACCACTGCCCGCGAGCTGGGCTACGTAACCACCATGGCGGGCCGCCGCCGCCTGCTGCCGGAAATCCATTCCGAAAACACCCAGCTGAAGTCGCAGGCCCGCCGTCAGGCCATCAACACCCTGATCCAGGGCAGCGCCGCCGACATCATCAAGCTGGCCATGCTGGCCGCCCACGCCGACCCGGACCTGCGCGCCCTGAACGCCCGGCTCATCCTGCAGGTGCATGACGAACTGCTGCTGGAAGTGCCCGCCGACAATGCCCCCGCCGCCGGCGAGCGCCTAGCCGCGCTCATGTCCGGCGTGCGGCCCGGCGGCGTTGCGCTGGATGTGCCCCTTGCCGTCGATTGGGGGCAGGGGGAAAACTGGGGCGTTGCACATTGACGCAATCTGTTGGAAGACATCGCGTGGGGGAGAGGCGGGAAACTTTTGAAAAAGTTTCCCGCCTCTCCCCCACACCCC
>NZ_AGFG01000037.1 GCF_000226255.1 Desulfovibrio sp. A2
GGAGTCCCATGTCGTCGCCACACGTTTCCGCCCACCGGGCGCACGGCGGTTCGCCGCCCGCCCTGCCCACCTCTCCGTCCACCGCCGGACGACCGGTGACAAGCCTGCTGCCGCTGTTGCTGCTGTGCCTGGCCTTGTCCCTCGCATCCGCAGCCCCGGCCCGTGCCGCCCAACTGGCCACCGAGGTGCCCGTCGGCGCCACCGGCGCGGTGAAGAAACCGGAGGCCCACGTCATCACCGCCGACCATTCCCGCCACCCGGCCCTGCAACAGCCCTTCGCCACGCCGCAAGAGGTGACCAAGGCCTGCCTGTCGTGCCACAACGCCGCCGCGCAGCAGGTGCACAAGACCATCCACTGGACCTGGCTGGACCCCGCCGACCCGGACCGCAAGATGGGCAAGGGCGGCATCACCTTCAACAACTTCTGCATCGCCATTCCGTCCAACGAGCCGCGCTGCACCTCGTGCCACGCGGGCTTCGGCTGGAAGAACGCGCAGTTCGACTTTTCGTCGCAGGAAAACGTGGACTGCATGGTCTGTCACGACCACACCGGCACCTACAAGAAGTTCCCCACCATGGCCGGACTGCCCGTCAGCGAACCCACCGAGTTCGAGGGCAAGATGTTCAACCCGCCCGACTACAACGCCATCGCCGCCTCCGTGGGCCGTCCCACCCGCGACAACTGCGGCACCTGCCACTTCTACGGCGGCGGGGGCGACGCGGTGAAGCACGGCGACCTCGACTCCACCATGTTCAAGCCCAACCGCAAACTGGACGTGCACATGGACGTGAAGGGCGCGAACTTCACCTGCCAGCGCTGCCACACCACCGAGGCCCACGTCATCGCCGGGCGCACCTACAAGCAGCCCGCCTTCACCGAACGCAAGAGCGTGCTGGACGACGACCGGGTGCATCGCATCGCCTGCGAATCGTGCCATACCGCCACGCCGCACAAGGCCGGGCACAAGGCCAACGACCACACCGACAAGCTGGCCTGCCAGACCTGCCACATCCCCGCCTTTGCGCGCGAAATGGCCACCAAGATGTGGTGGGACTGGTCCACGGCGGGCAAAAAGAAGGACGGCAAGCCGTTCGCCGAAAAGGGCCCCTTCGGCAAGCCCAGCTACGACAGCAAGAAGGGCGACTTCCGCTGGGAGAAGGACGTCACCCCCGAATACCACTGGTCCAATGGACGCATGGAATTCCTGCTGCTTACCGACAAGGTCGCCGACACCACGAAGCCGGTCGAGATCAACCGCATCGACGGCGGCCCGGCAGACCCCACGTCGCGCATCATGCCCTTCAAGGCGCACCGGGGCCGCCAGCCCTTCGACGCGGGCAACCGCACCTTCGTGGCCCCGCACCTGTTCGGCAAGGACGACGCCGCCTACTGGAAGACCTATGACTGGATGAAGGCCGTGGAGGCCGGACAGAAGTCGCTGAACCTGCCCTTCAGCGGCAAGCTGGAGTTCGTGGACACCGTCTACTACTACCCCATCACCCACCAGGTGGCCCCCAAGGAAAAGTCCGTGGCCTGCGGCGAATGCCACAAGCCCGCAGGCAGCCGCCTTGCCGCCGTCACCGGCGTGTGGATGCCGGGGCGCGACCGCAACACGGGCGTGGACGCCGCCGGGTGGATCGCCGTGGCCGGGTCCGTGCTGGCCGTGGGGGTGCACGGGTTCCTGCGCCTGGCGGCGCGCGGCCGCAACAACCGCAAGGAGGACTAGCCATGCACGCCACCGAACGACTCTACCTGTACAGCCGGTTCGAGCGCTTCTGGCACTGGGCCCAGACCCTGCTCATCCTGGTGCTGCTGGTCACCGGCTTTGAAATCCACGGCGCCTTCACCCTGCTGGGCTTCGCCCACGCCTTTGCCGTGCACAACTTCTGCGCGTGGTCGTGGCTGGTGCTGTACGCCTTCATCGTGTTCTGGATGGCCGTCACCGACGAATGGAAGCACTACGTGCCCACCTTCCTGAAGCTGATGGACGTGGTGCGCTACTACCTTTCCGGCATCTTCAAGGGTGAACCCCATCCCGTGCCCAAGAGCGAGCGCGCCAAGCACAACCCCCTGCAACGGCTGACCTACCTCGGCATCGTCTCGTTTCTCGTGCCGTTCCAGATGATCACCGGGTTTCTCTACTACACCTACAACCAGTGGCCGCAGCTCGGCTTCGCGGGCAGCCTGACCCTGAAGGCCGTGGCCGTGCTGCATACCCTGGGGGCCTTCGCCTTCCTGGCCTTCGTCATCGTGCACGTCTACATGACCACCACCGGCCACACCCTCACCGCCCACATCGCCGCCATGTTCACCGGCTACGAGGACGTGCCCCGCAACGGCGTGAAGCCGGAGGGGTAACCGTCCGAGGGTTGAAGAGAAAACAGATGAAGAAAATGTGGGGGAGGGAGGAAACTTTTTT
>NZ_AGFG01000036.1 GCF_000226255.1 Desulfovibrio sp. A2
CGGGGCCCGGCTTCGCCTTCGAGGGCCAGCCGAACCTGCGCGCCGTGCCCGTGGCCGAGGCCGTGGGCAAGCGCGTGCTGCACGACATGACCCGCATCGTGCCCGGCGAACACAAGGACGCGGAATTCACCGCCGGGCAGGAACTGACCGCCGGGGACATATGCAGATTGCAACTGATGGGGCGCAACTCCATCTACGTGCAGGACGGCGCGACCACCGCCGACGAATGGGTGCACGAGGACGAGGCCGCCAAGACCTTCGCCGCCATGCTGGCGGGCGAGGGCGTGGCCATGCTCGCGGAGCCGCGCGAAGGCAAGGCCAACCTCACCGCCACCCGCGACGGCCTGCTGATGGTGGACACCGAGCGGCTGGAGCGCTTCAACCTGGTGCCCGACGTGATGTGCGCCACCCGTCAGGCCTACAGCATGGTGCTCACCGGGGCCAAGGTGGCGGGCACGCGGGCCATCCCGCTGTATCTTTCGCGCGAGAACTTCATCAAGGCCACGGCCATGTTGCAGGACGGCCCGCTGTTGCGGGTGCTGCCCATGCGCGCCGCGAGGATCGGCATCCTGGTCACCGGCACAGAGGTCTTCCAGGGGCTGATCCAGGACAAGTTCGCGCCCATCATCACCCAGAAGGCCCAGCGCCTGAACTGCGAGGTGGTGAAGACCGTGTTCGCCCCCGACGACGCGGCCCTGATCACCCAGGGCGTGCGCGACCTGATCGCCGCCGGGGCGGACCTGGTGGTGACCACCGCCGGGCTCTCCGTGGACCCCGACGACGTGACCCGCAAGGGCCTGATGGACGCGGGCCTTACCGACATGCTGTACGGCCTGCCCATGCTGCCCGGCACCATGAGCCTTGTGGGGCGCATCGCCAACGAACAGGCTCCCCACCCCGTGCAGGTGGTGGGCGTGCCCGCCTGCGCGCTGTTCTTCAAGACCACCGCGCTGGACATCCTGCTGCCGCGCCTGCTGGCCGGGGTGGAAATCACCCGGCGCGACCTGGCGAAGCTGGGCGACGGCGGCCTGTGCATGGAGTGCAAGAGCTGCACGTATCCCAAGTGCCCGTTCGGGAAATAGCACCCGGACGGCATTCAGCCCGAAACGAAGCCGGGGCAGCCAACGCTGCCCCGTTTTTTTATGCTCCTGACTTTGCCCGCGCCCCACTGCGTCGTCGCGCGCTCCCCGCGCATCCCGTTCGGCGCATCCGCCACTTGACGCGCCGGGCAGCCATCCCGATACTCCCCCCATGAGCCGCACCCCGCGCAACGCCGCCGTCCGCTTCTGGCGCGACCCCGATCTGCCCGAGGTGGAGGTGCGCCAGTCGAGCTACAACGAAGAAACCTTTCGCCGCCACACCCACGCCGCGTATTCCATCGGGCTGATGGACGGCGGGGCCGCCTCGTTCATGCTTGAAGGCGCGCCGCACCGGGCCGTGGCCGGTCAGCTGGTGCTCATCGAACCGGACCGGGTGCACGCCTGCAACCCCGACCGCGACACCTTCTTCGCCTACCGCATGTTCTACGTGGACCCGACGTGGCTGGCGGAACTGGCGGCCGAACCCGACGCACCTCCGGCGCCGGGCGAACAGGATGAGCCGGCCCGGCGGGACGCCCCCGGACAGGGCGCCCGCCCGGCGGGGGCGCCGCGCTTCCGCGCCCCGGTCGTGGAATGCGCGGAAACCGCCGCCGCGTGGTCGGCCCTGTACGACGCGGTGACGCGCGGCGGATCGGCGCTGGAAAAGCAATCCCTGCTGGCGCAGGCGGCGGAACTGCTGCTGGCCCGCCACTGCCTGGCGGACCATGCCATGCCCCCTGGGCATGCGCCCGGCAACGCCCCGCGAAAGCAGCCAGCGCCCCCCTCGCCTCCGGCGGAAACCGCCGAGGTGGTGGAGGCGGTGCGCCGCCACCTGCGCGACCACGTGGCCGACCCGGTGCGCCTGGACGACCTGGCCCGTCTGGCCGGGCGCAGCCGCTGCCACCTGCTGCGCATGTTCCAGCAGGCCACGGGCCTGCCCCCGCACGCCTACCAGACCCAGTTGCGGGTGGAGGCGGCAAAGGGCCTGCTGGCCGCGGGCCACGCCATCAGCCATGTGGCTGCGGAAACCGGCTTTTCCGACCAGAGCCACTTCTCGCGCGTGTTCCGCGACCTGACCGGGGCCACCCCCCGCCAGTATCAGCAGGGCGGGGGCGAAGCCGCCGAAACCGCACCGGCGGACTGACGCGCCCCCGGCCCGCGCCCACGCCCCCCCCCGGCGCGCAGCCATCGCGTTCATCTCCGGGGTTCTCCCCTCACCCGCCGCAACTTCCTTCCATACGCGGCTGCTCCCGGATGCTAGGACCGGATGCAGGAGCGAGTTGGCGTGTCCGCACGTCAGCAGCCCCTGCCCGTCCTGACCCATCCTGATCCGCCACGACGGGATGCCCCCTGCCGGGCGGCATCCCCCGCATCCCATGGGAGATCCGCATGAACCTTGATTCCACCAAGTTCGCCATCGTGCTCGACGGCGGCCTGCCGGGCGGCGTGGCCGCCAACGCCGCCGCCGTGCTGTCCCTGTCCGTGGGCCGGGCCTTTCCGGACATCGTCGGCCCCGCCGTCACCGATGGCGACGGGGGCGCGCACCCCGGCATCACCCAACTGCCCATCCCCGTGCTGCGCGCCGCGCCCGAAGCCCTGCCCGACCTGCGCCGCAAGGCCGCCGAACGCGGGCTGTACTGCGTGGGCTTCACCCACACGGCCCGCACCGCGCGCAGCTACCAAGCCTACACCCAGCGCATGGCCGCCACCCCGCACGATGATCTGGACTTCGTGGGCATCGCCATCGTGGGCGAACGCAGCGCCGTGGATGGCCTGTGCGGGGCGCTGCCCACGCTGCGCTGAGCCCTCCCTCCCGCCCCAGCGACATCCAGGCGCGGCCCGATCGCCCTGGCGCGCCCTGACGCGGCCTGACACGGTCCGGCCGCCCCCTCGTCAATCCCGGCACGGTCCGCCGTCGCCGCCTCCGCGCATAGCGCACCCCACACGCCACATCCCCCAAGGGCCGGACCTGTTCCGGCCCTTGCTCGTTTTCGCCCCCTTGCAGGCGCGGACATGCTTCCCGCCGCCTGCCGCGCCGTCGCGCAATCCCTCACTCTCCCTCCGCGCCGTTCCCCCTCGCCGTTCCCCGCCCTCGCCCTTGCCCCCCCGTGCGAGGCCCCAGCCTAAGCCCCCCGCATCCCCACGCCATCCCACCCTTCTCCGTAAAGCCGCCTTTACATCTCTTTCCGTCTCTTGATGGGCAATCCGCACCGCTCCTTCCGTACATACCAGCAACAGGGCCTTCACACCTCAGCATGGAAGAGCAGCCCATGAGACATCAACGGCACCGCACAACGGTGCTTCACGGAATCGGGGAAGGACTGTGCACGGACAACTCTCCGTGTCCTGGCAGCAACATGATCGCCTGCTACCTTGAGAAGATGGCCTCACCAGCGGAACGCAAACGCCTTGAATCGCATTTCGCGGCATGCAGGGCATGCAGGGAAGACCTTCTGGAACTGCGCAAGATTCTCAAGTCATCGGAAGTGAAGACTCCTTTCGAGGTCATCGAAGCGGCGCTGTCGCTCGAAACCACGCCCGACCCCGAACAGGGAACGGAGAGCAGCAATGACTACCGTCTCATCCTTGTCTAGCACGTCCTCTTCCTCGTCGACGTCCAGCAGTTCCACCACGCTCGACTCCGACGCCTTCCTGGAACTGCTCATCGCCGAACTGCAGAACCAGGATCCCACCAACCCCACCGACTCCACCGAGATGATCAACCAGATCGCCTCGTTCTCCACGGTGGAGCAGCTGTCGGCCCTCAACGACACTGCCACCTCCATCTACGACTCGCTGACCGCCATGAGCCTGAACTCCGCCGTGAGCTTCATCGGCCAGTCCGTGCTCGCCGAGGGCGACGACATTTCCAAGACGGACGATGCCACAACGTCCGTCTCCTACACGCTGGAATCGGATGCGGACACGCTTACCGCCCACGTCTACGACTCCGACGGCACCATCATCAATTCCATCACCATCGGCGCAACGGACAGCGGAACCTACACCTTCACCTGGGACGGCACCAACTACACCGGCGAGGAAGTGTCCAACGGCACCTACAGCGTGGTGTTCGAAGCCTACGACGCCGACGGCGACAGCCTTGAAGTCTCCACCATGGTCGCGGGCACGGTGTCCGGCGTCTCCGTGGAGGACGGAACGACGGTGCTCACCCTGTCCGACGGGCGCACCGTCAACCTCGAAGACGTCTACAGCGTCGTCTCCTCCGACGCATAACACCCAGCACGCGCACCGACGCGGGAGGCCGCCATGGGTCTTTCCTCTTCAATGTACACCAGCGTCTCGGGGTTGCAGAGCACTTCCGAGTCCATCAGCGTCATCGGCAACAACCTCGCGAACTCCAGCACCACGGGCTACAAGTCCATGTCCATGCTGTTCGAGGACGTATTCTATTCCTCCCTCACCACGTCCAGCGGGCTCGACCAGGTGGGCAACGGCTCCACCGTTTCCACCATCGCCACCGACTTTTCGCAGGGCTCGTACCAGGACACCTCCGAATCCATGAACATGGCCATCGGCGGCGAAGGGTACTTCATCGTGGAAGACGCCCAGAACGACGGGCAGGTCTACTACACCCGCGCGGGCGACTTCACCTTCGACGACGAAGGCTACCTGGTGAACTCGTCCGGCTACCAGGTGCAAGGCTGGGCCGTGGACCCGGACACCGCCACCTCCAGCGACCCGGCAACCACCGGCGCCCTCGGCGACATCCAGCTTGAAAGCCGCACCGCGCCCGCGTCGGCCACCACCAACGTCACCCTGTCGGTGAACCTGGATTCCGAAGGCGAGGACAACGCCACCTCCACCACCGACCCGTACTTTTCGCTGCTCACCGAATGGGACGGCAGCGCCGACGACCCCTTGGGCACCACCGACTACGAGTACCAGACCACCATCACCGTGTACGACGAGGCGGGATCGGCCCACGAGCTGACCGTGTATTTCGACCAGGTGGAGGATTCCACCACCGGCACCACCACCTGGGAATACATCGTCACCATGGACCCCAGCGAAGACGTGCGCACCATCAACGGTCAGAGCGTGGCCGGCACATCCGCCGCCGGGCTGCTGATGGCGGGCACCCTGACCTTCGACGCCACGGGCGCGCTCACCTCCACCACCGCCTTCACGCTCAGCTCCACCGCCACCGGCGACCTGACCGACCTTTCCAACTGGACCCTGGCCGAGATCTCCGCCGACGGCCTGCCGGTGTTCTCGTGCAACTTCTCCGGTTCCGACAACGCCAGCACCACCGACGAGGCCGACGCCATAGAGATCGAACTCGATTTCGGCCTGTCCGCCAAATCCACCACCGACGGATGGGACACCACCGTCACCAGCGCGGCGGACATCGGCACCGACGGCACGCTGCTCTTCGGCTACACCGCCACCGCCTACGACACCGACAGCTCCACCAGCCACGATTCGGCCAGCAGCACCGACAGTTCGAGCCAGGACGGCTACGCCACCGGCTATCTGACCAGCTACTACGTGGACGAGGCCGGGGTGATCTACGGCACCTACTCCAATGGCCAGACCCAGGCGCTGTTCATCGTGGCGCTGGCAAGCTTCGACAACGACCAGGGGCTGAACCTGGAGGGCGGCAACCTGTACTCGGCCACCTCGGAATCGGGCACCGCCAACATCGGCCAGGCAGGCCAGGGCATTTTTGGCAGCATCTATGGGGAAAAGCTGGAGGAATCCAACGTCGACGTCTCGGGCGAGATGGTGGACCTCATCGTGATGCAGCGCGCCTACCAGGCCAACAGCAAGGTCATCACCACCGTGGACGAAATGCTCCAGACCGCCCTTGGCCTGAAGCGCTAGCGCCTTCCGGGGCGCGCGTGGGGTTCGTCGACCCCGCGCGCGCCGCGACGGGCCTTCCGGCGCTGCCCGTCTCCGTCCGGGCCGCCGCCGGAAGGCCCCCACCCGCAACGCACGGGCTTCCCGTAAGGACGCGCCATGTCCTCGCTCAGCTCCATCTTCAACATCGGCTCCAGCGCGCTCTCCAACGCGCAGGTCGGCATTTCGGTCACCAGCAACAACATCTCGAACGCCGATGTCGAGGGCTATTCGCGCCAGACGGTGCAGTACACCACCGGCCCCACCACCAGCAGCGGTGGGCTGACCTACGGTTCCGGCGCGGAGGTGGCGGAAATCACCCGCCACTTCAGCGAAACGGCCGAGGCCCAATACCTGGACAGCAGTTCCAGCGCGGCCATGTGGGAAACCATCACCAGTTCGCTCTCGTCCGTCGAGACGCTGTTCGACGACAGCGATGACGACGGCTACGACCTGTCCACCGCGCTGGACGCCTTCTGGACCAGCCTCGACGCGCTGGCGGCCGACCCGGAAAGCGAGGCCGCGCGCACCGAACTGACCGGCTACGCCGAAACGCTGACCACGCTCATCAACTCCACCAGCGAGAGCCTGGAAGCCGTGCAGACCGACCTGAACGACCAGATCGAGCAGCAGGTGGACGAGGTGAACGACCTGCTGGACACCCTGGCGGACCTCAACTCGCAACTGGCGGCCGACCCGGAAAACTCCACCCTGCTCGACAGCCAGGCCACGGCCCTGCGCGACCTTTCCACCTATCTCGACCTTTCCGTGGTCTACAACGACGATGGCCAGGTCACCGTGTACACGGAGGAAGGCCAGACCCTGGTGCAGGGCGACACCACCTACAAGCTGGCCTACGAGGGGCCGCAGGCCAGCATGTCGCTGACCTCCGCCTCCACCTTCGACGGGCAGATCTACTTCGAGGGCGAGAGCAGCTACGAGATCGCCATAGAGGTGGTCAGCGCGGGCAGCACCGACGGTTCGGCGGGGGCGGCCACCTACAAGGTGTCGCTGGACGGCGGCGAAACCTGGCTCACCGACGACGACGGCAACACCCTGGTGTTCACCGCGTCCGGCGAGGACGACAAGGTGACCGTGGCCGGGGTGTCCATCTGGTTCGGCTCGTCGTCCGATTCCAGCGCCACGGCGGGCGGCAGCCTGGCCGTGGGCGACGACTTCACCGTCATGGCGAAGTCGGGGGTGTACTGGTACGAAACCACCTCCAGCAAGGTGAACGTCACCCCCATCGACGTCACCGACTCGGACAGCAACAACCGCCTCACGGGCGGCAGCCTTGCCGGGCTGCTGGCCACCCGCGACCAGTACGTGGGCGGGTACCTGGAAGAGCTGGACGCCCTGGCCGAGGAACTGGCCTGGCAGGTCAACTACGTGCACAGCCAGGGCGCGGGCCTGACCAACTATTCGTCCGCCACTTCCGAAAATTCCGTGGACGACGCCACGGCGGCGCTCTCGGACAGCAGCCTTGCCTACGCCGACCGGCTGACCTCGGGCACCCTGTCCATCTCCGTGTACGACGACGACACGGGGGACGTGGAAACGCTGTCGTCCATCACCATCGACCCCGCTTCCGACAGCCTGGAAGACGTGGCCGACGCCATCAACACCACCTTCTCCGGCCTGCTCACGGCCACCATCAGCGACGGCCAGCTCACCATCGCCTCTGAAGACGGCTATTCCTTCCAATTCGCGGGCGACACCACCGGCACGCTGGCGGCGCTGGGCATCAACACCTTCTTCTCGGGTTACGACGCGGGCACCATCGCCGTGTCCGATGCCGTGCTGGACGACCCCAACCGGGTCAACGCCGCCGTGGTTGACGCCACGGGCGAGGTGCTTTCCGGCGATTCCACCTGCGCCAACAACCTCGCCGCGCTGGCCGACACGGACGTGACCCTGGACGTGTACGGCTCGTCCACCTCGCAGACCATCAGCGAGCATCTGGCGTCGCTGGTGTCCGACGCGGGCACCGACGTGGATACCTCCGCCCGCAAGTACACCTACTACAGCGCCTTGGCCGAGAACGCCGACGAACTGCAGCAGTCCGTGTCCGGCGTGAACACCGACGAAGAGCTGATCAACCTCACCAAGTACCAGCAGGCATACAGCGTGGCCGCCCAACTCATCCAGGTGGCCAACGAGATGTTCGAGACCGTCCTTTCACTCAGGGACTAGCCGAAAACAGCCTTCATGTACCCCGCCGGAGCACGCCATGCGCATCTCTACAAGCATGACCTATGACAACTCGCTGAAATACATGACCAGCCTGCAATCGCAGATAAACCGCGTGACCATCCAGATGGCCACGCAGCAGAACATCAACTGCCCCTCGGACGACCCCTACGGAACCGAGGTGGTGCTCGACAACACCTCGCTGCTCAGCCACCTGACCCAGTACCAGAGCAACCTGGAAACCGCGCAGGGCTGGCTTTCGCTGGCCGACGACACCCTGGGCGACGCCAGCACCGTGCTCACCAAGCTCATCGAGCTGGCCGAGCAGGCCGCCAACGGCACCCTGTCCGAGGCCAACCGCGAGGCCGCGGCCGAAGAGGCGCGCGGCCTGTACGAGCAGCTCATCACCTACGCCAACACCGAGTACAACGGGCAATCCATCTTCGCCGGGCGCGATTCGGGCGGCGACGCCTACACCCTGGGCCTGGGGGCCACGGTGACCGGGGCCACCCTGGCCTCCGGCGCGGGCAGCGCCGTGCTTTCGGTGGATGGCGAGGCGGACCAGAGCATCAGCATCGAATTCACCGGCGACGGCACCGTGGGCACCGACGCCATCACCTACCGCTATTCCACCGACGGCGGCGACACCTGGACGGAGGCCACCCTGGCCGCCGGGGAAACCACCCTTTCCTGCGACGGCGTGGAAGTGAACATGCAGTCCGGCACCGGGGTCACCGCCGTAGCCGATGACGACACCAGCGCGGGCACGCGCATCACCGTGCGCCCTGCCGCCATCTACACCGGCGACGCCGACGACGGCGCGCAGGTGACGGCCCAGAGCAACACCGACGTCACCGCCACGGCCACCGGCACCTTCAGCGATTCCGTGGTGGTGCGCATAGAGGAAGACACCACCGTGGCCGGGCCGGTTTCGTACAGCTACTCCTCCGACGGGGGGCTGAGCTGGTCCGAGGTGCAGAGTTCCGACGACGGCACCCTTACCGTGCCGGGCGGCACCCTGGAACTTTCGGCGGGCAGCGGCAGCGACCTTGCGGCGGGCGACACCTTCACCGTCACCTCCGACTCCACCGACCTCACGGTGCGCGTTTCCACCTCGTCCAGCATCGCCATCAACAGCTGCGGGCTGGACGTGTTCGGCGGGCTCTACAGCGCGGATGGCGAAAGCTACGCCAGCACGGGCGAGGGCGACCTGTTCGAGGCCATCGGCGAGTTCATCGGCTACCTGGAAACCAACAACGAGGAAGGCATCGCCGAAAGCCTGGAGGCCCTGACCGCCGGGCAGGCCACCATGCTTTCCGCCGCCAGCGACATCGGCGCGCGCGAGGTGCGGCTGGAACACATCGAGACGGCCAACACCCTGCTCAGCGAAACGGCCACCAGCACGGTGAGCAACACGCTGGATGCCGACACCACGGCGCTGGCCACGGAACTCTCCAAGCTCACCACCATCTACGAGGCGGTGCTCAGCACCTCGTCCGCCGTGATGAATCTGAGCCTGCTCGACTATCTGTAAGTCCGGCTGCGCCCGGCACGGCGATGCGGAGGCACCCATGTCCGATTACTGGTCCGGCTCCATCACCTTCACCGGCCTGAACACCGGCACCGACTGGGACGAGATCATCGAGGCCCAGATGGCGGTGGAGGAATACCGCTACAACAGCATGACCGAGAAGGAGACGGCGTACGAAGAGCAGCTGGCCGCCGTGGAAGACCTGGAAACCCAGATGACCACGCTGTACCAGACGCTGCAGGACTACGACTCCGCCTCCGATTTTCTCACCAAGTCCGGCTCCTCGTCCGACGAGACCAGCCTGACCGTCTCGGTGGACAACGAGGCGGAGGCCGGCACGCACAACGTGGTCATCAACCAACTGGCCCAGAACGACATCTGGAGCAGCGACGACGGCTACGCCTCCACCGACACCTCCATCACCGACACCGACCAGACCTTCTCGCTCACCTACGGCGACGAGACGTACACCATCGACGTTCCGGCGGGCACCACGCTCGAGGAATTCGTGGACCTCATCAACAACGCGGACGGCAACAGCGACGACGTGCGCGCCAGCGTCATCAACGAAGGGGATTCCTACTACCTGCAGATACGCGGCATGGACCTTGGCGCTGACAACACCGTGACCATCAACGACACCGGCTTCGACGCCATGGGCCCGGACGCCTTCACCAACACCCAGAAGGCCCAGAACGCCCAGATCAAGGTGGACGGCTTTCCCGCCGCCGACGACGAATGGATAGAGCGCGACACCAACTCCATCGACGACGTCATCGACGGGGTGACCCTGCAGCTCAAGACCACCACCGACGACGAAGGAACCACGGTCACCGTGGAACTGGACACCGACGCCATGGTGGAGGCCATCGAAACCGTTGTCGAAAGCATCAACACCATCCTGCAACTGCTCATGGACCTGCAGGACCAGGGCACGGTGTCCGATTCGGTGTCCACGGCCACGGCATCCGACTCGGAGGACGACGACGAGGACGATGAGGATGACGACAGCGAAGCCTCGGTGCTGGCCAGCAACTACGGCATCGACCTGGTGCAGAGCAGCCTGAAGAACATCCTGTCCACCAAGGGGCTGGGCTTTTCCTACTACGACGCCGACGCGGACACCGGCGACCTGTTCACCAGCCTTTCCACCATCGGCATTTCCACCGACGCCGACGAGGACTCGGAAACCTTCGGCCTGCTGGTCATCGACTCGGACGAACTGGAAGAGGCCATCGCCGAAGACCCGGAAGCCGTGGCCGCGCTGCTGTCCTCGGACTCGACGGGCTCCACCGATTCCAGCGACTTTTCCTTCGACAGTTCCATCTCCGGCACCACGGTGGCGGGCGAATACGAGGTGTCGTACACCATCGAGAACGGCGAGATAACCTCGGCCTACATCAACGGCAACGCCGCCTCGGTCTCTGGCTGGACCATCACCGGCGCGTCCGGCGAGGACGAGGCGGGCCTGGCCCTCACCGTGGACAACACCGCCGATGGCGCCTACACCGGCACCGCATACCTCAAGCAGGGCAAGATCGGGCAACTGATCGACACCCTGGAGGACATGACCAGCACCGAGGGCACCCTCCAGATCATGGAGGACAGCTACCAGGAAATCCTCGACCAGCTTGCCGAATCCATCTCCAATGAAGAGGAACGTCTGGACCTGGTGGAAAGCCGCCTGCGCACCCGCTATTCCAACCTGGAAACCCTGCTCACCAGCTACGACAACCTGTCGACCACCATCGAATCGCTGCTGGCCTCGCTGGAGGACTGACCGGGGGGCATGGCTGCGCGCGCCTGCCGCGCGTTCGGCCGGGGTATGGGCAGGGACACGGCAGAAAGGGGGACGCCCGACATCGGGCGTCCCCCTTTCTGCGACCGCCACACAAAAGCGCCCCCTGTCGGCCGCCGGAAGGTCGCTTTCCGCGCGCCTCGCACTCCACACCCGATGCCCGATGCGGCGCGCATCCGTGTGCTTTCGGCGCTTTCCCGCCCCCGCCCCCCGCTGGCGCACGGCGCGCAAAAGGGGCCGGGCATATGCCCGGCCCCTTGCCGTTTGCGTATCCGCAGTCTCGCCGTTTCCCTCCACCATCGGGCAGCGGGCTTCCAGCGGCCCACTCCCCCGGAAGACGCCTAGCCGCCGATCAGCGAAAGCGCCATCTGCGGCAGCGAGTTGGCCTGCGACAGCATGGCCACGGCGGTCTGCGCCAGCACCTGCTGCTTGGTGTACTCGGTCATTTCCATCGAGACGTCCACGTCCGAAATGCGCGATTCCGCGGCGGAAAGGTTTTCGGACTGGGTCTCGAGGTTGGTGATGGTGGCCTCCAGCCGGTTCTGCATGGCGCCCAGCGAGGCGCGAATCTGGTCCTTGGAGATGATGGCATTGTCGATGGCGGTCAGGGCGTCCTGCGCCGCCTGCTGGGTGGAGATGCTCGACCCCGCGCCGGTGGTGGTGTTGCCAAGGCCCATGGCCTCGGCCGACACCGAGCCGATGCGGATGTTGTAGTAGTCCTGCGCGCTGTCGTTGCCCGAGCCGAAGTGGATGTGCAGCTGGCCGGTGGAGGTCAGGCCCGAGCCGTCGTAGGTCTGGCCAGACAGGTTGCCGTTCAGCAGCGCGATGCCGTTGAAGTCGGTGGCGCTGGCGATTCGGGTGATTTCCGAGGCCATGGCCTGGTATTCGGAATCGATGATCAGGCGCTGGTCTGAGTTGTAGGTGCCGGTGGCGGCCTGTTCGGCCAGTTCCTTCATGCGGATGAGCTTTTCGTCGATGGTCTCCATGGCGCCATCCGCCGTCTGGATCAGCGAAATGGCGTCGTTGGCGTTGCGCACGCCCTGATTCAGCGCGCTGATGTCCGAACGCATCAGTTCGCGAATGGCAAGACCGGCCGCGTCGTCCGCTGCGGAGTTGATGCGCAGGCCCGACGACAGGCGTTGGGTGGACTTTTCAAGCTTGCTGTACGTTGCGTTCAGCGTATTGGCCGTGGTGAGCGCCGTAAAGTTGTTGTTGACTACGAGAGACATATGTTTTCCTCCATGAAATATACACTATCCTTGTGTGCCTCTGCCGTGCATGCAGCGCATGCTTGATGACCTTATCGACGCCCTTGCGCCGCACTCTTAATTTTTTAAATTCCATAACCACCGGCAAAGTCACGCAATTAATGTTCATAACAGTATCTTTGCATTACTTTGCATTGCCTGTGGCGTCGGCCTTTGGCACAAAGAAAAGGCCCGGAGTGATCCGGGCCTTTGCGTTGCGCGGCGCGCATCACAGACAGAAGTGGTGCCGCAGCCGCGCAAGGGCGTTCTGCTTCAGACTGCGCACGGTCTTGGGATGGATGTCCAGCGTGCGCGCCACTTCATCGGTATCGAGGTCGTCCTGAAACAGCAGCCGCAGCACCGTGCTCTGCCGTCTGCTCAGCAGACCGGGGGGCAGGTCCAGTTCTTCGTGGGCGTCAGGCGCGGAGCCTGCCGGGGTGGGGGCTTCCGCCCACAGCCGTTCGGCCAGTTCCTCTTCCACGTAGGGTTCGTGCCGCATCATCCGTTCGGTGCGGCGCGCGCGCAGGCAGTCGAGCGCGGTGGAGCGCGCCACAACGGTGAGCCAGGTGCCCATGCCCGCCCGCGCGGGATCGTAGGTGGACAGCAGATGAAACTCGTCGCTGACGAGACGGCAGAACACCTCCTGCGTCACGTCCTGCGCATCGAGCCCTGCGGCGGCCCCGCCGTTCCACTGAAGGGTGTAGTGCACGGCCTTGTGGATCACCGGGGCATAGACGGACACGAAACGACGCCATGCCTTTCCGTCGCCGGTCATGCATGCCGTTATGTCCGTAGCGGTTCCTGTATTGGCTTCCATCTTCATCTCCAGTCGTGCGTTCTGTGGAGCCGGAATTGCGGCAACCGGGTCCATGCACCACGCCGGAAATTGTGGAAAAGCCAAGCCCCGCGCATTGCGGGCTGTCTGTATGTATACGCGCGCCCGCCCACATTGTCCGTTCAGGGCTGGTAGTGTTTTGAAAGCGTCGGACACACTAGTTTACATTGTTTTACATTCCCGGAAATCATTGGGGCGTGATTCTTGCACTATACCGGTCGCAAGCGGCAATCGGGAAATATGTGCCACCGCCCAGAGGGTGACATCATGGATCGAGTCTTGTTGATCGACGACGACAAGGAACTCTGCGCACTGCTTACGGAATATCTCGCTCCCGAAGGGCTTGCCGTGGAACCCTGCCACACCGGTGGCCAGGGTCTCGCGCGGGCGTTGTCGGGCGACTATGACGCGGCACTGCTGGACGTGGCCCTGCCGGATACCAGCGGCTTCGACGTGCTCGGCACCATCCGGTCGCGTTCGGCGCTGCCCGTGCTCATGCTGACCGGGCGCGGCGACGACGTGGACCGCATCGTGGGGCTGGAGATGGGCGCGGACGATTACGTGCCCAAGCCTTTCGTGCCGCGCGAACTGCTGGCGCGCCTGCGCGCCGTGCTGCGCCGCACCCGTACCCACGGCACGGGGGCGGGCGCGGCCGGCCTGGGCGGGGCCGTGGGCGGCGTGGGGCCGTACCGCAAGCGCAACCTTGCCTTCGGGGGCATCACCGTGGACCGCTCGGCCCGCACGGCCCTGCGCGACGGCGCGCCCCTGCCCCTTACCCCGGTGGAGTACGCCATTCTCGTGCTGCTGCTGGAGGCCGAAGGCGGCACCGTCGCGCGCGAGGACATCTCGCGCGGGGTGTTGGGACGCGAGATACTGCCCTTCGACCGGTCCATAGACGTGCACGTCAGCAACCTGCGCAAGAAGCTGGGCCCCTGCGACGACGGACAGCCGCGCGTGGGCACGGTGCGCGGGATGGGCTACTATTTCCGCGTTTCGCCCACGGAATCGACCTTCGGCGGCCAGGACGACGCACAGCCGCGCTTCGGGACCGGGCATGAGAACGTGGCCGGTTAGGCTGCTGGTGCTGCTGCTGGTAGGCTGCGGCATCTTCACCCTGGGCACGTTCATCCGCATCCGTCTGGAGGACCGCCCCAAGCGCGGGCCGTTCGAGATGAACGCGGTGCTGCTGGACCTGCTGGGCGACCGCGTCTCCGAGTACATGGCCGAGGGGCGCACGGACAAACTGGACGCCCTGCTGGACACCCTGCGCAAGCGCGGCGTGCACGTTGTGCTGCACGACGCCGCGTTGCGGCCGCTGGCCGACAACGGCCCGGTGGCGCCGGTGCCTTTCGACGCGCCGCCCCGGCCAGGCGCGACAGGGGGCAATGGCGACAGGAACGGCACGCCACCCGGTGCTGCCGATTCATCGGCCTCGGTTCCCGACGGGGGCGACCGCCTCGCCGCGCCCGCCGGGGAAATGGCAGTCGCCCCGGGCGCGCCTGGGGATTCCCCTTCCTCGCCCTACGGCGGCCCACCCCCGCAACTATCCTGGCCGGAGCGCATCCGCGCGGCCCTGGAAGGCCGCGTGCCGCCCATGCCCCCCCCGCGTTCCGGATCGTCCACGCCGTCCGGCTCGCCCCCCCCGCCGCCGCCCGCCCCCGCCGTGCGCGATCCGGAAACCGAGGCCGCCATTCAGGGCGAAGCCCGCGAACTGACCGAGGACGCGCGATCCACGGGCGCGACCCAGTTCGATTTCCCCCCGCCGTTCACTTTCCGGCCGGTGATCCTCATGGCCGACCCCATCGACCTGCCCGGCGGCGGGCACGGGGTGCTCACCCTGCGCAAGGACATGCCCGCCCCGCCGGACATGCGCCTGCCGCCCTTCGTGCTGCCCCTGGCCATGGCCATGGTGCTGGCGGGCGGCGTGCTGCACCTGCTGCTGCGCCAGACCAGCCGCCCCATAGACGAGGTGGGCAGCGTGCTGCAGCGCTTCGCCCGGGGCGACCTGCAGGCGCGCGTCAACGGCGACGTGGCCTCCCACGGCACGGAACTGGCCCGCCTCGCCAACGATTTCAACACCATGGCCGAACGCACAGAGGAGCTGTTGCAGACGCAGCGCCGCCTGCTGCACGACGTGTCGCACGAAATGCGTTCGCCCCTGTCGCGCGTGGCCCTGGCGCTGGAGATGGCCTCGCGCACGGTCTCGCCCGAGTCGCAGCGCTTTCTGGAGCGCATCCGCCACGACGCGGAGCGCCTTTCCGCGCTGAGCGCCCACCTGCTGGCCACCGGACACCTGGATCAGCAGAAGGAGGACGCGCCGCCCGCGTGGTTCGACCTGCCCGCGCTGCTGGTCCAACTGGTGGAAGAAACGGACTTCCAGGCCCGCGCCGAGCGCAAGCGGGTGGAACTGCGCGTGGATGGAACGTGCGCCCCGTTCCACGGCATGCGCGAGATGCTCTACGGCGCGCTGGACAACGTGGTGCAGAACGCCCTGAAGTTCTCGCCGCCGGACACGCGGGTGACGGTATCGCTGTCCTGCGAGGCCGCCGGAACCTGCGGCGCGCCGCCGCAGCCCCCCGCGCCGGAACCGGAACAGACCGGCCGGGACGGCAGGAACGACCGCAGGAACGGAAACAACGGGGTGACCGGGACCAACGGCGGCTCGGTCCGCTCCGCGTGCCCTCACCCTGCGCGCTACGCGGTCATTGCCGTGCAGGACCAGGGACCGGGCGTGCCCGAGGCCGACCTGCCCCTGCTCTTCGTGCCGTTCTTCCGGGCAGGCAACGCCCCGCGCGGCACGGGCACCGGGCTTGGCCTGTCCATCGCCCAGCGCGCCGTTGAACTGCACGGCGGGGCCATCTCGGCGGAAAACCTGCCCCAGGGCGGGTTGAAGGTTACCTTCCGCCTGCCCGCGTAGCCGGATCGCGCCTTGATATCGCGGCCGCCTTCCGCGCTCCACCCGCACGCTCTCTCCACCAGCAAAAGAACCGCCCCGCACGGCAACGTGCGGGGCGGGCAAAGCCAGGCAAATTTTGCCGGGCGGCTTCTTTACATTCCTTTACTGGGTCAAAACTTCCCGCGTCACTCCGTCACGAGGACTGCCGGGCCTGTCGCCGCTCACGCGCGTAGCGCAGCAACTCGGCCTTGCTCAAAAGGCCATCGCCATCGGCGTCAATGGCCGTGAATTCACGGGCCACCACGGGCAACCCCGTTTCGGGATGGCCCGCCTCGGTGCGGGTCAGGCTGCCGTCGCCGTCGCGGTCGGCCACCTCGAAGCGGCGCGAAGCGCGCGCCCGGTCTGGGACAGGGGTGGGGGCAGGGGAGGTCGCCCCCTCGGCGGGCGTCGCGGGCTGGGCCTCCCCGATGGCCGGGGCCGGTTGCCCGGCCGGGTCGGCGGAGGCGGAGGCGACGCCCGTGAATTCGCCGTGCAGCAACAGGCCGCAGAACAACGCGGTGATGAAGGGAACACGGGACTGGTGCATGGGATCTCCTGAAGCGGCCCGTCGGGCCGCGTATGCCATGTGGATGATGGGCGGCCTGTGCGCGCGGTGCCGGAAGGTGGAAGGCCCGTCTACGAAACGGGCGAAACGGGCGAGACGGGCGACGCCACGGGCGTGGCGGCCTGCCCCGTGCCATCCGACGCTTCCCAGCCGCCGCCCAGCGCCCGGTACAGGGTGACGGCGCGGGTGGACAGCACCGCCCGTGCCCGCACGTGGGTCAGGGCAGCGGTGGCCAGTTCACGCTCGGCGTCGACCACGTCCAGGAAGTCGGTCAACCCGGCCCGATAGCGGTCCCAAGCCAGGACCAGGGCCGTGCGGTCGGCCTCCAGCACGGCGGCCAGGTCGGGCAGCCTGCGTTGCTGGCGGTCCACGGCGTACAGGGCGGCTTCCGCCTCTTCCACCGCCGTGCGGGCCGTGGAAAGGTAGGTCAGCGCGGCCTGCTCGCGCCGGGCGTCGGCCTGCTCGATGCGCGCGGCGGTGGCCCCGGAATCGAACAGGGTCAGGCCCAGCGCCGGGGCCACGGACCACACCCCGCTGCCCGAGGACAGCAATTTGTTCACCGTGGACGCCTGCGAACCCAGCGCCGCCGAAAGGCTGAGCGTGGGCCAGCGCTCCGCCGTGGTGGCGGCCAGGTCCGACGCGGCCGACGCCAGAAGCCGCTCCGCCGCGCGGATGTCCGGGCGGCGCAGCAGCAGGTCGGCGGGCAGCCCGGCGGGCACCTGGCGCGCGGGCGCGGGAATGGGGGCGGTCTTTTCCAGTGTCGGGCGCAGTTCGCCCGGGGCGGCGTCCACCAGCCGTTCGATGCGGGCCAGCGCCGCCCAGGCGTTGTTCTCGTAGTCGGCGGCGTCGGCCAGCGAGGAATGCCACAGCGCGGCGGCCTGGGCCACGTCGATGTCCCCGGTCAGGCCCGCGTCGCGCCGGGCGGTGACCAGGGCCAGGGTTTCGGCCCGGCTGGCCGCGATGTCGCGGGTAAGGTCCAGTTCGTTCTGGGCCTGGCGCAGGGTCACGTACTGGGTGGCCACCTCGGCCAGCAGGGTGACCAGGGTGTCGCGGCGGTCCTCTTCCGCCGCCTGGGCGTCGGCCACGCGGGCCTCGCGGGTGGCGCGCAGCCGCCCGAACAGGTCTATTTCCCATGCCAGGTCAAGGCCCGTGGCGTACACGTTGCCGTTGCGCGATCCGGTGGACTGCGCCTCGCCCGTGCCCGCGCGGCTGCGCGTGGCCGAGGCCGAGCCGGTGACCGTGGGGCCAAGGTCCGCCCCGGCCTCGCGCGCGGCGGCGCGGGCCTCGCGCACCTTTTCGGCGGCGATGCGCACGTCGAAGTTGGCGGCGGCTGCGCGGGCCAGCAGGCCATCCAGCACCGGGTCGCCGAAGGCGGTCCACCATTGGGCCAGCGATGCGCCGGACTGCGCCGCGCTTGCGGACGCGGGGGCCGCCTGCGCGCTCCACGCGACGGGCATGGCCGGGCGGGGCGCGGCGGCCGTGGTGGCGCAGCCTGCGGCCAGGGCCACGCAGAGCAGCGCGGCGACCGCGCGAAGCGATGCGGACGGCCGCGCCGTGGCCACGCCCCCCCGCGCGCGCCGGAAACCGAACGTCACGATCATCCCCGCACCCCCGCGCCGCGCGCCGCGTCCTTGCCGCTGGTCCGGGCCTTGGCGTCCCGCACGGGCACCACCACCTCGGGCAACGTATCGGGCTCGCCCGCCTGCGCTGGCCGCACGGACTGCACCGGCCAGACGGATTGGCCGGACGGGGTGGACGGGCCGGATCGATCGAACGGGGCGGACGGGGCGACGCCCGCCGCGCCGGAACGCGCAGCAGTGGCGGAGCCGCCCTTGTTCCCGTCCTTCCGGCCGGGCTGCTTCGCCCCGTCGGCGGCATCGCGCCCGGTGTCGTCGAAGTACACGTCCACCTGCTGGCCCACGTAGGCGGCCATGTCGCGGGCGTCGAAGGCGTACAGCACCTGCAGCACGCGGATGTCCACGCGCTCGGTTGTGTCGCCTGTCAGCGATGTCTTGGGCAGCACGTAGGGCTCCACCCGCACGAAGCGCAGCGGCGCGGAAAAGTCGCGGTTGCCCCGCAGGAACACCGTGGCGGGCATGCCCGCCCGGTAGCGCCAGGCGATGTTCTCGTCGATGTCCACCCGCACGTGCAGCCGGGTGACGTCGCCCAGCATGACCAGCGGCGTGGAAAGCGCCCCGGCCGTGGCGTACTCCCCCTCACTCACGTTCACCTGCAGCACCGTGGCGTCCATGGGCGCGCGCACGCACAGCCGGTCCAGGTCCACTTCTATGGACCGGATCTTGGCCTCGGCCTGGGTCACGTCGGCCGTGGCGGAGGCCAACTCCGCGCGGGCCGTTTCCTCCGCGTAGCCGCGCTGGGCCGCCTCTTCCGCGCTCACGGCGCGGCCGTCGCGCAGGCTGCGCACACGCGCGGCGTCGGCGCGGGCCTTTTCCAGGGCCACGCGCGCCTCGACCACCTTGGCGCGGGCCACCACCAGCGCGGCCTTCTGCTCGGCCAGCGCGGCCTTGCGCTCGCGGTCGTCCAGGCGGAACAGCAGGTCGCCCTTGCGCACCGCGTCGCCCACGGTGACGGGAATCTCCACGATGACCCCGGACGTGGGCGTGGCCACGCCCACGTCGCGGCTGGCCGCCTCCACGATGCCGGAACCGCTGATGTACTTTTCATAGGGCGGCGCGGCCGGGTCGGCCACCGGAGGAACCGGGGCCGGGGACGCGGACGTGCGCGAGGCGTACACGATGCCCGCCACAAGGCCCGCCAGGGCCAGGGCGGGCAGGACGTAGGTAAGGATGATGTTGCGTCGCATGGTTGTCCCTGTCTTTGCTCTCTTGGGGAATCTTGAAGAATATCGGGATGCGGGGGCGCTCCGCGCTTGGACCGCCCCCGGAAGTTACGGTTCGCTGTGCGCTATGGGCGAGCGGCGGAAGGACGGCAGCCGTTGCCGCCATGGGGGGCATCGGCCATTGCGCCGCCAGCAGCATCAACAGGGCCGGCGCACGGCGCGACAGCGGGCATGTCCTCGCCGTCAGGCGCAGGGCCGGGATCGGTCGCGCCATGCCCCGCCCCGGCCAGCGCGCCGGGCGTGCCCACGCGGGTCACCCGGCCGTCGTCCAGTTCGGCAATGCGGTCCGCAAAATCGAAGATGCGCGCGTCATGGGTGACGATGACCAGCGCGCGGCCATCCACGGTGCCCACCCGGCGCAGCAGTTCCATGACCCGCTGGCCGTTGGCGTGGTCCAGGGCGCTGGTGGGTTCGTCGCACACGATCAACTGCGGCTCGTGCACCAGGGCGCGGGCAATGGCCACCCGCTGCTGCTGCCCGCCGGAAAGATCGCCGGGGGCGGATTCCACCTTGTCGCCAAGGCCCACCATATCCAGCGCGGCTTCCGCCTTGCGCATGGCCTCGCGCACGGGCGCGCCGCAGATGCGCAGCGGCACGGAGACGTTCTCGGCCGCGGTCAGCGCCGGGTTCAGGTTGTAGGCCTGGAACACGAAGCCGATGTTGCGGGCGCGAAAAGCCGCGCGCGGCCGGGGGGCCAGCGCGGTCATGTCCTGCCCCAGGATGCGGCAGCTCCCCTCCGTGGGGTCCAGAATGCCCGCCATCACCGAGATGAGCGTGGTCTTGCCGCAGCCCGAGGGCCCTACCAGCATCAGCAGTTCGCCGCGCTGCACGGTCAGGTCCACGCCGCGCAGGGCGTGCACGGCGGTGGCCCCTTCGCCGTAGCGCTTTCGCAACCCGGCACAGACCACGGCGGGGTCGGCCCCGCCTTCGGGGGCCGGGGAAAGGGCAACCGCGCCGAGGCGCGGGCGCATGTCCGTATTCGTCATGGAAGGCTCCCAGCTATTGCTTGAACACGATGGCCGGTTCCAGCCGCAGCACCTGACGGATGCTCAGCGCCGCCGAAACCAGGGTGATGGACAGCACCGCGCCACCGCCCACCAGCAATATGGTGGGGGAAAGGCGCATGCCCATGGGGTCGCCGGGCAGGTTGCCCATGATCATGGCCATGCCCACCCCGATGCCGAAGCCGGTGCCCGCCACCAGCAGCGCCTGCGACAGGATCATCAGCAGCAGGGTGCGGTCGTCGGTGCCCATGGCCTTCAACACGCCGAAGTGGCGCAGCGCGTCCTGGGTGAAGTTGTGGAACATCAGCCCGGTGACCACCGCGCCGATGCAGAAGCTCATGAGGATGGTGGTGCCGAAGTGCATGATGATGGCCGTGCGCTTGATGAAATGGCGCAGGGTACGGGCGCGGAAGTCGTCGGCGGTCAGGGCCGTCAGGCCCGTCTCGGAGGCGATGCGCGCGGCGAGCCTGCGGTGGTCCTGCCCCTTCTGGGCCTTCACCAGCACGAAGGACATCAGCTTGCGTTCGCTCTTGTTGAACAGCTTGACCCGCGAATAGGTGGTGTAGAGCATGGGCTGCGACTGGAAGGTGGGGGTGGCGTTGGCCACTCCCACCACCACGGCGTGGTGGTCGTTGACCTCCAGCCCGTCGCCAACGGCCAGCGGGCGCATGCCGCCATCCACCTGCACGGCCAGGCGCTTGGCCGCGCCCTCGGCGTCCACCACCACGGCGTCGCTCATGCGCAGGTCGGCCATGCTGCCGGACTTCATGTCGCCCGGCGCGCCGATGAGCGACACGTCGTCCACGCCGATGAGCCCGCAGCCCACGGTGTTGCCGTCGGGCAGGCGCGCCTTCAACTGGCCCTTGTGCAGGGGCACGGCCCATTCCACGCCGCTGACGCTGCGCACCAGCGACAGACGCGTGTCGGGCATGGCCTTGGACTCATCCACCGACTGGGCCTGGGGGTCCATGACCCAGATGTCGGCGATGGCGATGTCGTCGATGAGGCCGTAGGTGCGGGTAAGAATGCTGGCGAACACGGCGGGCTGCTGGGTCATGATCAGCGAGGTGAAGGCCAGGCTCAGCACCATGCCGAGGTACTTGCCCCGGTTGGCGAGCAGCATCTTGAGGGCTATCTGGTACATGCGGTTTCCGATGGCTGTTGGCGTCGCGCATTCCTTTCGCAGGGGCGGGGGCGGAACGGGAGGCCGAAGCGCCGACGTTGAAGGCGGCTGGCGGCCCGCGCCGGGACCATCCCGGCGCTCCGAGGAGGAAGGGGAAAACCCGTCCGCCCCGCTTGCGCCCCTGCGGAAAGGAAAGGCGCGTGAGGCTGGGTCTAGCCCCGTCGCGTGGCCGCAATATGTGTTGCACGTTGCCGCTCCGTTGCCGCAACAGCCAAAGTGTTGCCGCATATTGCGCCACGCGCGGCGGAAACATTGTGTTGCAAAAAACCCGTGCACGGCGTCCGGGGCGGCGCTATAGGAGGGCCATGAACACCCCGGAACACATCCTTGTCGTGGACGACGACCCCGAAATCCGCGAACTGCTCACCAGCTTTCTGGACAAGCACGGCTTTCGCGCCGAATCGGCCGCCGACGGCGTCGAGATGTTCCGCATGCTCGAGGTGGGCCGCTACGACCTCGTGGTGCTGGACGTGATGCTGCCCGGCGACGACGGGCTCACCCTGTGCCGCAGGCTGCGTGCCCGCTCCGACCTGCCGGTGATCATGCTCACCGCCCTGGACGACGACACCGACCGCATCATCGGGCTGGAACTGGGGGCCGACGACTACGTGGCCAAGCCGTTCAACCCGCGCGAACTGGTGGCCCGCATCCGCACCGTGCTGCGCCGGGCCCGCGCCCTGCCCGAAAACATCGCCAAGGCCGAGCCGGAGGCCATGTCGCGCACCATCCGCTTTGCCGGGTGGACGCTGGACACGGTGCCCCGCCACCTGGTGGCCCCGGACGGGGTGGTGGTGAACCTGAGCGGCGCGGAATACCGCCTGCTGCGGGTGTTCCTGAAGTATCCCAACAGGGTCATGAGCCGAGACCAGTTGCTGGATCTGACCCAGGGCCGCGCGGCCGAGGCCTTCGACCGGTCCATCGACGTGCTGGTCAGCCGGCTGCGCACCCGCCTGCGCGACAACGGGCGCGAACCGCAGATCATCAAGACCGTGCGCGGCGACGGGTATTATCTTGCCACCGACGTGGAGCGCGACGCAGGGGCCGATGACGCTTCCGGTCCCGTTGCCGACGCCGCCTCCGGCCCGGCCGACGCATGAGCCCCGCCTCCGCCATGCGTTCCGCTACGCAGGCCGCGCGCCGGTCGCTTTCCGTCGGAAAACTCCTTTCCGCCCTGCCCCCGCGCACCTTGCGCGGCCGGGTGGTGCTGGCCCTGGTGTGCGGCATCATGCTCATCCAGGTGGTCAGCATGCTGTACGTGGTCTCGCGGGGCGGGCCCTTCCTCTACAGTTCCGTGGCCCGCCAGGCGGCCATGCGCCTTGCCGGGCAGGCCCTGCTGCTGGACGCGGCCCGGCCCGAGGCAAGGGCTAGCATAATAGGCCAGATGGTGCAGGGGGCCAGCCGCATCGCCATCGCCAGCACCCCGCCCGCCATCACCACGCCCGGTATCGCGCCGGATGTGTACAGTTCCATCTTCGAAGACCACCTGCGCGGCCTGCTTGCCCCCGGCATGCAGCTGACCTGCCGGGTGGACGGCATCGCCCGCGACGTGGGCCACCGCCCCCCGCCCCCGCCCGGCCGTGCGGACGACGGCCACTACGACATCGGCTACACCGTGGGCGTGCGCCTGCACGACGGCATGTGGGTGGTGTTCACCCACGTGCTGCCCGCGGGCAACCGCCCGTGGATACCCGAACCCATGCTGTGGGACCTGGGCTGGCGCATCGTGGGCGTGGCCCTGCTGGGGTTGCTGGTGGTGGGCTGGATGACCCGGCCCCTGCGCATGCTGGCCGACGCCGCCGACGAATTCGGCGCGGGGCTGGTGCGAGCGCCCCTGCCCGAGCGGGGGCCGCTGGAAATCCGCCGCGCGGCGCAGGCCTTCAACCGGATGCAGGACCGCATCCGCCAGTTCGTGGACGAGCGGGGGCGGCTGCTGGCCGCCATCTCGCACGACCTGCGTACCCCGGTCACCCGCATGCGCCTGCGCGCGGACCAGATGGAACCGCCGGAACTGCGCGAGCGCTTCGTGGCGGACCTGGACGAAATAAAGAACCTGCTCTCCACCACCATCGACTTCGTGCGCAGCACCGACAGCCGCGAGGAAACGGCCGAGGTGGACGTGACCGCCCTGCTGGAAAGCCTGGTGGAAGACTGCCGCGACCTCCATACCGGGCACGCCGGGCAGCCCGAGGTGCGCATCACCCTGCACGGCGCGGACGGCGAGCGCGCCACCCGCCTCAAGGCCCAGCCCCTGGCGCTGAAGCGCTGCCTGTCCAACCTGCTGGAAAACGCCGTGCGCTACGGCGGCGGGCAGGTGGACATAGAGGTGCGAGAGGCGGGCGACATGCTTTCCGTGGCCATCCGCGACCAGGGGCCCGGCCTGCCGGAGCATTACGTGGACACGGTGTTCGAGCCGTTCTTCCGCGTGGAGCATTCGCGCAACCGCCAGACCGGCGGCAGCGGCCTTGGCCTGTCCATCGCCCGCAACATCGCTCGCCAGCACGGCGGCGACATCACCCTGGCCAACCGCCAGGACGGCGGGCTGGAGGCACTGCTGCGCCTGCCCCGCGCGCGCCGGGCCGGGGCATAGCCCGGCAGGCGGGCGGCCCCGCCGTTTCGCATCCCCGGTCCTTTCGTCTTCCGTCGCGCCACCGGCGCAGCAAACGCGCCACGGGTTGGCGCATCCTTCCGGGCATGCCCGCCCTGGCATGCCCCCTCCTTGTTCGCCCTCCCACCCCATCCGCGACGACGCGCTTGCAGCGCGCTCTTCAATCTCTCCCTGCGCGTTCCCGCACGTTTTTCCCGTGCGCACACGCTCCCTCGCCCCCGATCGACATGCACCGCCCGATATCCCGCCCCTGGACGCTCCGCTCCCCCATCCGAAAGATTCACTGCAATTACGGGTAGTAACACCTAAAAATACACAACATGCAGAAATCGTGAAGGAACATGATTTCGCATATCCCCTGCACATGCTCGCATTAGAAAGTGATACTGTGCCATCCACTGGAAAATACATTAAAATTGTCGCTCACATATTAACTTAATCTGGATTGCGGTCGATGGAACGGAGAGGACGTTCCATCACCAGGGAGGCAGCATGCGGGGCAATGCGGGATTTTTCGACAGGTTGAACACCAGGATCGGCGCGCTGGTCGTCGCGTTGCTGGTCATCGGGTTCGCGGGGCTTGGCTGGTACGTCGTGGCATCCACCATGGATCTTGCGCTGGACCTGCAACGCACCGGGTCGCAGGCGCTGGTTCGGACCGCGAAGACGGCCACGGACATCTATCTGGGCAACCAGAAGAAGCTGGCCATCGCCCTGGCCCGGCAGCGGGCCGTCATCGAGGCGGTGGTGGACGGCCAGGACGAGAACGGCGTGGCCCAGAACCGCTTCCGCGACTATCTGAAGACGTACGGCGAAATCTGGTCGGCCTACGCCTTCGACAAGCGCGGCGTGGTCATCGTCGGGGCCAACAACGGCGGCGTGGACGAGCGGGGGCAGGACAAGACCAAGCACCCCGTGGTCCGGCAGGTGCTGGACGGCAGCGAACTGGCCCTGGACAAGTCGGTGCAAAAGGCCGAAGGCGACCGGCTGGTCTTCCGCATGGCGGTGCCGCTGCGCGACGCCTCGGGGGCGCTCATCGGCGGGGTGCAGGTGTCGTTCGACTTCAACGCCTTCACCGAAAGCGCCATCGCGCCCATCAAGATCGGCGATACGGGCTACCTCTATCTGCTGGACGGGGACGGCACCTTCATCTCCCACCCCGACCCGGCCACCTTGCTGCAACCCGGCAAGGATTTGCCCTTCGTGCGCGACATGCTGGGCAAGCAGGATGGCGTGCTGGAGTACGATTTCAAGGGACAGCGCAAGCTGGCGGTGTTCACCCGCATCGCCCAGACCGGCTGGATTCTGGCGGGCACGGTGAACGAATCGGAACTGCTGGAGGACGCATACTCGCTGCGCAACGTGGTGGCCGCCATCGCGGTGACGGTCTGTATCCTGCTGGCGAGCACCATGGTGTTGTTGGTGCGCAGGCTGGTGGTGGTGCCGTTGCAGGCCGTGGGGCGCTTTGCCGCGGACATCGCCGGGGGCGACTTCGGCACCAGCCTCGAGGGCAACTTCACCTGCGAACTGGCGGACCTTGCCGACAACACCCGGCGCATGAAGGACCGCATCAAGCACGAACTGGGCTTCGCGCGGGGGGTGCTGGAAGGCATTCCCACGCCCTGCGGCATCGTGGCGCCCGACTTCACCATGTCCTGGGCCAACACCCAGGTCTGTGAACTGCTGGGCAGGCCCAAGCCGCCCGGCGAATACTACGGCATGAAGTCCGGCGAGTTCTACTGGTTCGACCCCAACCGCGAAACGCTGTCCGACAAGGCCATCAAGGAGCGGCGCACCTTTACCGGGCAGACCGTGTGGACGTCGCAGGACGGCAAGCGCACCGTGCACATCAGCGTGGTGACTACCCCGTTCTACGACATGGATGGCGGGCTGCTGGGCTCCATCTCGTTCTGGAACGACATCAGCGAGATGGTGGAGAAGCAGCAGCAGATCGAGGCCCAGCGCGACCGTATCGCCGAGGCGGCCCGTGCCGCCATGGACGTTTCGGCCCGGCTGTCCACGGCGGCGGAAGAGCTTTCGTCGCAGATAGAAGAATCGAGCCGGGGCACGGAAAACCAGAAGACCCGCGTTGCCGAATCGGCCACGGCCGTCGAGCAGATGAACGCCTCGATCCTGGAAGTGGCGCGCAGCGCGGGCAGCGCCGCGGAAAACGCCGACCTCGCCAAGTCGCGTGCCGAACAGGGCGAGCAGGTGGTGCAGGACACGGTACGCTCCATCCGCGCCCTGCGCGACCGCATGTCGGAAATGGGTGGCAGCCTGCACGAACTGGGCAGGCAGGCCGACGGCATCGGGACCATCATCGAGATGATCTCGGACATCGCCGACCAGACCAACCTGCTGGCGCTGAACGCGGCCATCGAGGCGGCCCGCGCCGGTGACGCCGGGCGGGGCTTTGCCGTTGTCGCCGACGAAGTGCGCAAGCTGGCGGAAAAGACCATGAGCGCCACCGGAGAAGTGGGGCAGGTCATCCGGGCCATCCAGCAGGTGACCCAGAAGAGCGTGGACCTGATGGGCCTAGCCGACGCCGAAGCCACCGCCTCGGCCGACCGCTCTGCCCAGTCGGGCGCGTCGCTGCGCGAGATACTGAGCGTTTCGGTGGACACGGCGGACATGGTGCGCTCCATCGCCTCCGCCGCCGAGGAACAATCCGCCGCCAGCGAGCAGATCGCCCGCGCCACCGAGGAACTCAACGTCATCTCCGGCGAGACGGCCGAAGCCATGAACCAGTCTGCCCTGGCCATCGCCGAGGTGGCCCGCATGGCCGAGGAACTGCGCGCCATCATCGAGGGCATGAAGTCGTAGATTGGGCGGCGGGATACGTTCTTTCCCGGATGCTCCGGGCAGATGAAAAAAAGAAAAGGCTCCCGGTAACGGGAGCCTTTTCCTCACGCGTGGTGACCGCCGCATGCGGCATGACAGGTTGTCATCCGCACCGTGCAGACATACAAAACTTGCATGACGCAAACCACACCCCTCGATGCGGAGAGGATGCGTGTTCTTCTGGAGCTTCTCCGCAAGAAAGACGTTGTCTTTGAAAGCGGTCTCACCCCCGAGGAGTTGGCCCATGTTGAGAACATCTTCACCTTCCGTTTCCCGCCGGACCTAAGGTTTTTGCTGAACATGGCGCTTCCCGTGCAAGACCATTTCATACATTGGCGCCAGGCACTGACTTCGGAAGCCTACCGCACGGACATCCTGCGCAGAATCGCCACTGGGTTGGAGGAGATGGTCGAAGCAGGGAAACAACTGCACGAAGAAATGGGAATATCGTTCGACGGTACCGACACCGCCCTGGAAACAAACCCGTTTCCGGGCATTCCCAGACTCATCCCCATTTATGGCCGCCGCTACATTCCGGAAACGCCGCACGAGGCCGCAAATCCCGTGTACTCGATCTTTGCAGCAGACATGATCTATTACGGATTCGACCTTGCCTCGTACTTCCGCAATGAGTTTCACATCACGCTTCCCGCAGCATTCAAGGTGCCAGACCGACCCAAAATCACGCCGTTCTGGGGCACGCTTGCCACGTAGGCCCAACGAAAACGGGGCTCGCCCCTTTCGGACGAACCCCTTAATTTTACGATGGTGGGCGGTGAGGGGATCGAACCCCCGGCATTCGGCTTGTAAGGCCGACGCTCTACCAGCTGAGCTAACCGCCCGGATGTCCCCGGCGGCAAGGCCGCCGTGGCGGCCCCGGTGTGTCGAAGCGGGCCGCGATGGGATACTGCTCATAGTGCAGGGACGGCGGTCATGTCAAACCCCCCGTGCTTTTGCACTGGACAATGCGCCGCCGGGTATCTATGTAGCACTCGCGCGGCCTGACGCCGCGCCCCCGCGCCGCCCCGTGCCTGCCGGGCCGCCGTTTTTCGCGGCGGCGGGCACCCGTGCCCGCGCCGCGCTTTCGCGACCACTGCGAACCGGCCGACGGACCGTGAATCCGCCCCGCATGCCCCCCACCGCCCCCCGCACGTTGCGGCAGGACATCTCCCTGCTGCTCCGTTCCGCGCCGCCCAAGGCGCGCGCCGCCATCCTCGCCCTGCTGCCCGCCGCCAAGGCGGTGCTGGACACCGGCTGGCGACCCGACATGCACGCCGCGCCCATCCGCAACTGGCGCGACCTGATGCAGTTGCTCTCCGGTCTCACCGCCCAGCGGCACGACGCCGAAACCCTGCTGCGCGTCACCAGCGAGCTTCTGGGCATCGCCGATGAAATGGCCCCGCCGGAAGTGGTGCTGCGCGAAAGCGCCGCCGTGCTGCTGCGCGCCTTCCACGCCGACATGTTCGTCTGCCGCCTGCGCGACGACGAGGGCGAATGGCAGATCATCGCGGCCGAGCGCGAGGACGGCGGGCCCATCCCGCTCTTTTCGCCGGTGCTGGAAGAGGGCCTGGCCGGGCACCCGGTCATGCGCGCGGTGTGCGACGGCACCCGCCACGTGCTCTCCAACAACCTGATGGGCATGGACCGGGGCGGCGACTCTTACGACTGCATGGCCTACAAGGTGGGCTACCGCTCACGCCTGGCCTTCGTGCTGCGCGACCGGGGCGGCCGCCCGCCCTTCGGGCTGGTGCTGCTGTATTCCGAGCGCGAACACGGCTTCGACAGCTACGACGCCCGCTTCCTGGCCAAGTGCTCGCGCATCGTGGCCCTGACCACCGGCAGCCGCGTGGCCGTGGCCCGCGACGCGCTGGAAAAGGCCGCCGGGGCCGTGGCCCACCACGGCAACAACGCCCTGGCCATCTTGCGCAACCACGCGGAATACTGCGCCGAACTGCTTGACGACATGGCCGACGACTGGGACGACGCCATGCACGCCGCCGACGATCTGCGCGAACTGCTGCCCGAAGGCTCCAAGGCCCACGCCGCCGCCGCGCGGCTGGCCGACGTGTTGCACCGCATGGACACCACGCAGCTGACGGAACAGCTGGACGGCGTGCTGCGCTCCACCCGGCGCATCGCCCGCATCATCGACGCCCTGGAGGAATCGGCCGAACGGCCGCGCCTGATGCACTACGTGCTGGGCCGCCACGTGCTGGACCTGGGCAACCCGGCGGACGAGGAAGAGGAAATGGAAACCCTGCGCAAGACCTGCTGCACGGCCTGACCCTGCGTCCCGCACCCTGTCGCCAACCTGCTGTGGCCTGGCCACTGTTCCCTGGCCACACTGCCCGGCCAGACAGCCTGATCAGCCTGCCTGACCGGGCGGCCCGATCGGGCGGCCCGCCCCGCGCCTTCCCTCGCGACGGACACATTTTCCTCCCGGCACGCGGCCGGTGACCGAAAACGAAAAGAGCGCCGATGGATGCATCCATCGGCGCTCTGGCGTTGCTGCTTCACAAGGGGGACTGTCCGCCCCGGCGACCGGGCTGCATGACCCGTCCGGCCGAGTTTGGCCGGTCGTGGCCGGACTTGGCTAGTCTTCGCGCCCGCCCCCGGCGTTTTCATCGTCGATCAGGCGGCCCTTGTGCTTGGGGGCGTCGCGCCGCTTGCGGCGCTTGTCCTCCTGCACGCGGGTGCGCAGGTCCAGCGGCGCATCCAGCAGGGCAGCGCGGCGGGCGGCGCGCAGGGCACGGCGTTCCTCTTCGGTGAGGCCCGCTTCCGAAGCGTCCTTGTCGGCACCCTGCATGTCGGCACCCTGCATGTCGGCACCCTTCATGTCGGCATCCTTCATGTCCGTCTCCCAGCTGGCCCGGCGGGCCTACAGGCCGATGACCACCTTGGTGGCCACGGCGATCTGGTAGAGAATCTGCGACATGTCCTTCACCGTCTGCAGGTTCTTGGAATCCACGCGCGGCAGCACCAGCAGCTGGTCGCCCGCCGCGATGGTGGCGTCGGCGGTGCGGAACACCTCGCCGTTGGGGCGCACCAGCAGGATGTTGCCGGTGTCCGCTCGGTTGGTGTAGCCGCCCGCGCCGCGCACGTAGTCCTTCAGGCGCTTGTCGCCGTTCCACACGATGGCCTGGGGCATCACCACCTCGCCGGTCACCAGCACCACGTCGCTCTTTTCGGGGATGACGATGACGTCGCCATCCTCCAGCGCGATGTCGGCCACCTTGCCGCCGCTGCCCACCACCACGATGCCCTCGGGCGTCACGTTGCGGGCCTTTTCGGCGAACTTGCCGATCATCTCCGCCTCGTGGTTGCGGATCTGCGCTTCTTCGGGGCTGGCCGAGGTGGCCGTGAACGAGCTTTCCTCCAGCCTGCGCAGGGCGTCTTCTATGGCGCGCTTCTGGCGGGCAGCCACGCTGCGCCGCTTGATGTACAGGCCGGTCAGGTCGGCCCGGTCGGCGTCCACGGCGATGTACTGCTGCACGTCGCGCAGGCGGGCGGTGCGCTTGAGCGGAAAGCGCGACGCCCCCCGGATGGCCCCCTGCACCTCGACCATGATGGTGTCGCCGGGGGTGTCGGCCAGAAATTCCACCCGGTCGCCGTCGGCCAGCGGCAGGGTGCGGAATTCGCGCAGGGGCAGGTACAGGTTGAACGGCGCGCCGTTGCGGGTGCCCACGATGCTGGCGTGCGAGGCCGTGGCCAGCGGGTCGGCCATTTCGGCCAGTTTGGCCCCGGTGGCCTCGCCCTTGCGGAATTCGAAGCGCGCGGCGTTGCGTATCTCGCCGCTGGCGGACACGGCGGGGCCCTTCTCGCCCACCACGATGGTGTCGCCGTCCTGCAAGCGCACCAGCGGCAGCGCGCCCTTGAGCGCGAAGGGATACAGGTCGAAGCTGCCCATCTCCGCCCCGCCGCGCAGCAGGCGGATGGTGCGGTAGCTGCCGCGCCGGGGGTCGATGCCGCCCGCCCGGTCCAGAAAGGCCAGCACAGAATCGGACGGCGCGCCGTTGTACCGGCCCGGCTTCATGACGAACCCGGTGACGAAGACCGACACAGGCCGACCGTCCATGGGGCTGACGTAGACCTGCACGTTCTCCACGCCCGATGCGCTGAGCTTGCTGCGGATGGCCTCGGTCACCTGGGCCTGGGCCAGGCCCGCCACGGGCAGAGCCCCCAGATCCTGCAACTCGATGTCGCCCGCGTCGTTCACCGTGACCACGCCGTCATAGTTGCGGTCGCCCCACAGGCGCAGCACCAGCCGGTCGCCGGGGGCCAGTTCGCGGGCCTCGGCGCTGCGGGCCTGCCCGAAGTTGCCCTGGAACAGGTTGGCGGCGAAGGGCGGCAGGTCCGACGTGACGGATGCGGTGGCCGCCGGGGCGGACGCGGGCGACTTGGCTTCGGCCGGGGCCGCGAACGCGGCGCCGCGTGCCGGGCCGAATGCCGCGGCCAGCAGGAACAGGCCGAAAAGAGCGGGCAACCACGCCGCAGCGCCGATGCGGCGCGACGTGGCGTGGGGGAAAAACAAGGCGGTGTCCATGGCGGGTATCCGTAATTGGCTACGCCGGGCGCGGTGCGCACCCGGCGGATGAAAGCGTGGGCATGCCCATGGCGAATGTTCTGGCGGAAACGGCGCGAAAGCCTTCTATTGCGCGGGGCGGGAAATCCCCTGCCCCCAGATGCGGGGGGCCATCTGCCACGCAACGTCGTCGCCGCTGCCCGCCGGGCGGCAGGCAATGACCACCTCTGCCTCGCCATGCTCGGAAAGCAGCGTGGCGCGGCGGCATTCCTCGCCCATGGCCGAGGTGAACGCCCCTTCCACCACCACCCGGATGCCAGCGCCGAATTCCGGGTCGTCCAGCACGGCGGAAGAGCCGGCCGGATTGCGGGTCATGAAGTCGAGAACGGGCTTGGCGGGCAGGGCCTGTTCCTGCTCCTGCGGCGCGGGCTGCTGACGCCCCCCGCAGGCGGCGAGCAGGGCGGGCAGCACGCACAGGGCGCACAGGGCCAGCACGGCGGCGGGACGGAAGCGGCGGATGACGAACATGAAATGGACCTCGGGTGCGTGGGGAGTGTGTCGGCGTGGCGTGCCCGGTGTGCCTGGCGTGCCCGGTGTGCCTGGCGTGCCCGGTGTACCTGGCGTGCACGGTGTACCTGGCGTGCACGGTGTACCTGGCGTGCCCGGCGGACACGTTGCGCGTCCGTGCGGATGCCGCCTTCTATACTCCCGGCAACGGGCGGCTGTCCACTGGCGCGGGGGCGTCGGGCCGCCGTCACGCAACGGCTTTACAATAAGAAGGGCGGGGCCGGGGGCAAGATGCCGGGGCGTATCGACCTGCCCTTCCCGCAACGTCCTCCCGCATGAAACCGGGCGGACTACCCCGCCACGGCCTTGCGCACGTCAATGCCCAGGCGCAGCATGCGGTTGCGCACCGTGCCCCGGTGCACTCCCAGCAGCCGGGCCGCCTCGGACACGTTGCCCCCGGCGGCGTGCAGGGCTTCCACCAGTTCGGCCCGCTCCCGCTCCTGGCGGGTCGGTCGCCCGCCAAGGGGATATTGCCCGCCCGTCGCCGCCCCACCGCTTTCCCCAATCCGCAGCCCGTTGCCCTGCCCTTCCTCCCCGGCCGGGCCGCCCTGTGCCTCAAGTCCGACCGGTCCCGAATGCTGGCCGAGGCGTCCTCCCCCGCCCGCATCATGCCCGGCGTGCCCGGCGCTTCCCGCCGCCGCGCATTCCGGGTGCCATGCCGCCCCGGCGATGTGCTGGGGCAGGTGCTCCACGCCCAGTCGCCCGCCTTCGGCGATGACGCAGGCGTATTCCAATGCGCTGCGCAGTTCGCGCACGTTGCCCGGCCAGCCGTAGGCCGTGAGCAGGCGCAGGGCCTCTGGCGTCAGGCCGGTCACGTCGCGCCCGTCCCGCTCGCGGATGCCCTTCAGGAAGTGGGCGGCCAGCAGGGGGATGTCCTCGCGCCGGTCCGCTAGCGGCGGCAGGTGGATGGGAATGACGTTGATGCGGAACAGCAGGTCTTCGCGAAACCGCCCGGCCCGCACCAGCCGCCCCAGGTCGCGGTTGGTGGCGGCGATGATGCGCACGTCCACCTCGCGCGAGGCGTTGTCGCCCACCCGTTCGATGCGCTTGGTCTCCAGCACGCGCAGCAGCTTCACCTGGATGGGCAGGGGGATGTCGCCGATCTCGTCCAGAAAGATGTCGCCGCCGTGGGCCGCCTCGAACCGGCCCTGCCGGTCGCGCACCGCACCGGTGAACGCCCCGCGCACATGGCCGAACAGCTCGCTTTCCAGCAGCGCCTCGTTCAGGGCCGCGCAGTTGAGCTGCACGTAAGCCCCGTTCTTGCGGCGGCCCAGTTCGTGGATGGCCCGCGCCGCCAGTTCCTTGCCCGTGCCCGACGGCCCCAGCACCAGCACCGGGGCGTCGCTTTCCGCCGCCCGCTCGATGATCTTGAACACCCGCTGCATGGCGGGCGAGGTGCCCACCATGCCCGCGAAGCCCTCGTCCGAGCCCAGCAGGCGCGAAAGCTCCTCGATGCGCCGGTCCTTTTCCACCACGGCGGTGATGTCGGTGATGGTCTCCACCGCCGCGATGACCCGGTCGCCCTCCTTCAGCACCTTGGCGTTCTTGAGCACGGTGATGGACGTGCCGTCGCGCCGCACCAGGGTGCAGCGCTTGCGGTGCTCGTCCTTGCGGTCGAACAGGCGGCACCAGTGCCCACCGCCCAGCGACCGCGAGCGCACGCAGGCGTCGCAGTTGAGGATGGCGCAGGTCTGGCCCACCAGCTCGCCCGCCTCGTAGCCGGTCAGCCGTTCCAGGGCCGGGTTGGCCATCAGGATGCGGCCGTCCGGCCCCACCAGGAAGAAGCCGTCGTTGATGGTGTTGATGACCTCGCGCAGAAAGCGGCTGGATTCAAGGGCGTCCATGACGGGTACTCCTTGGCGCGACGGACGCGGATGCCTGAAGTGAGGCGGACGGGGCCGGGCGCGGTTCCGAGGCGGTTACGAGGCGGTTCCGGGGCGGTTCGATCCCGCCCACCCATGCAGCATCGGGGCCGTTGCGTACGCCACGCCCTTGCGCAAGCTACGGGCGCGCGGGCGGACGAGGAAGAACAGGATTTACATCTTTTATTACAAAGGGATAGGTGCAGCCCCCCCACCCACGGCGCCATATGCCCGGTCCGTCTTCCGGCGTGCGCGTGGCGCACGACAGGGGTCACACCGAGGCACATGCCGCGCCATATGATCAATTTTTCATCACATGACGCAGCATATGCCGAAAATTCACCACCACGCAAGAAGGCTTTTGCTGCGCCAGCGATTATAAAAGACGCGCCACATCAGCATGTTACCATTACAGTTCGCGCGGGCACGCTTCCTGCTCACTAGGGGAGTCGGGCGCACCGCCGCGCGCGCCACTTCACCACCTGTACTCGGACACCATGATGACTTCACGCAAGACCGACGCCACTTCCCCCCGCCGCCTGTCGCGGCGCGGTTTCCTCAAGGGCCTCGCGGGCACCGGGCTCGCCGGGTCCGCCTCCCTCGCCACCGGCATGTTCCCCTCCACGGCGGAGGGCGCGGGTGGCAGCGCGCCCGCGCCCTCCGGACGGGAAGCGCCCGGAAGCGACGGCCCCTTCGCCACCCTCATCGACATCTCCGCCTGCGTGGGTTGCGGGGCCTGCGTGCAGGCCTGCCGCGACCGTAACGCGGCCCGCCATCCGGAACCCCAAACGCCCTTTCCGCCCATGTTCCCCGCCTCGGTGAAGGCCGAAGACTGGTCCGCCCGGCGCGATGTGGACGACCGCCTGACGCCCTACAACTGGCTGTACATCCAGAGCGTGGCGGTGGAGCACGACGGACGGCGCGCGGACCTGAACATCCCCCGCCGCTGTCTGCACTGCGACAACCCGCCCTGCGCCAACCTGTGCCCGTGGGGCGCGGCCCGGCGCGAGGACAGCGGCACCGTGTCCATCGACGCGGACATCTGCCTGGGCGGGGCCAAGTGCCGCACGGTGTGCCCGTGGCAGATTCCCCAGCGCCAGACGGGCGTGGGCCTGTATCTGGACCTGCTGCCCCGCTACGCGGGCAACGGCGTGATGTACAAGTGCGACCGCTGCGCCGACGTGGTGGCGCACGGCGGCGTGCCCGCCTGCATCGAGGCCTGCCCCAACGCGGTGCAGTCCATCGGCCCGCGCGACACGATCATCACCGAGGCCCGCCGCCTGGCAGCGGAACGCGGCTGGCACCTGTACGGACTGGACGAGAACGGCGGCACCTCGACCATCTATCTTTCGCCCGTGCCCTTCGCGGACATCCAGGCGGCGCTGGAGGCCTCGACGGAGGCGGCGGCAAGCGCCGCCACGCTGGGCCCCGGCAGGCCGCACTTCCGCGCCGTGGGCGATGCCATGCGGGGCGAAACCATGCTGGCCGCCGCGCTGGTCACCGCGCCGCTGGCCGGTGCCGGGGCCGCCCTGCTGCGCGTGGCGCGCGGCATCGGCGACATGGCCCGCGCGGAGCCCAACGGAGCCGAGACTCCGGGCACCCCGGTCTGCCGCCTGTCCACTGCCGGCAACTGCCCTACCTGCCCGCCCCGCAAGGCGGGCGACACCACGGACACTCTTGCCGCCGCGTCCCCGTCCCATCCCCTGCGCATGGCCCGCTGGCTGTGGATCGCCTGCACCACCGTGCTCGGCGTCACCGGCATGGCCCAGATGCCCATCGCCGCGCGCTACGGCATTGCCGCCGTGCCCGGCCTTGGCTGGACCGCCGACTTTTATTTCACCCACCTGCTGCACTACGCTGCCGCCGCCTTGTTGCTGGCGCTTGCCGCGTGGCTGGCCGTGCGGGCCTTTGCCGGACCGCGCATCCGCCGCCTGTTCGCCGCGCATCGCCTGTCGGGCGGCGGCACGCTGCGCCTGTGGCTGGTGGCGGCGCTCATCGTCACCGGGGCCATGCGCGTGGCCAAGAACCTGCCCGGCTTCGACTGGGGGCCCATGCTGACCATGTACCTGGACTGGACGCACCTGGGCCTTGCCGGGCTGCTGGGCATTGCCTCGCTGGCGCTGGCCCTGACGGGCCGTTCCGCCTGGACCATGCCCGTCAGCGAGCCGCGCTCCGCCCCCGCCTCATGTTCCGGCCGCCATCGCGAACATCCGCCCCGCGCGTAGCGCAGGGTTTACCCGTTGAAGCTGAAGGA
>NZ_AGFG01000035.1 GCF_000226255.1 Desulfovibrio sp. A2
AGGGAAGCTGCCGCCGAAGGGACGCCGCGCAAGATGCGCTGGGGGTCCAGGGGTGGCGAAGCCCCCCTGGAACGCAGGGGGGCAGGGGGTGTTCGTTACAACACCCCCTGCCCGCCGGAGGCATAACGAAATCGAGCGGCATCAATCGCGCGAGACTGTCTTCGTAGAAGCCGCACCCGTCAGGGAACACCCCCTCCCCCACACCCCGCCGTCAGGCTACAACAAACACACATCCTCGCCGCAGCACCGCTTCAAAAACGCCGTGTACGCCCCCAGTATGCGCCGCTCGCCCGCCACGCGTTCCGGCGTCAGCGGCGGGCACGGGTGCTCGGCGGCCAGCCGCCGCAGGTCGTCCCGCTGCGGCAACGCCCGCATGCCCTCGCCCAGCACCGCGCCGTCCACGGCGGCGACAAGCAGCGCGTCGCGCGTGTCGGTCACGGCCACCAGCGGCGCGGGGCCGCCGGGAAACAGCCGGGCCGCCGCCACACTTTCGCGGGCGTAGGTGCCGGGCGCGCCGGGGCAGAACAGCACCAGGCACAGCGGCGCACCGTCGTCGTCGCGCAGGGTCAGGTCCACCACGCGGCAGCCCTCGTCGGCGTCGGCGGTGCTTTCGGATGGTTGGGACGCTTCGGGAGAAGACAAAGAGAACGGGGAAGAAGCGACATCGCCGGCAGGCGGCGCATCGAACCGCACCCGCACGCGCGGCTCAACAAGCTCGCGCGGGTGGCCAAGCTCTTCCACCAGCAGTCGCGCCAGCGCCTGCCGCAGATCTTCATAGGTGGTGTGGTCCACGTCCTGCCCGGTCAGATAATCGCGCAGGGTGGCCCCAAGACTGACTTCGTGCATGCGGCCTCCCGGCAAGCCCGTTTTTTCGCAGGCTTGCACCGGAATTCACGAGCGCCGCTGCCGCGCGTCTCAGTTGGCCTTCAAAAGGGCGCGCGCCACGGACTCGTCATACAGCTTGAGGGGATCGGTTTCGCGCCCCATGTCGCGGTACATGCCCGCCGCGTGCCGGATGACCTCCAGCGGCACCCACTCGTGTCGTTCCCACACCTCGGGGCGGTCGGCCCGCCACAGGCGGAATTCCACGCTGCCCCCGTGCGCGCGCACGTAGACGCGGGTGCGTTTGTCGTTGGGGTCGGGGTAGTAGTAAAGACCAAGATCATCCTGCATGGGCACTCCTGAGCACGTAAAAAAGCGTGTGACGCCCGCGCGCCGTGACGGATGCGGCCGACCGGGGGCGCATCCGTCCGGCGGCGGGCATACGGTCAATGCCCTATCCCGCCGATGCGCGCAAGCTGTTGTCATTCCCCGGTGGGTGGGCTACAAGCAAGGGAGTGTCGCCCGCCCCCTGCGCGGCGGCACCGGGGATGTCCGACAGGGATGCTGCCATGCCCCGTCCCCGCGCGAAAGCGCGGCGGGCACCGGAATGAACGAAGGTTTCGCGGCGCCACCGACTCGCCGCCCCTTGGTCCATTTCGGCAATCCCGACAAGGCGTTGTATGCGTTTCACCAGACGGCGAAGCGCCATGCCCGCCCGTGTCGGGGCTTGACAACGCGCCGGAATCCTTTTAGGAATGGCGTTACTTTGTCCAAAAAATCACGAGTTTTCCGGGCGCAAGGGCCGCGCCGACCAAAGCCCTTACCTCCGGAAGACGCCGTCCTGTTGCGCCCCAGGGGCGATGGGCGTGTCTGTTGAGAGTCCAGAACTTCAACAAACCAATGTGGAGGTAAGGCAATGGCGAAACATGCAACCCCCAAGTTGGACCAGCTCGAATCCGGGCCTTGGCCCAGCTTCGTGTCCGACATCAAGCAGGAAGCTGCTTACCGGGCTGCCAACCCCAAGGGTCTGGACTACCAGATCCCGGTGGACTGCCCCGAAGACCTGCTTGGCGTGCTCGAGCTGTCCTACAACGAGGGTGAAACCCACTGGAAGCACGGCGGCATCGTCGGCGTGTTCGGTTACGGCGGCGGCGTCATCGGCCGTTACTGTGACCAGCCCGAACAGTTCCCCGGCGTGGCGCACTTCCACACCGTGCGCGTGAACCAGCCCGCGGCGAAGTACTACCACACCGACTACCTCCGCCAGCTCTGCGACCTGTGGGATCTGCGCGGCTCCGGTCTGACCAACATGCACGGCTCCACCGGCGACATCGTGCTTCTTGGCACCCAGACCCCGCAGCTTGAAGAACTGTTCTTCGAACTGACCCACAAGATGAACACCGACCTCGGTGGCTCGGGCTCGAACCTGCGTACGCCCGAAGCGTGCCTTGGCATGTCGCGCTGCGAATACGCCTGCTACGACACCCAGGCCTGCTGCTACGCCCTGACCATGGAATACCAGGACGAACTGCACCGTCCGGCGTTCCCCTACAAGTTCAAGTTCAAGTTCGACGGCTGCCCCAACGGCTGCGTGGCCTCCATCGCCCGCTCCGACTTCTCGGTCATCGGCACCTGGAAGGACGACATCAAGATCGACCAGGCCGCCGTCAAGGCCTACGTCGGTGGCGAACTGAAGCCCAACGCGGGCGCCCACGCGGGCCGCGACTGGGGCAAGTTCGACATCGTGGCCGAAGTGGTGGAACGCTGCCCCTCCAAGTGCATCTCCTGGAACGGCTCCGCCCTGTCCATCAAGACCAGCGAGTGCGTGCGCTGCATGCACTGCATCAACACCATGCCCCGCGCCCTGCGCATCGGTGACGAACGCGGCGCGTCCATCCTGGTCGGCGCCAAGGCGCCCGTCCTCGACGGCGCCCAGATGGGTTCGCTGCTGGTGCCCTTCGTGGAAGCCACCGATCCTTTCGACGAAATCAAGGAAGTCATCGAAAAGATCTGGGACTGGTGGATGGAAGAAGGCAAGAACCGCGAGCGTCTGGGCGAGACCATCAAGCGTCTCAGCTTCCAGAAGCTGCTCGAAGTGACCGAGATCGCCCCCCAGGCACAGCACGTGCAGGAGCCTCGCTCCAACCCGTACATCTTCTTCAAGGAAGAAGAAGTGCCCGGCGGCTGGGATCGCGACATCACGGAATACCGCAAGAGACACCAGAGATAAGAAGAGGGGTAGCACATCATGGCATTCATCTCTTCCGGGTACAATCCCGAAAAGCCGATGGAAAACCGTATCACGGACATCGGCCCCCGCAAGCACGACTCCTTCTTCCCCCCGTTCATCGCCAAGAACTTCGGGAAGTGGCTGTACCATGAAATCCTGGAACCCGGCGTGCTCATGCATGCCGCCGAATCCGGCGACAAGGTCTACACCGTGCGTGTTGGCGCCGCGCGCCTGATGTCGATCACCCACATCCGCGAGATGTGCGACATCGCCGACAAGCACTGCGGCGGCTTCATGCGCTTCACCACCCGCAACAACGTCGAGTTCATGGTCGACAACGAAGCGGCCCTGAAGGCGCTGAAGGAAGACCTGGCCTCGCGCAAGTTCGCCGGCGGCTCCTACAAGTTCCCCATCGGCGGCACCGGCGCCGGTGTGTCCAACATCGTGCACACTCAGGGCTGGGTGCACTGCCACACCCCCGCCACCGACGCCTCGGGCCCGGTCAAGGCCATCATGGACGAAGTCTTCACCGACTTCCAGTCCATGCGCCTGCCCGCCCCGGTCCGCATCTCGCTGGCTTGCTGCATCAACATGTGCGGCGCGGTGCACTGCTCCGACATCGGCGTGGTGGGCATCCACCGCAAGCCCCCGATGATCGACCACGAATGGACCGACCAGCTGTGCGAAATCCCGCTGGCCGTTTCGGCCTGCCCCACCGCCGCCGTGCGTCCCACCAAGGTGGAAGTCGGCGACAAGAAGCTGAACTCCATCGCCATCAAGAACGAACGCTGCATGTACTGCGGTAACTGCTACACCATGTGCCCCGCCCTGCCCATCTCCGATGGCGAAGGCGACGGCTGCGTGATCATGGTGGGCGGCAAGGTTTCCAACCGCATCTCCATGCCCAAGTTCTCGAAGGTCGTCGTGGCCTACATCCCGAACGAAATGCCGCGCTGGCCCTCGCTCACCGCGAAGATCAAGCACATCATCGAGGTGTACGCCGCCAACGCGAACAAGTACGAGCGTCTGGGCGAATGGGCCGAGCGCATCGGCTGGGAAAGCTTCTTCAAGCTGACCGGCCTTGAGTTCACCCACCACCTCATCGACGACTTCCGCGATCCGGCCTACTACACCTGGCGTCAGAGCACCCAGTTCAAGTTCTAAGCCGGACGGCAACCACATTCCGGGGGCGGGTTTGCCGCCCCCGGATAACCAAAGGGGCTATCCATGGAAGAAGCCAAGAACAAGGTCGTGGAATTCCTGCAGTCCAAGGCCGGCTCGAAGAGCAAGTTCTACTTCAACGACTTTCTCGACCTGTTCCCCGACAAGGGCCCGCGCGACGTGAAGAAGATCCTCACTGCGCTGGTGAACGCCGAAGTTCTGGAATACTGGTCCTCCGGCAGCACCACCATGTACGGCCTCAAGGGCGCCGGCAAGCAGGCCGGGGCCGAGGGCGAATAGTAGTTCTCCACGCCGGGGAACTATTTTTCCGAAAAGGCGTATGGACTGCAAGGTTCATACGCTCTTTTCATATGCGCGCCCCGCAGGGGCGGCACCTTGGCACATGCGTGCCTTGCGGGGACCGCACCCGCGCAACACTCTGCATTGCCGCCGCCCAGGCGTTGCGCCCGTTGAGAGCCCCACGCGCGCTGCGACGGCCCGCCCCCTGAACGCCAGCGCGCTGCGGGACTGACGCGGTGCGTGCGTCTGCCCGCATGCCGCCCGGCAGGCCGACAACCGTAGCACCAGCCCCGCGCGCCGCACCCGTCCGGCTTTCCACCACCCCTCACACCGTCCGGGTCATCCGGCATCCCTGCTTCATGAATCTTCCACGCATCGTCATCGCCGGCCTTTCCGGCGGCTCAGGCAAGACGCTGGTGTCCCTCGGCGTCGTGCGCGCCCTTGCGCGCTCGGGCCTTGCGGTGAAGCCCTGCAAGAAGGGCCCGGACTACATCGATGCCTGGTGGCTGGCCCTGGCCGCCGGGCATCCCGCCACCAACCTGGACCCCTACTTCCTCGGCGCGGACATGCTGCGTTCGCTGTTCTGGACCCAATGCGGACTGACCGAAGGGCACGGGCAGCCCGCCGGGCAGCCGTCCGGCGGCGCGCGCGTACATGACGCGCCTCGCGGGTTCTCCCGGCCGGGCCCCTTCGACATGGCCGTCATCGAAGGCAACCGGGGCCTATTCGACGGGCGCGACCTGTCCGGCAGCTGCTCCACGGCCGAGCTGGCGCGCATCCTCGGCGCGCCGGTGGTGGTGGTCATGGACTGCACCAAGATGACCCGCACGGCGGCGGCCATCGTGTCCGGCCTGCGCCACTTCGAGCAGGGCGTGCGCATTGCCGGGGTGATCCTGAACCGCACGGCGGGGCCGCGCCACCGCACGGTGCTGCGCGAGACCATAGAGCATTACACCGACGTGCCGGTGCTGGGCGTGCTGCCCAAGCTCGCAGGAAATCCCATCCCGGAGCGGCACATGGGGCTGGTTTCCGGCATGGAGCACGAGGAATGCGTGGCCGGGCTGGACCGCGTGGCGGACATCATGGCCGACCACGTGGACCTGCACCGCCTGCGCGAGGTGGCCGCCTCCGCCCCCGCCCAGCGGCAGCCCATCGCCGACCTGTGGTCGCTGCTGCCCGGCGCGGAGCACGCCGCCCCTGCCCCTTCCGCCCAACGCGACGCGGAGCCCGATGCCGTACACCATGCCCGCCCGCGCATCGGCTACGTGCACGACGCAGCCCTGTGGTTCTACTACGAGGAAAACCTGCTGGCCCTGCGCCACGCCGGGGCCAACCTGGTCCGCTTGTCCCTGCTGGACGATGCCCTGTGGCCGGAACTGGACGGCCTGTACCTGGGCGGAGGCTTTCCGGAAACACTCGCCGCCCGCCTGGCCGCCAACCGCCCGTCCCTGGACAGACTGCGCGGACTGTCCGACGCGGGCCTGCCCATCTACGCCGAATGCGGCGGCTTCATGGTGTTGGGCCGGTCCATCGTCATGGACGGCACGGAACACCCCATGGCGAACATCTTTCCGGTGCGCACGGTATTCCACCCCAAGCCACAGGGGCTCGGGTACGTGGACGCCAACGCCGTGCTGGACAACCCCTTCCACCCCGTGGGCACGCCGTTTCGCGGACACGAATTCCACTACTCGCGCTGCGTGCCCTGCGACGCCCCGACGGCCGAAGGCACTGCCGGGCAAGAGCGCCAAGGCTCCTCCCCCCTTCAAGCCTGCGCCCTGCGCCTGACGGCCCAGTCCGGCCACGTCACCGGCATGGGCGAAGGCCGTGACGGCCTGCTGCACAACAACACCCTGGCCGCGTACACCCACATCTTCGCCCCCGCCGTGCCCCATTGGGCCCCGGCCATGGTGCGTGCAGCGAGCGACTTCCGTGCGCGTACGGCGCGCAGCGCCTGACGTACCGGCATTCCTCCTGGTGTTACCCACAAAACCTCGTTGCTCGCCTGACTGGCGCGTTCCCGTGGCATGGCCAGAAATTCGCTTGCCAGGCGACGCGGCCTGGTCTATTTGCACGCATATCATTAGCAAGCGAACAATATGTAAGCGAACCATATCCGCCTTCACGGAACTTTGCGCGCAAGCGCGCCGTCCCGGCACGGGGTCACGCGGCCACCTGCCTCGCCGTGCATATCATTCCCGCAAGCCGTCGCGCCCGCCCCATTGCCGCCGGTCGCCGCCGAGCCCCCTGTCTCCCGCAACCCGCAACATCACGCGGCACAGAGCCGCATGCAGGAAGCTTCCATGACCCACCCGATCTTCTCCGCCAAGCGATGCCGCACCCTGTGCCCCCATCTTGCCGCCCTGCTGCTGGGCGCGGCCCTGCTGCTGGGGGCGACCTTACCGGCCCACGCCGAGGGCACCGACTTCGACGCAACCGTCACCGGGCGCGCCATCGGCGAGGCCGACATGGACGACGGCGGCTCCGTGGCCGTCACCGAAACCGGGGCCAGCCTGCGCTACCGCTGGTTCGGCATCGACTACCTGAACCGCAGCTACGACTGGTCCGACACCAACGACCTGCCCTTCGGCCACGGCAGCGACCCATGGGAACAGTTGCACCTGCTGCGCCTTCGCGCCGAGATATCCGACCAGTTGGGCCTCGGCGGCCTTGGCTGGTTCGCGGGCGCGGGCCTTACCGCTGGCTGGGAAGAGGAAATGGACGACGCCTGGGGCGTTTCCGGCACGGCCGGGCTCACCTGGGCGGTGGGCGGCGTGCGTCTGCGCGGCGGCGTTGGCGTCTCGGCGCATCCCATCGGGGTGCGGGCCATGCCCGTTGCCGCCGCCGACTGGGGCAACCAGCGCGACCTCGGCTTCTCGGCCACGGTGGGCATACCCGAAACCATGCTGCGCTACCGCACCTCGGACATCTTCTCCTTCCGCCTGGGCGGACGCATGGACGGCGGCACCTACCGCCTTGCCGACGACAGCCCCGTGGAGCGCGAAGGCTACATGAAGACCTCGTCCGTCACCCTTGGCGGGTACATCGACGTCACCCCACTGGACGATCTTACGCTGACGCTGGGCGCGGAATACCTGACCCGGCGCGAGATGACCGTGTACAATTCCGACGGCGAGGAAAAGGACAGCTACGACGTGGACGACGCGCCCGCGCTGTTCCTGCGCCTGCGCTACGGCTTCTAGCCCCCCGGCGACACGCTCCGGCCCCGCGCGGGATTGACAGCGCGCGGGGCCGCCACATACGCAAGGGGATACCCGACGCCCCCTCCACCGCAGGAGCGCCATGCCCCAAGCCCCCTTCTACCCCCATGACGCGCCGCTGCCCGGCGTGCGCACCTCGCACCGGTTCCTTTTGCTGCTCACGGAACTGAACCGGTCATGGCGCATGCGCCTTGACCAGCGGCTGAAGCCGCTGGGAATTTCCCTGGCCTCAGGCGGGGTGTTGTGGGCGCTCGCGGTGCGCGGCCGCCTGTCGCAAATCCAGCTGGCCCGGCACATCGGCATCGAAGGCTCCTCGCTTGTCAGGCAGATCGACAAGCTGGAGGCCGAAGGACATCTTCGTCGCATCCAGAATCCGGAGGACCGCCGCGCGAACCTGGTGGAACTCACAGAAACGGGCAACACGCTGGCGGCGTCCGTCATCGCCGCAGGCGTGGCCGTGCGCGACGAACTGTTCGAGGGCATACCCGACGTGGACCTGGAGACCACCATGCGCACCCTGCACCTGCTGCGCACCCGCCTGCCGGACTGATACCGGCGACCCGCCCGCGCGCCGGGCACCGCGGGACAAGCGCAGGCCAGCCGAGCGCCCGGCCAAGGTTGTCCGCCCATCCCCCCCGTGCTACGCAGGGTACATACCCCGCGAGGTGTCCCTGGCATGCACGCTTCCCATGCTCCGTCCGGTCCCTCCCCGTTTGCCCCGTTCCTTGCGCTGGCGCGTTCGCCCCGCCAGGGCATCGCCCTGGCCTGCGTGCTGGCTGGCGTACTGCTGGCGCTGTACCCGCCGTCATCCATGCCGCCACAGGCCGCCCGCCCCGCCGGACTGGCGGTGGGGGCCATCGGGCTGTGGGTTACCGCCGTGATTCCCGAATACCTCACGGCGCTGCTGTTCTTCCTGCTGGCCATCCTGCTGCGCGCGGCCCCGCCCGCCACGGTGTTTTCCGGGTTCCATTCCGCCACGTTCTGGCTGGTGTTCGGCGGGCTGTGCATGGGCGCGGCCATGCACCACACCGGCCTTGGCGCGCGCATCGCCCGAGGGCTGCTGACGCGCACCGGGTCGGGCTACGCCGCGCTGGTCTGGGGGCTGGTTCTGGCGGGCGTGCTGCTGTCGTTCGTCATGCCCTCGTCCATGGGACGCATCGCCCTGCTGGTGCCCCTGGCCGTGTCGCTGGCCGAAGCGGCGGGTTACGGAACGGACACGGCGCAGCGTACCGGCATCGTGCTGGCCGCCCTGTTCGGCGCGCTGCAACCGGCCTTCGCCATCCTGCCCGCCAACGTGCCCAACATGATCCTGGCGGGCAGCGCGGAAAACCTGTTCGGCCACACCCTTACCTACGGGCGTTACCTGCTGCTGCACTTTCCCGTGCTTGGCCTGCTGAAGACCGTGCTGATCGGGATGGCGGTGCTGTGGCTGTACCCGCCCCATGCCTCGGCCCCAAGTTCCGGACGCTCGCCAGGCCGCCGCATGAACCACATCGACGCGGGGGGCACGGCATCGGATTCCAGACCTGCTGGCGCAGGCCGCAGCGGCCCGGCGGCATCCATGACCGACGGCGGCCCCGCGTCCTCTCCAGTCACTCCGGCCACCCCGGCCACTCCGGCGGAACGGCGGCTGATGGCGGTGCTGACCGTGGCCGTGGGCCTGTGGGCCACGGACTTCCTGCACCACGTCTCGCCCGCGTGGATCAGCCTGGGGGCCGCCATTCTCTGCCTGTGGCCGCCGCTGGGCCTTACCGGCAAACAGGCCATCACCAGGGACATGAGCATGGCGCCGCTGCTGTTCGTGGCGGGCATCATGGGGCTGGGCGCAATGGTGGCGACATCGGGCCTGGGGCATCTGCTGGTGCGCGCCATGCTGGACGCGCTGCCGTTGGCGCAGGGGGAACCGGCCCGCAATTTCGCCGTGCTCACGGGGTACGCGATGGTCACCGGCCTGCTGACCACCCTGCCGGGCATACCCGCAGTGCTCACCCCGCTGGCGGGCGACCTGGCCGCCGCATCCGGCCTTGGGCTGGAGACCGTGCTGATGACCCAGATCGTGGCCGTGTCGTCCATGTTCCTGCCCTACCAGTCGCCTCCCCTGGTGGTGGCCATGCAACTGGGCAGCGTTCCTTCCGGGCACATGACCCGGCTGTGCCTGCTGCTGGCCGCCGTCAACGTGGCGATACTGCTGCCGCTGCAGTACCTGTGGTGGCGCTGGCTGGGTGTGATCTAAGCGGTTGCCGCCCGGAAAAACACCGACGCCGCCCCCCGGCCGGGGAGCGGCGTCGAAAACCCTTGCGGCCCGTGGCCGGGCGGGTGCGCGCGGACGCGCTATTCGTCGTTCAGTTCGGCGCGGAACTTGCGCGACAGGCGGAACACCACGACCTTGCGCGGGGGCAGGGTGATGGTTTCGTCGGTCTGCGGGTTGCGCCCCTTGCGGGCCTTCTTGTCGTAGGCCTCGAACTTGCCGAATCCGCTTATGAGCAGGGCATGATCCTTCTTGATCGCCTGCTTCATGATGCCGAGAAGCGACTCGACAACGCCTTTCACTTCGGCGCGGTTCCTGTCGGTCTTTTCATAGATGGCATCGACGATTTCCGCCTTGGTCAGGGTCTTGCCGCTCATACTGTCCTCCGGGCCGGTGCTTCCGGCTACTCCATGCGTTCCCTGATGGCCTTCGCGAGCGCCTGCATCTCGTCGATGCTGCCGTACTGCCCCTGCGGCCACAGTTCGTGGCCGTCGCCGGGAAAGCGGGGCACCAGATGCCAGTGGACGTGGAACACCACCTGTCCCGCCGTCGCGAAGTTGTTCTGGAATATGTTCAGTCCTTCCGCTCCGGTCGCCTCCATGACGGCACGGCCAACACGCTGCTGGGCGGCGATGATGTGCTCGCCGAGCCGCGCTGGCATGTCGAGCACCGTGCGGTGATGTTCCCTGGGAACGATCAGCGCATGGCCCCGGTTGACGGGCCCGATGTCCAGAAAGGAGAGCACGTGGTCGTCGGCGTAGATCTGCGCGCAGGGAATTTCGCCACGCACTATCCTGCAGAAAATGCAATCGGACTGGGACATGGATTCTCCGTCACATGGAACACTTTGAAATCATTCGGCCGCGCGTACCGGCGCGAAGCGGCGGGCATGTAACTAGTTATATACACAGTCAAAGCCGCAACCGCAAGTAAAATCTTGCAAGATTATGCCGGGTTGCCACGCCTTGCGGCACAAGGGCTTCCGTGCCATCGTCACCAGTGGGGCATGCCACCGCACCCCTTTCCGGGGTCAGACCATGTCGCACCCTACCGCTAAAGGTAGGGAAAATACCGTGGCCTGTGGGCGGAATCCGCCCCGACGGTGCATCCAAACACGCCCCGATAGTAACACATCAGCAACACAAGGCAATCATGTCGGCGTTGATTTTTCCGGTTCCGGAGCCCGTTTGCGCCAGTTGCGCCAGTTGCGGCGGTCGCGACGGTCGCGGCGGTCGCCCAGCCGCCCCGCGTCCTGCCGCCGGGGCGGAAACCGCACGGGGCGCAGCGTTGCCCCCCGCTGCGGCAAGAGCCGGAACACCCCGCAACCGGCCGCGCATCTTGCCGATTTTTCTGCCCTTTGCCGGGTGTCCCAGCCGTTGCGTGTTCTGCGCGCAAGACGTGCAGACCGGCCAGCGTGGGGGGGCGGATTCCATTGCCCGCGCCATGGAACAGGCGGAGGCGCGCCTGAAGCAGGAAGCGCGGACCATGGACACAGCGCGGGAAGCGGACGCCACGCAACCGGCACCCGGCCCGCTGGAAATCGCCTTCTACGGCGGCACCTTCACCCTGTTGCCCGAAGCGGAGCGCGCCGCCTGTCTGGAGCTTGCCGCCCGCTGGCGTGAACGAGGAGTCGTTTGCCGGGTTCGCTGTTCCACCCGGCCCGACGCCGTGACGGAACGCGGCCTCGCGAACCTGCGCGCGGCGGGCATGGACTGCGTGGAGCTTGGGGTGCAGAGCTTCGACGATGCGGCGCTGTCCGCCGCCAGCCGGGGCTACGCCGGATCCGTGGCCCGCGCCGCCTGCGCCATGGTGGCCGGGGCTGGGCTGCAACTGGGGGTGCAACTGATGCCCGGCATGCCGGGGGTGACGCCGGAAGTATTCCGCGCCGACGTGCGCACCGCTCTGTTGCCGGACAACGCCGGGGCGCATCCGCTGGCGTCCTTCCTGCGCTTCTACCCCTGTCTGGTGCTGCGGGGCACGCCGCTGGCCGAGCGCTGGCGGGCCGGGGACCATGTGCCGTGGACGCTGGACATCACGGTGGACGCCCTGGCCGACGGCCTGCTGGCCGCCTGGGCGCGCGGGGTGGCCGTGGTGCGCATGGGCCTTTCGCCCGAAGACGGCCTGGACGACGCCGTGCTGGCCGGGCCGGTGCACCCGGCGCTGGGGCAACTGGCCAAGGCCGAGGCCCTGCGCCGCCACGTGGCCGCGCAGGTGGCCCGGCTGCCGGGGCCGCCCGTCCGCTTCGGCGTGCCGCGTCGGTTGCGCGGGCTGCTGTGGGGCCACGCCAACGGGCTGGTGGACGCCTACGCGGCCATGGGCATCACCCGCGCCATGGTGTACTGGCGCGACGACGACAATTTTTCGCTGGAATGACGAAGGCGGCCACCCCGCACTCCGAGATGGCCGCCGCCGCAAAACCTTCCTTTGCCCGACTGCTCACCAACGGATGGGAACTTCCCCCCGCGCCGCCAGCCAGGCGTTGACCCGCGAAAAATGGCCGCACCCGAAGAACCCGCGCGACGCCGACAGGGGCGAAGGATGCGCCGCCGTCAGCACCAGCTGCGCCGGATGGGTCACCAGTTCGGCGAACCCGTGCGCGGGCCTGCCCCACAGCAGAAAGGCGCACGGCTGCGGCCGCGCGCCCAGCGCTGCCATGATGCCCCGCGTCACCACCTCCCACCCCAGCCCCGCATGGCTGTTGGGCTGCCCCTCTTCCACGGTGAGCACCGTGTTCAGCAGCAGCACGCCCTGCGCGGCCCAGCGCGAGAGATTGCCGGAAGGGACGGAGGATGGGGTGGCGAACGGAGCCAGCAACGGCGCGCCTGCGCGCGTGCCGCCAGCCACACCCGACGCGGCAGCCGCCTGTTCGCCGCAATCGGCGGCCACTTCCTTGAAGATGTTGCGCAGGGAACGCGGCAGGGGCACCCCGTCGGCAACGGAAAAGGCCATGCCGTGAGCCTGCCCCGGCCCGTGATAGGGGTCCTGCCCCAGGATCACCACCCGCACCGCGTCCCATGGCGTGGCGCAGAGCGCCCGGAACACGTCGGCGCGGGCGGGGTAGATGGTGCGCCCCTGCGCGCGCAGGGTTTCGACCATCGCCAGAGCTTCAAGATGCTTTCGGGCGGCCAGTTCCGCTACATGGTCCGGCCAACCGGTACCCGCCAGCGGGTCGGGCCCGGCCAGCACGGCGGGGTCGGGCCCAGCCAGCGCGGCGCCAGCTGGAATGACAGGCGCACGGAACGGTGCGGAACGTGCGGGTGCACCGGCTGCGCGGCCGGACGCGCCCTTGGGCGTCCCGCCGGGCGAGGCGGTTGCGCCAATCGGGCCGGTCGGGCCAATCGGGGCAGCCGGGGCGGGTCCATCCGCCTTGCGCGGCCTGCCGCGCCGCCGGGGCGCTGCCTGCGGCTGGGCGTCTTTCATGGGCGATGATGCCGCTTCGGGCGATGGCGCTACACTGGCCGCAGCCGACCGCGCATCCCCCCCCGTCTCCGCCCCCCTCGCCGGGCCGTCCACCAGAATCCTGCGCCGGGCCATCTACAGGGCCGCCACCCAGTGCTGGATGCGGTCGAAGGCCTCGGTCAGTTCCGCCTTGTCCATGCCGAAGGACAGCCGCAGGTGTCGTTCGCCCGTGGGACCGAACGAACCGCCCGGCACGGTGATCACCCGCGCCTCTTCCAGCATGCGCCGGGCCACGGTCATGGAGTCGGCGTCGGTGAAGGTGTAGCGGGCCATGGCGTAGAACGCGCCGCGCGGCGGCACGTAGGTGAAGTGCGGGGCCAGCGCGTCAAGGCGGCGGCAGGTCAGGTCGCGCCGGGCGGCCAGGGCCGCGCGCATGATGTCCACGCAGGCCTGCGGTCCGGTCAGCGCCGCAAGGGCCGCGTGCTGCGACACGGTGGGCGCGCACACCGCCGTGGCGTCGTGCACCTTCAGCAGCTCCGCCATCCACGCGGCGTCGGCGGCCACGTAGCCCACGCGCCAGCCGGTGAGCGCGTACTTCTTGGAAAAGGAATTCACGGTGATCACGTGGCGGCGCAGCTCCGGCTGGCCCACGGGAGAAAAGCGGCGCGTGCCCGGCGCCTCGCCATACACCATGTAGTCGTAGGTGTCGTCCACGATGAGCACCAGGTCGCGCTCCAGCGCAAGGTCGCACAGGGCGCGCACGTCGGCCTCGTCGTACACCCCGCCGGTGGGGTTGCCGGGGCTGCACACGATGATGGCCCGTGTGCGCGGGGTGACGGCGGCGCGCACCGCGTCCACGTCCAGCCCCCAGTCGGCGGCGCGCAGGGGCACGTGCACGGGCACGCCCTCTGCCATCAGCACCTGCTCGGCGTGCGAGGCGTAGCCCGGCGAGGGAATGATGACCTCGTCGCCGCGCTCCACCACCGTCAGCATGATCATCACCAGCGCTTCCATGGCCCCCACGGTGACGCCGATTTCCGTCTCCGGGTCGAAGCGCGCTCCCTTGCGGGCCAGGATGTCCGCCGCGATGGCCTCGCGCAGGGCGGGCATGCCGGGTTGCAGGCTGTAGCGCCCGGCCGTGGGGTCGTCGCGCAGGGCGCGGCACACGGCCTCCACGATGTGGTCCGGCGTGCGGAACGAGGGAACGCCCTGCCCCAGCGACACGCAGCCGCCCACCTTGGCGGCCAGCATGGGCATGAGCTTGGTGGCGGAAATGCGGATGTTGCGCACGCGCTCGGCAACGCGCAGGGAAGATTGCGAAGACGCGATGTCGGACATGGTTCGGCTCCGGTGACTAAGAGAAGTCGGCAGAAATGGGCGAAAGTGGAGAAATGGCCGCGCGGGTGGGCAAGCTCCGCGTTGCGCGCGGGCGCCCGGCGGCACGATGCGTCGGCCAGCAATGGGCTATACCCGCCCGCGCCGCGCTCCGCAACGCGCGGGGCGGAGGAGCTTCCGCACGGGCAAGGCCCGAAGCCCGCTCCCGCGCGTCGTCCCGCACCCTTGCATCGCCCCGCGCACGGTGGCACCCTGACGGCACGGCTGCGCAAACGGATGCACCCGTTAGCCACTCCCCGAGGTCCGCATGAAGTACACCTGCACCATCGAACATCTGCCCGGATCGCGCCCGCTGGAGATGCCGCCCCGGCTGCCGCGCCATGTGGCCGGGCACCGGGCAGGTTACGACACCGCCTTCGGCATGAACGCCGCGCCGGACACCGGTGACTACAGCGACTATGGCCAACGCCCTGTGCCCGCTTCCGGCCTGCCCCTGCCGGTGCGCGACCGAATCGTGCTGGATGCGGCCCCCGGCGAAGTGCCGTGGCATATCGCCCTGAAATTTCTGGGCTACCTGCTGTACCGGGAATGGGAACCGCGCGTGGAGGAAGGCGTGGGCTGGCACTACAAACCGGACCTGGTGGCGCTGGACGCGGCGGGGAACATCCGCCTTTGGCTGGACTGCGGGAACATCGCGGCGCGCAAGACCGACCGGGTGGCCGCCAAGCTGGGCGAGGACACGCCCTTCCGCATCCTGCGCCGGACCGAGAACGACGCGCGGCAACTGGCGGCCACGCTGGCGGGCAAGGTGCGCCACCCGCAGCGGGTGCGCCTGATAGCCTTTGACGCGGGGTTCGTGGACGCCATAGCGGCGGGGCTGGACAGCACCAACCGCATCAAGGCCCTGCGCGGGGCCGACCGGCTGGACCTGACCTTCGAGACGCGGCAGGACCGGCTGGAACTGCACAGCCGGTTGCATGTGCTTGAACTGAAGGGATAAACCTGCCTGCGACCAGCGTTCACCCCCCCATGAAACGTTTTGAAGACGGGGGGAGGGTACGGGAGGGGGGAGGAAATTTTTGGAAAAGTTTCCTCCCCCCTCCCTATTCGTTCTTTCTTCAGGAGACTCTTTATCCGAACACCTTGCCGGGGTTCATGATGCCTTGGGGGTCGAACACCTGGCGGATGCCCTGTTGCAAGCGGATGGAGGCGGGGGAAAGTTCCAGGGGCAGCAGGTGCTTCTTGGCCTCGCCGATGCCGTGCTCGCCGGAAATGGTGCCGCCCAGTTCCAGCACCTTGCCCACCAGGGCCACGATGCCCTGCTCCACCATGTCGCGGGTGTCGCGGGTGGGGGCGGTGACGTTGAGGTGGATGTTGCCGTCGCCCGCGTGGCCGAAGGCGAAAATCTCCATGCCATAGCGCTGCTCGAACTCCGGCAGCGCGGCCACGAGGTCGGCGATGGCCCCCAGAGGCACGGCCACGTCCTCGGACATGTACAGGGCGGCATAGTCGTGGATGCGCAGCGACACCTGGCGGCGCGCCCCCCAGACCCTGGCGCGGGTTTCCTCGTCGGCGGCGGGCAGCACGTGGGTGGCGCCCTGCTGGCGGCAGATGCCGGCCACCAGATCAAGCTCGGGCACGATCTGCTCGCGCGCGCCGTCCAGTTCGATGATCAGCAGCGAGGGCTTGTCGCCGGGCACGGGGATGGGCAGCAGCTCGCCCAGTAGGCGGATGCAGCGGTGATCCAGGAATTCGATGGCCGAGGGCAGGTGCCCGGAGCCCAGCACGGCGGCCACGCCGCGCATGGCGGCGGCCATGTCCGGAAAGGCCACGGCCATGCTCACGGTGGCGGGCGGCAGGGGCACCAGCTTCAACGTCAGGGCGGTGATGACGCCCAGCGTGCCTTCGGACCCGCACAGCAGGTGGGCCATGTCGTAGCCCACCACGCCCTTGCGGGTGCGCACCCCGGCGCGCAGCAACTCGCCGTCGGGCAGCACGGCCTCCACGCCCAGCACGTAGTCGCGGGTGACGCCGTACTTGACGCAGGCCGGGCCGCCCGCGTTGGTGGCCACGTTGCCGCCGATGGTGGAACGGTCCATGCCCGCCGGGTCGGGCGGGTAGTACAGGCCCTGTTCGGCGGCGGCGTCGCGCACGCGCTGCGAGATGACCCCCGCCTCCACCTCGGCCACCAGGTTGCGGGGGTCGATGGCGCGGATGCTGTTCAGGCGCTCCAGCGACAGCACCACCCCGCCGCGCACGGCAAGGCAGCCGGCCGCAAGGCCGGTGCCGCCGCCGCGCGGAATGACCGGGATACCGTGGGCGCTGGCGCAGCGTAGCAGCGCCTGCACCTGCGCCACGGATTCCGGCAGCACCACCAGGTCGGCGGGGGCGCGCAGTTCCGAGGCATCGCGGTCGTAGGGTTCACCGGGGGCGTGCAGCACGGCGGCTTCGCCCACGGCGGCCACGATGGCGGCGCGGTGGGCGTCGGTGAGCACGAAGCGGAGGGCGGAATCAAGGGCCGGGGACGGCGAAGATGTCTGATGGGGCATGGCGGCACGCTGGCCCGGCCGCGCGTCAGGGGCGTGCGCCGCCGGGCTTCGTCACCGGGCGGGACCGGAGAGGAAAACCGGCGCGCGGCGCGCTACTGGCGCGGGCGGCCGAACCCGGGAATGTGGAATCGGTCCTCCAGCTTGTGGAGCAGCCACGAAGCCACGGTGACAAGGAACAGGTAGTACGCGCCCACCACCAGGAAGACCTCGGTGAACCGGAAGGTGCGCGACGCGAGCACCTTGGCCTCGCCCGTGAGTTCGATGCACGTGATCACGTAGGCGAGGGACGAATACTTGATGAGGTAGACCACCTCGTTGCCGCAGCCCGGCAGCGCGCGCCGCACGGCCTGGGGCACCACGATGGACATCAGGGTCTGCATGGTGCTGAAGCCCAGCGCCTGCGCCGCGCTGAGCTGCCCCTGGCGGATGGAGAGCAGCGCCCCGCGCACGTATTCCGAGTTGTAGGCCGCGCTGCACAAGATGAAGCCCAGCACGGAGGCGGGATACGGCTCGAGATAGATGCCGATGTTGGGCAGGCCGAAATAGAGGATGAACAGCTGCACCAGCAACGGCACGCCCCGGAAGGTGGCGGTGTAGGCGTTGGCGGCGCGCTGCATCCACGGCTTGCCGAACACCCGCACCACCCCGATGATCACCCCGAACAGCAGGCCGAACACGGCCGAGGGCACGATGAGCTTCACGCTCATCCACAGCCCGGCGTTCAGCGAGGGGAACACCCGGTCGACGAGGAAATCGACGTCGAACACTAGCTGCACTCCTCACACAGGTCGGTCAGGCGGCTGCAGAAATCCGCCGTGCGGGTGCCGGAACCGGGGGCCAGCAGTTCGGCCGGGGAACCACGCTCGATGATGCTGCCCCGCTCCATGAACAGGATTTCATGGGCCAGGGCGCGGGCGAAGTCCATCTGGTGGGTGGCCATGACCATGGTCATGCCGCCGCGCGCCAGATCGCGGATGACCGCCAGCACCTCGCCCACCAGTTCCGGGTCGAGGGCCGAGGTGGGCTCGTCCAGCAGCATGACCTTGGGGTCCATGGCCAGGGCGCGGGCAATGGCCACGCGCTGTTTCTGGCCGCCGGAAAGCTGGGCCGGATACAGGGTGGCGCGGTTGGCCAGGCCCACCCGCTCCAGTTCGGCCATGGCGCGTTCGGCGGCGGCCTTGCGGTTCATGCCGCGCACCTTGCGCAGGGCGATGGACACGTTATTCAGCGCGTCCAGATGGTCGAACAGGTTGAAATCCTGAAAAATCATCCCCACCTGCTGGCGAAAGGCATACAGCTCGGACCGGCGCGCGGCGTCCACCACCCGGCCTTCGAGGTAGATGTGCCCCTCGTCCGGCGGGATGAGGTGGTTGATGCACTGCAGCAGCGTGCTCTTGCCCGCGCCGGAAGGGCCGATGAGCACCTTCAGCTGGCCCTTGTCCACCTCCATGGTGACGGAGGACAGGATGCGCTTGCCGCCAAGGGTCTTGCCGATGTTCTCAAGGCGCAGGATGGGCGCGGGTGCGGAAACGTTTTCGGGCATGGCCATGGGAATGTCCTTATAACGGTCCGTGGCTGGCGTAGCCCGGAATGTGCAGCTTGTGTTCGAGACGGCGCAGCACCTTGAGCCCGATGAGGGTGATGACGAAATAGAGCGCGCCCGCCGTCATGTACAGCGGCAGGTGCTCATAGGTGCGCGAGGCCACGAAGTGGGTGCGGGCCATGATCTCGGGCGTCCCGAGCACGAAGGCCAGCGCCGAATCCTTGAGCAGGATGGAATATTCGTTGGACCAGCCGGGTATGGACAGGCGCAGGGCCTGCGGCAGGATGATGGTGCGGATGGCCGTGCCGTCGCTCATGCCAAGGGCGCGCGCCGCGCGCAACTGGCCCTGCGGCAGGCCCTGAATGGCCCCCCGGAATATCTGCGACTGATAGGCGGCGCTGGTCATGCCCAGCACCAGGCACGAGGCGGTGAAGGCGGAAAGGTTCAGCCCGATGAGCTGGAACAGCCCGAAGTAGAACAGCAGCAACAACACCAGGATGGGCATGCCCCGGAAGAACCAGACGTAGAAACCCACGGCAAGCCGCACGGGCCACGCGCCGTAGGCCTGGGCCACTGACATGGGCACGCCGAGCACAAGCCCCAGGGCCATGGCCCCGAACACGGTGCCCACGGTGACGAGGGTGCCTTCCAGAATGTACGGCAGCGCCTCTATGATGGTGGTGATGCTTTCAAGCATGAACGCGGGCCGGGCGGCCCCCCCTTTTTTTGCTGTTGCGCGCCGGGGCGCAACGGGTTGCATACCCAAAAAAGGTCCGGAAGGCGACAGGAGATTTCCCGCGCCTTCCGGATGGATGGACTGCGCCGGGCCGGGCGCGCAAACGCCCGGCCCGGCCGCGAACGGATTACTTCTTGGCCAGGTGCTTCTGCTTCAACTGTTCCCAGTAGGGGTCGGCCATGAGCAGCTTGTAGCCGTCGTTGATCAGCTTCAGCAGCTCGGCGTCTTCCTTGCGGGTGGCCACGCCGAAGTCTTCGGGGTCGCCGTACACGCCCACGACCTGGATGGCCTTGCCCTTGGCGGCGGCGTCGTCGGCGGGCAAGTTGTCCATGGTGGCGGCGTCGATGCGGCCGTTCAGCACGTCCTCGATGGCCAGCGGGGCGGAATCGTAGAAGCGCAGGTCATAGCCGTAGCCCTTGGCTTCCTTGTCCTTCTGCAGCGCTTCGGCCTCGGAGGTGCCGCGCTGCACGCCCAGCTTCAGCTTGCCCTTCAGGATCTGGTCGGCGGTGAGGGTGGAACCCTTCTTCGCGATGAAGACCTGCTTCACGTTCCAGTAGGGGTTCGAGAAATTGACCTTCTGCTTGCGTTCTTCGGTGATGGACATCCCGGAGCAGACCATGTCGATCTTCTTGGCCAGCAGGTTGGGGATGATGCCGTCCCAGTCCATGGGTTGGTGGGTGACCTTGAAGCCCATCTTCTTGGCGATCCAGTCCATGGAATCCACGTCGAAGCCGGCGGGCTTGCCGCTCTTGTCCACGTAGGCGAAGGGGGGATAGTTGGCGTCGATGCCGTTGATGTAGGCCTTCTCGGCAAAGGCCACGCCGCCAAGCGCCAGGACCAGGGCCAGGGCCAGGGCCGCCACAAGGGTGGTCATTCTGAACATGCTTGTGCTTCCTCTCGTTCGTTGAACCGTTGCTTCACCACGCCCGCGCGCGGGGCCTGTCCCCGCCACGCATACCCGGCCACGCATACCGCCATGCGAACATGCCGGAAAAGCTAAATTTCTTCATTTCGCTACCAGAAACGAAGTACCCGCGCAAGCATCCCCGGCGTGATTTTGACAATTGCGTCGCCACTTGCCTTGCCGCGAAGGCCAAAGTTTGCCACACTCGCCCGCAGCGCCCTGCCCCCAGCGGACCTCGCCGTCCGGCTGCCGCGGCCGCGCCCATCACCCCAAACGAGGTCGGACATGAAGAAATCCCTGGGTGCGCGCACCCTTGCCTACCCTACCCCGCTCTTTCTCGTGGGCACTTACGACCGCGATTCGCGCCCCAACATCATGGCGGCGGCGTGGGCGGGCATCTGCTGCTCGCAGCCGCCGAGCATCGCCGTTTCACTGCGCAAGGCCACGTACACTTACCGTTCCATCACCGAGCGCGGGGCCTTCACCATTTCCATCCCCTCGCGGGCCTACGTGCGCCATGCGGACTACGCGGGCATCTATTCCGGCGAGAACGAGGACAAGTTCGCCTCGCTGGGGCTCACCCCGGTGCCGGGGGAGCATGTGGACGCGCCCTATGTGGGCGAGTTTCCCATGGCCATCGAACTGAAGCTGATCCACCAGATCGAAATAGGACTGCATACGCAGTTCATCGGCGAGATCATGGACGTGAAGGTGGACGAATCCTGCCTGCGCGACGACGGGCTGCCCGACATCAACAAGGTGGACCCGGTGATCTTTGCCCCGGTGTCGCGTGAATACTACGCCGTGGGCGAGTTCCTGGCCAAGGCGTTCTCGGCGGGCAAGGGACTGCGCGCCTAGGGACCGCGGCGCGAAGCGCCAGTGTGTGACGCCGCACTGTTGCGGCGTCACGCGCCATCCCTTATACAGGCCGCCTGCCCCGGAACGCCGGGGCGGCAAACGACACCCGGACCATCAACGGAACACGCATGAGCCTCTGCCCCGTCCAGATCGCCTCGTGGAGAGCAACCCTGCTGCTGGTGCTCGCGGATACGGCCATCATCGTCGGCCTCACCTTCGTGGCGGCGCTGCTGCGGGACATGGCGGGCCTGGGCATCCAGTGGTCCTTCTACCCGCGACTGCTGCCCTTCCTCCTGCTGCTGCCGCTGTTCAACGGGGTGCTCGGCCTGTACGCCGACATTTCGCTGCCCCCGCCTCAAGAGCTGAAAAAGCTCACCCTCGGCGTGGCCCTGACATTCTTGTGCGCCGGGTCGTTCATCTTCTTCGCCAAGGGGGGCGAGCGGTATTCGCGCGCGGCCTTCCTGCTGGCGTGGCTGGGCTGCTCGGTGGCCCTGCCGCTGTGCCGCCACTGGCTGCGCACCCGCTTCGCCGACCGCACATGGTGGGGCGCGCCCGCCGTCATCCTGGGCGATGGCGACGCCGCCGCCGAGGTGGCGCGCACCCTGCTAGCCAAGCCGTGGATCGGGCTGCGGCCCGTGGCCTGCGTGACGCCGGGCATGCCGCCGACCACTTCCGACTGCGGCTGCGGCCTCGCCTGCTGCGCCAGCGACGAGGAAGCCCTGCGGCTGTACCCGCGCGCCTACGGCCTGCTGCTGCTGGACAGCTTCGAGGACGCCAGGGCCCGGCAACGCATCGTCGAGGCCACGGCGCGGTTCCGCAACGTGCTGATCATGCCGCCCTTCTCCACGGGCGGCGCACGCCTGTGGGTCAACGCCATGGATATCGGCGGGCTGCTGGGCCTGCTGGTGCGCCAGAACCTGCTGGACGCCAACCGGGTGCGCCTGAAGCGGGCCATCGACCTGCTGTTCACGCTGGGCGGCGGGGTGGTGGCCCTGCCGCTGATCCTGGCCATCGCGGTGTGGATCCGCATCGACAGTCCGGGGTCGCCCTTCTTCACCCAGCGCCGCATTGGCCAGAACGGCCGCGAACTGCGCATCCTGAAATTCCGCACCATGGTGCGTGACGCAGAATGCGTGCTGCGCGACTGCCTGGAGGCCGACCCCGCGCTGCGCGCCGAATGGGAATGCGACCAGAAGCTGAAGAACGACCCGCGCGTGACCCGCGCCGGGGCCTTCCTGCGCAAGACCAGCCTGGACGAGTTACCCCAGTTGTGGAACGTGCTGAAGGGCGAGATGAGCCTGGTCGGCCCCCGCCCCATCGTGGACAACGAGGTGGTCAAATACGGCGAGGTGTTCGACCTGTACACCCGCGTCAAGCCCGGCATCACCGGGCTGTGGCAGGTTTCCGGCCGCAACGACGTAAGCTACCCGCAGCGCGTGGAGATGGACCGCTACTACATCTGCAACTGGTCCGTGTGGTTCGACATCTGGATTCTGGCCAAGACCGTGCCGGTGGTGCTGCAGCGCAACGGGGCGTACTAGGAAATTGCCGGGGTGCACCCCGCAAACGCATGAAGGCCGGGAGATGTTCCCGGCCTTCATGCGTTTGCGGATGCATGCCGCGCGCAATGGCCTGACACGGCCACGCGGCGAAGGGACAGCGGCTTCAGCGCCCCATCACCTGTCCGGCCATGTCGCGCAACGCCTCGTCCACTACCGCGCCGAACTCGGCGCGGAACCGTTCCTCGCCAAAATTCCGGGCATGCGCCGCGATGTGGGCCGGGTCGAACTGGCGTTCCTCGCGTTCAAAGCGATCCAGCGCGGCAACCAGCGCATCCACGCTCTGCGTGTCGAAGAACAGCCCCGTCTCGCCGTCCACCACCGTCTCCAGCGCCCCGCCCCGCCCATAGGCGATGACCGGCCGCCCAGAGGCCATGGCCTCCACCGGCACCATGCCGAAATCCTCTTCGCCGGGGAACAGCAGCGCGCGGCTCTCCGCATAGACGGCGCGCATGGCCCCGTCGTCCAGCCGCCCCACGAAGCGCACCGTGTGCCCGGCCTGCGCCTCCAGCGCGCGGCGCATCTCGCCGTCGCCCGCCACCACCAGCGAACGGTTGGTAGCGGTGCAGGCGCGCACGGCAAGGTCGGCCCGCTTGTAGCCCACCAACTGGCCCAGGCACAGGTAGGGTGCGCCGTCCGCCGGGCGCGTGGGCACGCCGCCAGCCGGGGCCAGGGCATCCACGTCCACCGGAGGCGTCACCACGACCGCATCCCTGCGCCAGTGCTTGCGGATGCGCGCCGCCACCGTGCGTGAATTGGCCACGTAGCGGTCCACCCGCATGGCCGACACGGCATCCCACATGCGCAGGTAGTGGAACCACGGACGCATCATGCCCCGCACGAACCACCCGGCCTCCTCCAGGTAATCCTGGTAGAAATCCCACAGGTAGCGCATGGGGCTGTGGCAATAGCAGACGTGGGGCGTGTCCGCGCGGGTCAGCACCCCCTTGGCGGGGCCGGACTCGCTGGAAATGACCAGGTCGTAGCCGCGCAGGTCCAGCTGTTCGAGGGCCAGCGGCATGAACGGCAGGTATTTCTTGTAATGGCGCACCGCGCCGGGCAGGCGCTGGATGAACGTGGTGCGGATGTCGTGCGCCAGCAGCGTGCGCGACAGGCGGCCGCGATCGACCACGTGGGTGAAGATGTCGGCCCGCGGGTACATGCGGCACAGCGCCTCGACAACCTTTTCGCCGCCGCGCATGCCCACGAACCAGTAATGTATGATGGCTACCTTCATCCCGCCTCCGGCCCGTGGCCGATCCTGCCAGAACTTCCTGTTACCGCCGACTTGTAGCGCGCCCGGCCATGCCGCGTCCAGTGCGGGTTCCGCCGTGCCGTCCATGCCGCCCGCGCGCCCCCACCCGGCCCGTCCACCACCACGCGAAACGCCCCGCCGGAGGTTCCCGGCGGGGCGTGGTCGCATCGTCACGGCACCGTGATGGCGCGGTATGCCGGCGCTACTTCTGGGCCGCCGGGGGCGTCACCCCGCGCTTGTCGGCCAGCAGGCGCACGGAATGTTCGATGGCCCGGTCCACGTTCTCGAACAGGTTCTCGCGGCCGATCAGGTCCAGGGTGCCGAAACGCTCCATCATGTTGCGCGCGGCGGGCCGCACGCCGGAAAGCAGCAGCGCGGTGCCCCGGCGGCGGCAGGTGCGGTAGAACGCCTCCAGCGCGTTGGCCCCGGTGGAGTCCACGGTGTTGGCCTTGCGCATGCGCAGGATGAACACCTCCGGCTGCTTCTGCAACGCCTGCGACACGCTCTGGAAGCGGTCGGCCACGCCGAAGAAGAACGGCCCGTCGATCTCGTACACCTGCACCCCTTCGGGCACGGTCAGTTCCGCCGTCTCGCGGCCCTGGATCACCGGCTTGTCGTCGATGGCGCAGGAGCAGATGGCCGTCACCTCGCTCATGCGGCGCATGAACAGCAGCGCGGCCAGCACCACGCCCACGTACACCGCCACGGTCAGGTCGATGACCACGGTAAGCACGAAGGTCAGGCACATCACCGTCACGTCGGACTTGGGCGCGCGCAGCAGGCGCAGGAACTTGTGCAGTTCGCTCATGTCCCACGAAACCATGATCAGCACGGCGGCCAGGCTGGCCAGCGGAATGAACGAGGCCAGCGGCGCGAGAAACAGCACGAAGGCCACCAGCACCGCCGCGTGGATCATGCCCGCCACCGGGGTCTGCCCGCCGGAGCGGATGTTGGTGACGGTGCGCGCGATGGCCCCGGTGGCCGGAATGCCGCCGAACAGCACAGAGGCGATGTTGGCCGCGCCCTGGGCGGTCAGTTCCACATTGGAGTTGTGCTTGTCGCCGGTCATGCCGTCGGCCACCACGCACGAGAGCAGCGATTCGATGCCCGCCAGCAGGGCGATGGTCATGGCGTCGGGCAACAGTTCGCGCACCCTGGCAAAGGTGAAGGTGGGCCAGGCGAAGCTGGGCAGTTCACGCGGGATGCCGCCGAACCGGCTGCCGATGGTCTCCACGTCCAGCCCCAGCGCCCACACCGCCAGCGAGGCCAGGCCCACGCCCACCACCGGGGCGGGTATGCGCGGTATGAACCGCCGCGTGGCCAGGATGCACGCCAGCGCGAACCCGGCCACGCACAGCGTGGTGGGGTTCAGGGTGTCCAGATGCTCGCCGTAGGCCAGCCACTTCTCGAAGAACTCCGGCGGCACGGCGTCCATGGTCAGGCCGAAGAAGTCCTTCATCTGCGACGAGAAAATCAGCACGGCGATGCCCGCCGTGAACCCGGTGGTGACCGGATAGGGAATGTACTTGATCAGCACGCCGATGCGGCACAGGCCGAAGAGGAGCAGCATGGCCCCGGCCAGCAGCGTGGTGATGACCAGCCCGTCGTACCCGTGGCGGTAGATAACGTTGTAGATGATGACCACGAACGCGCCGGTGGGCCCGCCGATCTGGTAGCGGCTGCCGCCCAGCAGCGAGATGAGGAACCCGGCCACGATGGCGGTGAACAGCCCGCGTTCCGGCGTGGTGCCCGAGGCGATGGCGAAGGCCATGGCCAGCGGCAGGGCCACCACGCCCACGGTGAGCCCCGCCAGCAGGTCGCGGATGAATTTCTGCGCCGAATACCCGGCGCGCAGTTCCGTGATGGTGCGCGGCAGAAAGGATGTCGCGCCGTCTCCCATGTTGTCTGTAACAGCCATTGCCGCTCCCTTGCTTGGTCGCGCCGGGGTGCCGCGTATGGCGGCCAGGCACCGGTGGCGCTTGTCGTTGCCGGACCTTGCGCGGCAGCCCTCCGCGCCCTGTCCGCTCCTACAGGAGTGCGCCACGCCACGATTGACGCGCGTACTCACTCGCAAAAACCGCCTACGTTTCGCCGGACATGCCGCACGATGCATTGCCCCGACGGGACCGCAGGTCAGCCGGGGTGCGCCCCGCGCCGCAAACTGCGGTAGCGCTGCCGTTTTCAGCAGTAAGTAAGACACGCACCCCAAAGCCCGGTCCATTACGCCCGGTGCGCCGCATTGGCAAGTGGGCTGTTATAAATAATCATTCCGGCGTGTTATGATGTGTTATACAAGACTGCGGGTCTACGCTGCGCATGCCTTCACGCCGCTGGCGGCGCGGAGTCTGCGTGGAAGGCTCCTGGGAGGGGAGACAGACGGCCTGACAGCTCGGCATGAGGGACCGCGCGGGGACTCCAGAACGGCAACGGGCAATGGGGCGTTGCCAACGCGAAGAACCACGAAATGCAGGGGCGTGGCACGGCAGACCGCGCATGGACGGTGGTCGGCCGACGAGACCGCATCCGCACGCTCCACGGCTGGCAAGAAACATCGCCCGCAGGACGCAGCCCACGGGCGATGTTGAAAACGGAGGCGGGCCCGGTCGCGCCGGGTATCGGAAAGCCATCGGACGCCATCCGCCGGACGCCCGTCGCCGGGCAGGGGGGCCGGGCGGGAGCAGCGCGGACGGTACCGGACGGCACCGCACAGGACCGGGCGGGACCACACGACTGGCCGGTGCGCCCGGCACAACCTACAGCGGCCGCACCGCCACGCAGATGCCCACGTCCCACGGCCCTTCGGGCGGGCAGCCCAGCATGTCGTGGTACAGTTCGTAGCCGGGGCGGTCGTCGCACTGCCAGCCGCTGGCGGGCAGCCACTGCGAGTACATGTCGTTCCACGCCTTGAAGAACCCGTCGCAGGGAATCATGCTGCGGTATTCGGCGTAGAGTCCGCCGGGCAGGGTCTGCACGCTGATGCCCGCGTCGGCCAGTTCCAGCGCGTCCACCTCCGGCCCGATCTCGATGCAGGCGTCGTAGCGGCAATGCTCCGGCGGGGTCACTTCCGGGTTGTCCCAGCTGATGCCGAAGCCGGGCACGCCGGGGCGCAGCAGGCCGCGCTGCCCGGCCAGGGCCATCAGGCGGCCCCACACCGGGCCGATGGTTTCGCTGGCGTAGGGCCCGATGTGCCGCAGGTAGGCCACGCGGTAGGCGGGCATTTCCTTCACGTCCACGTTCATGGCGTCGCTCCTTGCGCTGTCCGGGTCCAGCCGGACGTGCGGGGGGCAGTCCGGCAGCCACGGAATTTCATCCTGCTTGGGCGGGTTGCCCGGCAGGGGCCGCATGCATGACGGCTGCGGGTGCTGCGGCGGGGGACGGTCCGCCGCGCCGCGCATGGCCTGTTGGTACTCCACCCCGGAGGCGGGAACGTTTCCGGCATTGCCATTCGCCGCCCCGGCGCCCGCCGACACGATATCCGCCGCCCCGCTGGCCGAAGGATACGCGCGAAAGGGGTCGGCCAGCAGGCAGCACGCGCCTTCCCGGTCCGCGCCGGTGCGGTAGTGGCGGCGACGGCGGAACTCGCTGGGGGTCATGTCGAAGCGTTCGCGAAATGCGCGGGCGAAATTCTGCGACGAGGAAAACCCGCAGTACATGGCCACGTCGGTCACGCTCACGTCCGGCGCGAAGGCCAGCATGTTGGCCGCGCGGTCCATGCGCAGGCGGCGGATGAACGCCTGCACCGTCTCGCCCGTGAGGCCCGCGAAGATGCGGTGGAAGTGAAAGCGCGAAAACGGCGCGGCCCCGGCCAGTTCGTCCAGGGTGAATTCGCGCGCCGGGTCCGCCGCGATATGGTCGATGACCCGGTTGATGCGCGCCTCGTAGCGGCGCAGGGTGTCCTCTCGGACAGGTCGCATGGGGCGGCCGGGCCCGGCGGCCCGGTCCGGGAGGGGCTGGCCGAAGGCGGTGTCAGCGCCGGGCGGTGCGTAGCCCGTGAAGACGCCCGTGGACGGCAGCTCGGATGCGCCTTGACCAGTGATGCCCATGGGAGAGGCTCCGGCAGGGGACGCGGCTCCGGCAGTGACGCAGGGCGCAACGACTGGCAGGGCGGGAGCCGCGATGGGGGGCGTATTGCCAAGGGCTGTTTCGATCGGGTGGCGCGTCATGGAACTCTCCGGGGGCGGGGGAAGGAAGCCGGTAGAAAATCTGGCCGCGAATACTCTGGCAGGGACACGCAGCAGGCGCTTGCACATGTACCCACGCCAGGCCCACGGCTGGCCGCCGCGCGCCGGGCATGGCGCGCCGACATGCCAGGCAGGGCCGACAGGTCAGAGTCTGGTGTCCTTGGTGCCGGAATAGGTGAAGGCATTGGAGATCATGGCCCAGTGCCCGCCCTTGTCCACACCTACGGCCTGCCCGCAGGCGCACCAGATGCGTCCGTCGCGTTCCTCGGCATCATACACGCGGGTAATGCGTTCCTTGTGGCAACGCAGCACCTCACCCTTGCCGAGCTTCAGGTACTTCCAGAGTTTGCGGCGGCAGGCCGCGCAGCGCAGGGTGAGCATGGCCGGTCTGATAGCAGGTGTGAATCCTGATTAAAAAACACATGGATATAAAACAAACCACACGGTCAGAGCCACGCGAAAAAACACCTACCCTAAAATAGCATCCACGTTTTCACCAAACGTGCGAAAGACAGCATCGCTGCGAGACGAAAAGTCCTCTGGCGTGATTTGCCCGTTGCGAAACTCATGCGTCATATGAACGAATACCTCATCCATTGCCTCAAGGCGCAATGCATCAAATTTTTCCCATGCCTCCGCGATTTCAGGGTTATCGAATTCCCATCCGTAATCCTCCCAAGGAGCAACGCCCCGCCCGTCGCTATCTTGCTTCTGTCCTGCATCGCGCGAACCTTTGTACTTCTTGAGGCGAAACAGCATTTGCGTCTTTTCGTATCCAAAATTACGCAACATGGCATGATCCTGACGCAACTGGGCAAGAGTGCTTTGGGGATGAAACATTATCATGCCCAGAATAGGACGAACTCCAAACTTTTCCAGCACCTCAATTGCCCGAATATTCACGTGGCCACTGGTTTTCTTGCCAAACATCTTCAGGGTAGCATCGTCAAAAGATTCCACACCGACAAAACATCGCTGCAAACCTGCCCTGCACAGTGCTTCGATGACCTGTTCATCAACTGCATCCGCTCTGGCATCAATCTCCAGACTAACGTCCACGCCTAATTCTGCAATCCTGCGCGCTATTTCCAAGACCCTGCTCTTCTCGGAGGGCTGCCCCAGAAAGTCCGCGTCCATAAACCAGAAATCCCGTAAGCCATATGCCTCGACTACATGGCGCACCTCGTCCGCCACTGCTGTCGGAGATCTCAACCGCCGCACCGCAGCGCAACCGGCCATCCGCTGGCTAGCTGCAATACTGCAAAAACTGCACGAATGCGCGCAACCGCGGGATGACTCTATGGCAACCCTGTAGCATAGCCTTGGAAAACGCGTGAGATGTGACAACTGCTCATAACTGCGTCTCCCAAGCGCGGCAAACTCCAGACCAGGCTTGGGGTTTGTGTTCCGAATACCGTCACTTGTCCGCACTGCCACACCAGGAATGTCGCACCACATGGCACAATCAGCTCCCGCATTCGCCATGTACAAGAACGGAATTTCCCCCTCGCCAAGAACAACACCGTGAAATGGTGTGTCCGCGCTTAAGAGATCATCGCAATGAAATGTAGCGTAGCTTCCGCCAGCAACAACCGCCGCATGAGGATACAGCCGCCGCAGTTCGCGTGCAGATGCGAACACATCGTCAACGTTGCTGTAATTCACGGAATATCCGACAATATCAGGACGTTCCGCGGCGGCTCGACTTGCCAGACCCTCATCCGGCACGTCATGCAACAACGTATCCAGAATGCTGACATCATGCCCCCCTTCCGCCAACACGCCGGCCAGCGAAGCAAGCCCAAGATGATCTACCGCAGGAGAAGCAGGCGTTCCATCAACACCCTTCGCAATATGCGCCAATACGCACCTCACGACCACCTCCCCTCAAAAAGCGCGTGCCAAACGTTTACCCAGAACACTCCCTCAACTTCATCTGTCGACATTCCGCGCAGACGCAAAATTTCAAAAAGAGCCTTCAGGCCAGACGCTTCCGCCATTCCTTCGACAATGCCGACGCCCAATCCCGCCATACTTGATTCCGCAAAATAATCTGGCCCCAGGCAGACACGCTCAACACCTACAACATCCGCAAGGTGCAGGATATGCATTGCCACATCATCCACACGCACGCCTGCCGCCGCGCCGCCTCCTCCATCCGCAAAGCCAACCAGGTCGTCGACAAAAGGCACGCCGAACAATTCTGCTCCACACGACACCAGTTCGGCATCACTCATCGCATTTGCCCGCCGGGCGATGTTCTTTTGCAGCAAAGCTTCGCAAACAATATGAGAAGCTATCTTCCTGCACGGGGATTCGCCTAACACATGTTGCAAGAGTGCTCCGTGCAAATGACTGATATCAAGAAAAATATCTGCTTCGGCCATGGCCCGCAACAAAACACGCCCATCACCGCTTACGCCAGAAAATGCTGATATGTAACGACACTCTGCCATCTGATGATACAACTGAACAGCCTGTAACCCCGCGTTTCTCAAGTCTACCAAACGCCCCGGATCACCGAAATCAGGCACGCCTTCTGCAGAAAAAAGCATCGGGAGGCCTTGCATATCGGCGGGCCGCAACGCTTCAGAATGCTCCAGATAAAACATCAAACCGGAGAAAGGATCATTTGCATCGCACGGCACTCCAAACATCTTCTCCAAAACCTGTGGTCGCCACTCGGCAGAAAGCACCATTCCCTTCAGGGGGGTGCGCCATATTGCATCCGGGATACAATGCAAATGCACAGGCAACCACCCTCTCATGCTCCCATCTCTCCTGACCGCTCCAGGCCTTGAAGAACGCACTCCATATGCCGCAAATCCGCCTCACACCCCCCGCTTGAGCTGACTCCCAACGAACACAGTACTTTCAACGCTTCAATGCACCATTCTGTACGCACCTGCACATCGTCGTTCCCCCGCCCTGTATGCCATAGCCGCCACGGTGCCACCTCTGGATACACTATGCCCAATTCCGCACGCCTGGCCCACAGCAAACTACCCTGGGGAATGCACAGGGGGTTTACCGCCACACAGGAAATCCGCCTACCCAATCTTGCAATAGCTTCAAGATCACTCTGAAACTGTTCTCTCGCTTGCAGCGGCGGCCCGGCGACGATAAGGCCCATGGAAACGCGCACCCCGACATCACTCAAACACTCAACAGCGTCCCGGGCTTTTCCGGCGACAGATGTCTTGCCGAGCACCTTCAAGAATTCCGCATTGAAGGATTCCACTCCCAGAAACACATCAGAGCATCCTGAAGCCTTCAGTTGCGCTGCGATCTCCTTATCTATCCCCTTGCACTGCAACATCCCGTCCCATGTAACATCACACGTCTTCAAAGCATCAACAATCTGAAGCATCCTTTGCGGCGTAGGATTCAATACTGAATCACTGAATGTTACATGCCTCGCACTCCCACTGCATGCCGAGACATCCTGCGCAACACGCCATGCAGACTTCATCCGGTAATGCCCCCACATCTGGGCATCATCACAAAATGCGCATCTGTTCACGCAGCCTCGTGACGTTTCCTGGGGAACCACCCCGCGGCGCGCGTACAACCCCGCAGGAAATCCCGCATAATCCGGACTTGGCGCATCATCCAGCATGATCAGACGATGTTCATATACCTTGGAAGGAAGCCCCTTATTCCGCAGTACGTCGGAAACCCATTCACATATGGCCACATCGCCTTCACCACGGCAAATGCTTACCCCTTCGCGCAGCGGAAACGCTGCGACCTCTTCCTCGTAAAAGAAGCCTGCCCCCCCGATGAGTATCGGCAACACGGGAAACCTTGCCCGCACAGCATCAATCACTGCACTGGCAAACGCCCTTCCCGCACTGGCAGCGGACAGCGCCACCCCATCCGGAGACAGCGCAGCTATGGCGTCGCAAACATGCAATGCAACCTGCGACACCCAGCCCGCATACGAATCCACCGCCCCCCAGGATGACCACCCCGCACCGCTCCAACGCCATTTTTCAGTTTTGCACTGGGCATACAGCTCGACGTTGCAGTCTTTTATCACACATTCATGCCCGGCTCCACGCAATGCGCCAGCAAGCACTGCCGCCCCCAAGGGGGGACAATCCGGGGCGACAGGCGGCAATACTGCAAGCAGCACTTTCATCTCAACACGCAAAAACCTCTGCCCAAAGCGTTTTTGGACAGGCAGACGGCGGCCCAGCATACTTGATCGCAACGGCACGAGAACCGCTGCCATGCTCGACGGGAGCCCCCAAAACAATCAACCAATCCGCCATTTGCGCCAGCGCCGGGTCGTTTTCTGCCACCAGCACGGTGTGTTTTTCGGCAAGACCCCAGAGCGTTTGCGACAGTAGCCCGGTCGCCCCTGCGCCGATCCCCCTGCACGGATTATCCAGCACATACAGCGACCGATCCCCCAACCGCTTGGACAGCACGTCAACAATCTTGACGCGCAGATTCTCTCCACCGCTCAAACTGTTGGAGGGCTGCCCCAAAACAAGATATTCCAGGGCAACCCCCATAAAATGCTCAAACCTGTCTCCAAATGCTGCATCACCGTGAAAGTGGCGGGCGGCCTGACGCATGGTCAGGCAGTTCACATCGGCGACAGACAGCCCCTTGTGCTTCGGGGCAAGAACCGCATCCTTGAAGCGTGTTCCGTGGCAACGGGGGCATTCTTCATAATGCACGTCATCCCGCGTCAGGTATCCGCGTCCGTGGCACTGCGGGCATTGCCCTGCCTTTCCGTTGAAACTGAAGTGTGACTTGCTGAACTTCCGTCGCCGGGATTCCGGCAACGTCGCGTAAAAATCCCTTACCTTGTCCCATAGTCCTGTATACGTGGCTGGCGTGCTGCCAGCATGCACCCCTATGGGGTCGGGACTAACCTTGTGCGGACGGCGAACGGCGTCATGCCCCTTGCGCTCATCCAGGCTGGTTCTTCCCTGCCAGGCAATCGGCGTCTTGTCGCAGGCGGCGTATGCGGCCTCGATATAGGCCGTTTTGCCAGAGCCGCTGGGGCCGCACACGCATGTTAAACGCTGTAGCGGCACAGCCACCGCAAAACCCGCAAACCCGTACCAGTCCGAAAACTGCGCGTGCAGTACATACTGTGCGTCCCCCTTGCGCCTTGCAGGGCGGGACTTGCCGGAAAGCGCCGCCGCAGAGGGCCGGGCAGGCGGCCCCTGCCCCACGATACGCCCGCCCTCGGCCCCGGCGCCGGGGCCAAATTCCGTCACCACATCTGCGGCCTCGATCAATTCGCGCCGATGCTCAACGGCGATGACCGTATGCCCCTTTTGCTGCACCGCGCGCAGCACCTTTGCCATCTGCCGGGCTTCACAACCTGTCATCCCTGCCGCAGGTTCATCAAAGATGACCAGCGCATCGGCTGGAATTTCTCGCAGCACCGCGAAAAAACGCAACTTCCTTGCCATGGCAGAGCTTTGCTGAAACATCGGCGCACGCACTGGCACATCGCCAAGACCAAGCAGCGAAAGCCATTCTCCATCCAGAGAAGAAGGCCACGTCACCTGCTTCAGTGCCAGCCCTGCGGCCAGCATTTCCGGCGTTGCGGCAAACCCCCAGCCATCGCATTTCTTGCAACGCGGATACGATGTATAATACGGCAATTCCTGCGCCAAATCCCCGGCGGCAGTTCCTTTGAGCAAGCTCCGAAGACTGGGAACAACGGGCCTGACCGGGGGAACACCTGCAAACAACAGTCTTTCTTGCATGCCAGGCGGCAGCCGCTTCCAGGCCAAATCGTGCTGAACGCCCGCCTCTGCACAAATCTTTCTCCAGCGGGCAGCATCCAACCCAACGCATTTCTTCACTGCGGGGCTGAATGCGCCTGCCGTGACGGACCCTTCCGCATTACGGACAACCCGGGCAGGATCGATATCCCGCAGGTACCCCTTGCCCGCGCAAGCAGGGCAAGACGGCACCGCCCTGCCCTGCGACCTGAAAATCTGCGGCACCCCCACATGGACACCGACGCTCTCTATAAGGGACCTGTGCGTAAGCTGCTGCTCTATGCCCACCACAAAGTGCGGCAACCCCTCTACCCTGTACTGGGGCCGCGACTTGCGGAACACCTTGGAAAGGCCACGCGCGCAGCCTTTGGCGTCTGCCGCAGCGTACAACACATCAAAGGCCAACGACGACTTGCCGCTTCCGCTGGGCCCGCTGAACACGTGCAACTTGCCCTGCTCGAACGAAACCTGCTCTATCCGCAAGTTATTCACAGTGACATCGTACAACTGGATCAACTGCGTCACGACAGCACCCCTTCAATCCGCAAATGACAGGCTGTATCGTTCGGAAAGCAATATGCTGTCCGCCATGGTCGGAAAGCACTTTATCTGCTTTTTCCGGGTATAGAACCGCTCTTCGATATCCTTGTCATCCACACCACCCTCACCGCGCTGCCGGTACTCCGGGTGAGACCAGAAATCCGGGGCAGCGGTTCTGGCAATGTCATCAGGGTCTGCTGCACGCGCAATCGGCGATTCTTCATACAGCGCAAATTCCGAAAAATTGAACCCGTCTATATTGCGCAGGTTTTCAAACAGAAAATCGACGGTTTGGCGCACGTCTGCGACCTGCTCGCCGGGAAAGCCGTGCATGAGGTACACATGAACCCCCATGCCCGCTTCCGCAACACTTCGCAGCACGCGACCGGCCATTTCTGCGGTCGTCCCCTTGCACATTCCCCGCAACACCGCATCAGAGGCGCTTTCCAGCCCAAACCGCAAGAACCTGCACCCCCCGGAATACAACTGGCTTGCCACGGTTGGATCTGCCAACCTTCTGGAAATCCTGCTGTTCCCTCCCCAGCGCAGGTTGGCCTGCCTGCTTTGCAGCGCGCCTGCCAGGCCCACCATGAACGCCGCGGGCAGTTCAGCATCCAGAAAATACACGCCGTCAGCCCCGTAGGTAACGGCAAGCGCGTGCAGGTCTTCGGCAACAAGTTCAGGATTGCCGTCCAGCCTGTCTGCATGAAAATGGTAGCGTGCATCGGCGCAAAAGGCACATTTGCGCCACTGACAGCGTGAAAAGACCCGGTACGGAAGCACCCTGCCCGCAGCCCGGTAATCGCCTAGCGGAAAGGCATCAAAATTCGGACGCCGCGCCTGTTCCTGCGCAACGCCGGATGCAATCCAGCAACCGTTGGACAGCACGCGCGCGCCGGGAAGGGACACGCGCCCGCGCACCTTTTCAAGCGATGTGACCAGGGATTCGCCCGCCCCCAGCATGGCGCCGTCGGCACTGTGCCAGATGGGGGTCTGTTCCGTAAGCTGCTGCGCGAACGCATTCAGCAGCCCCCCACCCCAGATCACCGTAACGCCTTCTTCGCGCAGCCGTTGGCCCAACACCAACGCGGCGGGCAACTGCCCGTCAAAGTTGACGGACAACCCCACCCAATCCGGCTGATGCCGCAATATGCCCTGCACCACGGAACCCGCAGCCACCCACTGCCGCCAGACGCCGTCCGGTTCCAGCGCCGTGGCGGCCACCCTGCGCAAATCAGGCCATTCCCCGTGATACGTCACCTGGTACGGGGCAAACCCATACCGGGGAAACGCCTTGCCAAGCAGGCGCAGCATTTGCTGCTGCTGCCGGTATCCTGTCAGATATTGCGAGGCATTGTGGGCATGAGCGGGCAGAAATGGCGCAAACGAACCGCTGTGGCCCCAGCGCCCGCTTTCGATGAAACGCAGAAAATCCAGATTCGCGTCCACAACAGCATGCGGCGCGCCCTGCTCGGCAAGGGCCGCCGAAAGCAGGCCCACGCCCAGCATCGGAACGGATGGATCCTGAAAAGGCAGGGAAACGAGAACGCACCGCAACGCCGCGTGGGTGCGCTGCCGTAATGTCACCCCGGCAGCATTGATGGGGTGGGGGGGGCGCCTGATCATGCGACTGGATAGCAGCGCATACAGGCAGAGGCAAGGGGAGCCTGCCGGACGGGAATACGCAGGACAGGCACCTAGCGTGCCACGGTGACGCACCCCGCCTTCAGGCAGAAACGCACGAATTCGGGCAACATCTGCCGGACAGCGTCGTCCTCGTATTCTTCAAGCAGCAAGGCTTCGATTTCGCGCACCGTACGCTTGCCGTCGAACAATTCCCATACGGCTGCCGCGTCCTCGTTCAGGTTGAGGATCGGCATGTTGCCGCCCGCCAGCATCACGCCGAACGCCTCGCGGCGCATCATGGTCCCCGGTGCGGGCACGGGAACGGCTTCGTACAGTTCGTTGTCGTCCATAAGGCATCCTTTACCCGAGGAGCACGTCCTCTGCATCGATTTCGTTGGCCCTGGCAAACGCGGCCGCACGGCACCCGCCGCCGCAGTCTTCCAGCATCGGGCACGCACGGCATTTTTCCGGCAGATGGGCCAGCGTCCGGTACCGGGCGTACAGATCGGCCCCGTGCAGCACGTCGCACAGCGGGGTTTCCAGCAGATTGCCCAGCACGTGCCGCCCCATGCCGCACACCATCACCTGCCCCTGCACGTCGATGTAGAACTTGTCATGCCCGAAAGAACACCTGTTGCACAGGTGCTGCAAATCTTGCGGCAACTGGCAGGCAGGGGCCGAATTGGCCAGCAGCAACGCAATGCCGCGGCTGTCCGTCGCCTCCACCAGCACCCGCAAGGCGCTGATGAACGCATCCGCCCCCAGTTGCAACGGCTTGTCCTTGCCAAGGCCCGTGGGGATAAACCGGGTGATGGTCATTTCTTCGCAACCGGTGGCGGCCAGGATGTCCACCGTTTCACGCAGCACGTCTGGCCGGGCGTTGCGGCTGTTCAGCACCAGATTGCTGGCCGCGCGAATACCGGCGCGCACGGCATGTTCCAGGGCAGCGCGGGTTTCGGCAAACGAGCCGGGCCTTCCGACCAGGGCGTCATGCACGGCTTCTGGCCCATGCAGCGAAAAATTCACGCAGAACACCGCATTCTGGCGCAGCACATCAAGTGCCTGGGCAGTTGCGAACAGGGTGCCGTTGCTTTGCACCATGACCCTGGCGAACAGGCTGCCTGCAAGCTTCAGCAAAGCCGGAAACCGCGAATGCAGCGCGGGTTCCCCCCCGGTAAAGATCAGCTCCATCACCCCGGCATCGGCAAGGCGATGCAGAATGCCTTCCGGGTCTCTGCTTTCACGCGGGGCGCAGGAATTGTAACAGAACGCGCAACGCAAGTTGCACGCTTCCGTCAGTTCCACCTCCACACGGGTGACGGGCAGGGGAAAGAACGCAGGCGCGGGCATTACGCCCCCCACTTGAACGTGCCGGGGGTATGCCCGCAGGCATGCAGGCAATCGTCGTAAAAAACGCAGCCGCCCCGGCAGCTTTCCAGTTCTTCGCACTCGCGGCAGTTGGCGGGCAGGTGCTGCACCTGTTCATACCGCTTCCAGGCCGTGTTGCCCCACAGGGCGGCAAAGGGGGTATCCAGCACGTTGCCTATCACGTTGTCGGAAAGGGGGCAGGGGGTCATCAGCCCTTGCGGCGATATGCGGCACAGGCCGTACCCCACCTGGCACGGCGTATTCCACTGGCGCAGCCGGTCGCGGTATTCGTCCGGCAATTCGCAATACGGCACGGGGCCGGGCAGCTTTACTTCTGCATACGTTGGCAGATCGCGCTTGATGCGGTCCAGCGAGTCAAGCACCGATATGGTTTCGGGGACGCCAAGCACGTGTTCGCTGCCTGCGCTGCTGACCATGATGTACCGGGTAACGCAAAACACATGCACGCCCGGCTCGGCCATTACCCGCGCAATATCGTAGAGTTCTGCGTAATTGCCCTTGAAGGTGCAGACGTTTATCTCCACCTTCATGCCGCGCTCAAGCACCCGCCGCACGCCCTGGCGCATTCTGCCGAACGCGCCGAAGCTGCCCACAAGTTCATCATGGCGCTGCTCGGCAGCAGCAAGCACAGAGGTACACAGGCTGGGAAAGCACTGCGCCAACTGGTCGGCAACCTGATCGCTGATGAGCGTGCCGTTGGTGTTCAGATGAATATCGAACCCCAGGGCCTTGGCATGCCGCGCGATATCAAAGAAATCCGGGCGGGTAAGGGGTTCGCCGCCATTGAAATTGATGGAAAACACCCCCGCTTCACGCATCTGGTCCAGCAGGTGCTTGCACTGGTCCGTGGACAACTGCCCGCCGTCGGCGCGCATGGCGTCATTATAACAAAAGAAGCACCGATGGTTGCACGCATCGGTGAGTTCAAACTGCACGTAGAAGGGAGCACTGGGCCGTGTGATTGCTGGCATTGAGGCGGGGGGATTGATAGAAAATGCTATAAAAAAAGCAAGGGCAGGCCAAGCCTACCCCCACTTGCCGTGCCAGCCTAGCGGCAGGCGGTGCATGCGGTACATGCGCAGCAGGCGACTGCCTTTTCCGCGTCCGTGCTCACGACAGTCCGACTCGGGGTGCTGAAGGGCTGCTTGAACGCGCTGAACACTTCCACGCGGGGAGCAAACGGCTTCTTACGCTTGGCACCGGTAGCCATATCGAAAACCCCTTGAAATACATGGCGTTTATCTTTTCTGCCCGCAGGTGCCGGGCATTCCTCAACCTATTACCGTTCGCTCATACCTGCCGTGCGCTGAAAAGTAAACCCCGACCCGGCCCGCGCCTGGGGGGCGCTGCCGCGCGACCAGCTTACGCAATCTGAACCTGCACACCGGATATCGTGATATTGCCAAAATATCCATCTGCATATAACCATTGCGCACACCCAGGAACGCACCAACCACGCGCCGTTCGGGCGCAGGTGACACCATGAGCACTGACAAAGAAAATAATGCGCAAGCCGAGTCCAACAGCTGGATCATCATTGCCCCCAAGGCAAGCCGCACCGCTGCCGCCTACGAAGACAAGAACCTCATCCAGCAATCTGCGCTCAGGGATGTCGTCGAATTCGTCAGAGATACGCGATCCCATATTCAAAAATTCAAGAATGAACTGCAATCTTGCAATTCACATACGTTTCGGTCGCGCTTTCACGACACTATACTTATTGATGGCGAGCGCGGCACGGGAAAAACATCGTTTCTCCTCAGTGCAGTAAACCATTTATGCAGCACTGGTGACCCATCTTCTCCTCCCGAACGGAACAAAAACGCTCCCATCAGCCTGGGCATCATTGACCCCACACTTATTTCCACCAAGGAAAACATCTTCATCCTGGTTATTTCCAGAATCAAACAATATGTAGATGATAATCATGACAAAAACATTTCTCACGAATGCGACGGCAAATACCAGGACTGGAACGAGCAACTAACCAAGCTGTCACGCGGACTGTGCATGCAGGACGGCATAGGAACCGATGCCCTCTTGCACGAGAAGTGGGAAGATGCCAACTACATCATGCAGGAAGGCCTGAATAACGCGCAAAGCGGACTCGACCTCGAACGCAATTTCCATAAATTCATATACAAGTCCCTCGATATACTTAGTAAAGACTGTTTCATTCTCTGCTTTGACGATACGGATACAGATTTCAGCAAAGGATGGCCTGTTCTCGAACTTCTCCGCAAGTATTTTACAACTCCCCAACTGATCACCTTACTCTCCGGCGACTATGCCTTGTACGCAAAGCTTGTGCGCATCAACCAATGGAAACTTTTCAAAGATCACCAGCATGCCATATACCACTATGGCACGAAGAACATCAAAGAAACTATAGAATCCTTAGAATCCCAGTATCTCACAAAAATACTCCCTCCAAACCGCCGCATACTACTCAAAAATGCCTGGGAACTTCTTGATCACCTGCGCGTAAAAGACCCTACGCGACCGGATGCAGAGCCAATACGCATTGACAACCTTTTTGAATCCTTTACGGCTCTATGGTATCGCTACCCCACTTCTGTGTGCAGAAAAATCGGCGACCTCTTCACACACCTTCCCATGCGCAACATTATACATATACTGCACGTTATAAGCAGCGCTAAAACAAAAACCAAGACTACATATAACGCTCAAGCAAAAGACGAGACTACAGATGGTGCTCAGCAGATCATAGAAAAGCAAACATATGAATATGCCCGCAGCATCCAAGACCACAGGAAAAAACTAGAGCATGGAGAACCATCAACTCAGCCCAGCATCCCACCGCTAAACAATGAAGATGCCATCCTTGCTGTGCATTCAAACATGATTCTTATTTACTACAACAACCTCATCAACCTCGGCTTTGCCCAATATGAATTGAATGCCATTCAATGGACAGGGTCGTTTTATAGACTATCTGAAATACTCAACGAAAAAAGACTCATAAAAAATGGGGCAAGCCTGCTACCGGCAAACGTCATGCCGCAAGACGGCTTGGACATCCTCCTGCTCTCCGGCATATACACATCGGCGATTCTTGGCGACATTCGCCTTATATTCGACTACTATATTCGGGTACTTCTGGTACGAGACATCCTGGCCCCAACCAACGGCAAAGACTCCCCAACCGAGGACGACTTTCAATACAAACAACTTTTTTCATCTGAAAAATCGTTACTCGACATCACAACAACAATAACAAATATCTGCATCACAGAAGGCGGTAAACATGCCACTTTAAAAAATATGCTAGTAGATATCACCACTGCCACAAACGAACAGCCCTCCAGCCAAGGCCGTGTATATATCAAAAAACTACTACACAATTACACAACACATGTACATTACGATGCAAACGGGAAACGCATTGTTTACTTTTCCCCATTCAACGCCATAGCACTCCTTGCGCTCTGTGTTGGATCCACAGGCGACTTCAGATTTGAACTTGAAAGATACACAAAACCACATACAACTCATCCAACATACCCCGTAGACACCAAAGACAGCTCTCCGGTCGGCACGCCGGAAGGCGCTCCGGAAGGCGCTCCGGAAGGCGCTCCGGAAGGCGCTCCGGAAGGCGCCGGAACCACCATCCGGAATGACACCTCAGTGTGTAGCAGCGATGAATCTGATTTCTTCAACAAACTTTCTGATAAGATACATGAATCAGCTTTAAAATACCATAATGGCACACTCAAAAAGATACCGTTACTACTTCCTCTTTACGTCCACCATGATATATGGACAGATTTCATTCAAAATTTAAATATACAATGCGGCTCTGAAATCGACACCACCGAACTATTAAAGAAGACATACAAAGCCTTCACAGATTCCATAGAAAAAATCGAAAATAGATATAGCAGCCAAAGAACAGCAGAGACACTTCTTGCAGGTTTCATCAAGGAGAACACACCGACAGCACACATCGACGCCCTAGACGAGCCATCCACCTTGCAGGCGTCGCAAGCCGACCAAGGTAACCAAGGCGAACAGAATGGCCAGGACGTGCAAGCAAATACAGAGAACAACACCACCCCTAGCTAACCATGCTCACAACCTCATTATTCAACAACCACCTCTTGCTCCACAGGCTCTCAAGGGGGGATAATACACCTAATTTTCGGGAGATTATCGAGAACATCCATTTCACCACTGCCCGCAACGGCCACAGCAAACTCCCCGACCATCTGATCAAGAACTGGATGGCCAGAGCCAACGCCGAGGGCAAAACCGACCTTGCCCAATTGATTGCGAATCACCTTGATCATCTGGTGGAACACACGCTGGCCATGGACGGAGAGGATATCTTTGTCCAGAGCAGACACTTCGAGCTATGGCAAGAAATCATAGGCGAAACGTCTCCCCTGCTGCTGCTTGCGTGGAAGATCAGCAAGGACACACCGCACATCCGGTCACGCGATGCACATGTCGAGCAATTGATACACCGGAACATTCAGCCGCATGTGTTCCCCGGCCTGCACGCCCCCCTGCTTGAAGAACGGTTGCGTCGCATGGGTCTGTGCGACCTGCACATACACCTGAACGGCAGCACACCCAGTGATGTCGTATGGCTGGACGCCCTGGCATCTCCCCGCAAGTTTCGGGCACGCATGGCGCATGAGCACCGCCACAGCCGCAAGGAAATAGAAGAACTTCTCCTGCAAACCTGCCCGCTTTTCGACTGGCGGGACCTGTGCTCGCTTATCGATATCGCAGCAGGCCTGCGCGACTGGCTGGTACGCAGACTGTTTGCTTCCACCATCTCACCCGTCTGGATTCCCTCTGGCGAACAAGAGCCCGCCTGCCTCCCCCACTGCCACCTCCACACCCCGGACGCTTGTGGAAAACGCGAACATCAGCTGCACTGCTCGCGCTACCGCTGGTGGGGCAGGCTGCACCACGACATGCACCTTTCTCGCTACACCTTTACCGGCGTCTCCAGACAACAACTGCGCATCCACCCCCTGCAAAAGTACTTTCCCTCACGCGCGTCCCGCTTCCCCAGAAACCTGCTCCATCAGGAAGCCTGCTTCCTTGTTCATGCGCTCACCGAACTCCGCACAAGACGCGATGACAGGGTGGCAACATTCCTGTTCTACTACCTGTCCATACAGAGCCTGTTTACGCGGCTGCTCGTACAGCAGGCCGACCAATACGGGTTTGACCAATTCCAGAAGATAACCCTTACAGGGCTGCGCGAAGAGGTAGAGAGCTCCTATCCTGCCAGGATGATCCAGTTTGCAGCCTCATCCACCGGTCACGAAATACATGTGGAAGGGCGGTTTGCGCCAAAATCAAATTTTATAGCCTTGCATACATTGCTGCGAAAAATAAACAGGGGCGATATTGCCCCCGTCGCCTTCCGTGCGCCCGGCAGACACCCATCGCCCCGGCATCCTGCTTCCGCAACCCCACCCAACGTCACGCTATCCCTGGTGGCACACCTGATCAAACAGAAAGACGAAAAGACGCACAGAGGAGCCCAACACTACAGGCTCAGACGTGCCCTGCAAAAGCAGGTGCGCCACCTGCTCAACTACATCAACCACCCCCAGAACCAAAAACATCTCGCCCAGATCGTGGGCTTTGACGCTGCCTCGAATGAACTGCACACCCCGCCGGAAGTCTTTGCCCCGGCCTTCCGCCAATTACGCCGCGGGGGCCAACGCAATTTCACCTTTCATGTCGGCGAAGACTTTCAGCACCTTGCCAGCGGCATTCGGGCCGTGCATGAGGCCATCACCTTTCTTGACCTGGGCGCCGGCAACCGCATTGGTCACGGCACTGCTGTCGGCATCGCCCCCAAACTCTGGAGGCAGCGCGTAGGGCCTTCCATCTGCCTGTTGCGCGCAGAATGGCTGGACACGCTGGTATATGCCCACCAGACCCTTTCGGGCAGCGCGTGCTATTCCGACATACGCAGTGTCGTGGAAGGAGACATCCACCAGCACTCGCGCGCCGTATACGGCAGGCCGCTGACGCCGGAAACGCTGTGGCAAGCATGGCTGCTGCGCAAGCTGGACCCCATTCGCTGCTTTATCGACAAGGACAAGACCCAGTGCCTGTCCCTGAAGGAACGGGAAGAGGAATGGGGCATGATCGAACGCCACAGACCAGCGCCCCGCAGCACAACACCGAATGACGCCCACAGCTCTTACGACGACCCGTACCAGGTATTTGCGGAGTACCACCAGAAGCACGTTTTTGCGGCATACAACCCCCAAGCGGGCACTTCTGCCCGCGACAAAAAGAACGGGGCAAAGCCGAACGGGCGATATGTCGACGTGGCGACCGACTACTTCACGGATGAAGCCCTTGCGTACATGCAGATCCGGGTCCTGAAAGAGATTGTCGACCGCAAGATCGCCATTGAATCGATGATCACAAGCAACGTGCGCATCAGCTTCTATCAAGGGTACGACGAGCACCACATACTCCGCTGGCTTGGGCTGGACCCCAACTTTACCGACGAACCCCACCCCACCGTCTGTCTGGGCACGGACGACCCCGGCATTTTCGCCACCACAATGAAGAACGAATGCCTGCACCTGCTCGGCATGCTGACCCGGCGCGGCAAATCAGAGGCGAAAGCCGTGGACATCATCGCCCGGCTTGTAGAAAACTCGCACGCGTACAGCTTCAAAATCGCCCCCCCAGCAGGGCATGACCGATCCTGCAACGGCGCGGGGCAATCCCCTTCGACAGACGGGACGCGAATGACCGCCAACCGCGCATGCCGGACAAGAAACCGGGACTGGTAGCAAAGCCAGGCACGGACGGGCAAGACACATTCCCAGCAACGCAAAAAAGGGCGAGGCATTGTTACCTCGCCCTTCGTGCATTCGATGGCGGAGCGGAAGGAACTCTCATTATGGAGAGGCGACCACCCCGGCCTCAGGGGCTTCCGAAAAAGCGCTACGCTATCTTCAAGGCCTTCTCCACCAGCGCAGACAGCGGCGTGGTGGGCCGCCCGATCAGCGCGGAAAGCTGGCGACCGTCGTCGAACAGACCACCCCTGGCCGCACCCGCGTCGGAATCGGCCAGCAGGTCCGCGATGGGTTCCGGCAGACCCGCGCCCACCAGCACGTTGCGGAACTCCGCTTGGGGCATGTCGGCATAGCCGATCTGCCTGCCGGTCTGGCGGCTGACCTCGGCGGCCAGTTCGGCCAGGGTGTACGCGGCGTCGCCCGCCAGTTCGTACACCTTGCCCGCCTGGCCTTCTCCCGTCAGCACGGCCACGGCGGCCGCCGCGTAGTCGGCCCGCGCGGCGGAGGCGATGCGCCCCTGCCCCGCGCAGCCCACGAACGCGCCGTGTTGCAGCGCGGCGGGCAGGCTGGCCAGATAGTTCTCGGTGTACCAGCCGTTGCGCAGCAGCACGTGCGGCAGGCCGGACGCCCGCAGCAGGGCCTCTGTCTCGCGGTGTTCCACGCCAAGGCCCAACGGCGTGGTGTCCGCGTGCAGGATGCTGGTGTACGCCACCAGCCCCACGCCCGCGCGCCTGGCGGCCTCGATGACGTTGCGGTGCTGCGGCACGCGCCCGCCCACCTCGCTGGAGGAAATCAGCAGCAGCCGGTCCACGCCCGCGAAGGCAGCCTCCAGCGTTTCCGGCTTCGCATAGTCGGCGGTGCGCACCACCACGCCCCTGGCTGTCAGGTCCGCCACCTTGGCGGGGTTGCGCACCGCCGCCACGATGTTTTCGGCAGGCACGCGGGCCAGCAGCCCTTCCATCACCAAGCGGCCCAGTTGGCCGGATGCTCCGGTTACGGCAATCATGGTCGAACTCCTTTACGTTTGGGGTTGGAGTTGCCAATATATGGCCGACACGCACTTTGCGTAAGTACGCACACGAAGGTAAGTATGAAGAAAGATGCCCCCCATCCCGTCCCCCCTACCGCCCTCGGTGACGCCACCGTGCCCGGGAATCCCCAGGATTCCACAGCGCTTCGGACGTCTGCGGCCCCATCCGTTCCCACCGCGCTGCTCCTGCGGGGCAACCTGTTCGCGGAAAAGTGCCCGTCGCGCCAGATTCTTACCCACGTCACCAGCCGCTGGGGCGTGCTGATCCTGGTGGCCCTGCTGGACGGCACGCACCGCTTCAGCGAACTGCGCCGCCGCATCGGCGGGGTGAGTGAGCGGATGCTGTCCCAGACCCTGCAATGGCTGGAGGCAGACGGCTTTGTCCTGCGCATCGCCTACCCCGTGGTGCCGCCCCACGTGGAATACAGCCTGACCCCGCTGGGCCGGGAGATCAGCGAGCAGGTGCGCCAACTGACGGATTGGATAGAAGAGAATCTGGGCAGGATTCGAGGCGAGCAGGCCGCAGGGTAGACCGAGAGGCAGATCAGGTTCCGTCCCCCTCCCCGGATGCCGCCCACAACGCAGAAGGGGCGAGGTATTGCTACCTCGCCCCCGTGCATTCGTGGCGGAGCGGAAGGGACTCGAACCCTCGGCCTCCGGCGTGACAGGCCGGCGTTATAACCGTCTTAACTACCGCTCCGCGGAAACCCGACACGGATACCGACCGCAAAGCGGTCTTCCGCACCGGGAAATACTGGCTTTAGAAAAAGGGGGAGCTTGCGCTCCCCCCTCTGGGATCCTGGCGGAGCCGAAGGGACTCGAACCCTCGGCCTCCGGCGTGACAGGCCGGCGTTATAACCGTCTTAACTACGGCTCCGCGTGGTGGTGGGCAGTGCAGGGCTTGAACCTGCGACCCCCGCCGTGTGAAGGCGGTGCTCTCCCAGCTGAGCTAACTGCCCGCGCAGGAAGGAATGTCTATCCTCACCCCCCCGAAGTTGTCAACGGAATTTTTCCGAGGCCGCGCATTTTTTTGATTCGCCAAGGCAATGCCCTAAAATACTGGCGCATTACTGTGCGGCACGCGCGCCAGCGCCCGACACGGCGGGCTGTGTCCGGTCGCCCCGCCCCCGTCCCCGCCCCCCATGCGCGGCCCGGCCGTCACCCGCCACAAACCGTAAGCATGCGCAGACAATCCTTGCATGCCGTAACGTCTCTCTATACAAAGGTACTCGCATACCGTCGTCGTGCGTGGCGTCTCCGTGCAGCGCCCGGCGTCGGAAGCGGATATCCCTTTCAGGAGTGCGAAACACGCACATGTTCGACCCCACGGAAACGGACGCCGCAGAGGCCCAACCCTGCCGCTCCTGCATACAACCGGCCATCGACCACAGCATGCAGCTTACCCTGCTGCTGCGCGACGCAACCGCCTACGCCGCCAGGTTGCGCTCCCGCTTCGCGGATGAACGCCCCCACGCGCCGCCCCCGACGCCCGACACGTCGGCCCGCAGCAACTGACGCGATTTCACGCCGCACCCCCACAGCGGGAGCCCCCATGCTCGCCCACACCACCGCGCATCCCCTGCATGCACCGCGCCCCCGGCGCAGTCGCCCGGTCCTCCCCGTGCGCCGTTCCGCCGCCCGTGCTCCGTTCCTCCTGCTTGCCCTGCTGCTTGCCGCGCTTGCCCTGCGCCCCGCCCCGGCCGCAGCCCGCGACCCCTCGGTGCTCGACGGCCTGGCCCTGGCCCAGCGCGGCGCAAGCGCCAACCTGTGCGCCCTCACCTTTGACGACGGCCCCGGCCAGACCACCGAAGCGCTGCTGAACATCCTGCGCGACAAGGGCGTGCGCGGTACTTTCTTCGTGGTGGGCGCGCGCGTGCACCTGTACCCGGAAACCCTGAAGCGCCTGGTGGCAGAGGGCAACGAGGTGGGCAACCACACCTTCTCGCACATCAGCATGCGCCAGCGCGCGCCCGTGGAGCAGCTGAGCGAGATCGCCCGCACCAACGAGGAACTGGCCAAGCTCGGCATCGTGCCGCGCTACCTGCGCCCCCCCTACGGCCGCTACGACAACGCCACCATCGACGCCGCCGCCGCCCAGAGCATGACTATCGCCCTGTGGTCCGTGGACAGCCGCGACTGGCGCAAGCACGACCTGGCCGCCATCTTGCCGCGCAAGTCCTACGGCGTGCTCGGGGTACGCGGGGTGTTCCTGTTCCACGACAACCACCGCGAAACCGTGGAGGCCCTGCCCAGCCTCATCGACCGCCTTACCGAGGCGGGCTGCACCTTCGTCACCATGTCGGAATACGTGGAGACCTCCGGCCCCCTCTGCCTGCACTGATCCGCCCGCGTTGGCGGCTCCCCTTCCCCCTCGCCACACGCAGCCCCGGCCGCCGGCACCCACCGGCCCACCGGGGCTGTTCCGTTTGCACCCACGTCCCTCTCGCCCCCTCCCTCCCCATCGCACCCCATTGCGCCCCATTGCGCCCCATTGCGCCATTGCACGGGAAGGATGACGACAATTCCGTCGCTTTTCCACCCCGGCTTTACCTGGTTCGCCCCCTTCTCCGGCTACGAAAACGGACTGTGCGCGCATCCAATAGGTTGAACAACCAACCGTATTGATTGTAAAATTTTTTAAAAATGAGTGATGTCCAGCCAAACCGGAGTATTACCACTCACCAACAACACCGCCGCCACTGTTCGCCATGTTTACATTCTCGTCTAAACGCGGGTATTGGAACGCCATTACAATGTTCCGGCTCGCGAGAAGGAGCCCGCCGCACTTCGCGGCCCGAAGCGACAGGGCGTACCGCCCCGGCGCGCCGCCCCCTGGCGGCTGCCGACGCCCCGCCCGTTTCGTGCCGCACGCCTCGTGAGCGCATGCGCGCCGTTCCGGCCTTGTGGCCGGGCGGCGTCCGTTTCCTTCACACTGTCGCGGAGGTCGAACCATGCGCAATATCCTGCTGGCCCTGTGTCTTTCCCTGTGCCTCGTCCTGCCCGCCACGGCTTCGGCGGCGGACACCGCCTTCAGCGTGCCGCTGCCGCTTACCGGCGGGCAGGCCAAGTTCGGCGAGATCATCAAGAAATCCATGGAAATCGCCGCAGAGGAAATCAACGCCAAGGGCGGCGTGAAGGGCGGCAAGCTGGTGCTGCGCTTCGAGGATTCGCAGGGCAAGCCCGAGATCGCGCGGTCCATCGCCGAAAAGATCATCGACGTGCAGAAGCAGCCGCTGCTGTTCGGCGAATACACCTCGGCCTGCGCCAAGGCCGTGGCCGCCGTGGCCGAGGAACGCAAGACTCCCTACGTGGTGGTCGCCTCCGCCGCCGACGAGATAACCCAGCAGAACTACAAGTACGTCTACCGCATCAACCCCACCAACGCCTATTACGCTTCGGGCCTGTTGTCCTTCATGGACAAGGTGGTGAAGCCCAAGACCATGGTCATCCTGTACGAATCGTCCGACTTCGGCACCTCGGGCGCGGAAGAGATGGCCAAGTCCGCCGAAAAGGCGGGCATCAAGGTGCTGATGAAGGAGAAGTACGAAAAGGGCGCGGTGGACTTCAAGCCCATCCTCTCGCAGGTCAAGGCCCAGAACCCCGACGTCATCTACATGGTCTCCTACGTCATGGACGCCGCCCTGCTGATGCGCCAGATCAAGGAACTGCGCATCGACGCGCGCCTGTTCGCGGGCGGGGCCGCCGGGTTCGCCATCCCCGAGTTCATCGACAACGCCAAGGACGCCGCCGAGTTCGTGGTTACCGCCACCCTGTGGAGCCCGCAGGTAAGCTACCCCGGCGCGCGCGAATTCGCCGAAAAGTACAAGGCCGCCCATGGCGACTACCCCTCGTACCACGGCGCGCTGGCCTACTCTGCCGTCTACGTGGTCAAGGACGCCGTGGAACGGGCCAAGGCCCTGACCAACGAGGACATCAACACCGCCATGAAGGGCGTGGACATGATGACCGCCTTTGGCCAGGTGAAGTTCGAGAGCCGCGACGGCTACCAGAACCAGAACTTCATCGACACCCTGGCCTTGCAGGTGTTGCACGGCAAGCACGAGACCATCTGGCCCGAACGCTACGCCAGCGCCAAGCCGGTGTTCCCCATCCCCAAGTGGCGCGAACGCAAGTAGCCCCGGCAGCATGACAACGACGCCGGACGCGCGCGGGGCCGCCTACCCCGGGCACGCGTCCGGCGCCGCACACCACGCGCGCATCCGGCGTCACGCGGTGCGCGCGCACCACGGACAAGGGGCGGCCATTTGGTCACCCCGCCCGGCCAGCCGACCGGCCGACCGTCGAAAGGACAGCCCAGCAGGACCGTCCGCCCGTCCCCCCGTCCGCCCCTCCAGGCGGGTCGGGCCGGGTTCGCAAGAACCCGGCCCGACAGGACGAAGGCGCATGAAATTCCGGCCGCGACGGCCGCCATCGTCGCGCATGCCCGTTCCGCCGCCGCGCGGAAAACCCGCCGCCAGCCAACACAGGCCAGTCAACTCAGGCCAACCAACCCAGGGAGGTCCCGCCCCATGTGGGTGCAAGCCGAAGTGTTCCTGCAAACCCTTGTCGCCGGCATCCTGCTCGGCGGCCTGTACGCGCTCATCGGCATCGGCATGACGCTGATCCTCGGCGTCATGAAGATCATCAACCTCACGCACGGCCAGCTGATGATGGTGGCCATGTACATCGCCTTCTGGCTGTTCACCCTGTTCGGCATCGACCCCTACGTGTCGCTGCTCATCGCGCCGCCGCTGATGTTCGCCTTCGGCATGCTCATCCAGAAGGCGCTGGTGAACCCGGTGCTGCGGGTGGAATCCATCCTGCCGCACAACCAGGTCATCCTTACCGTGGGCATCGGCCTGGTGCTGCAGAACGCGGCCACCATCCTGTTCACGTCCGACTATCGGTCCACCCCGGTGGACTACGCCTCCACCGCCTTCTACCTGTCCGACCTGTGGCAGGGCACGCCGGTTGAAATCTCGCTGTCGCTGCCGTGGACGGTGTCGTTCCTGCTCTCGGTGGTCATCACCGTGCTGCTGTGGTTCTTCCTGGCGCACACCGACACGGGCAAGTCCATCCGCGCCACCGCGCAGGACAAGGACGCCGCCATGATCATGGGCGTGAACGTGGGGCTGATGCGGGTCATCACCTTCGGCCTCGGCTCGGCGCTGGTGGCCTGCGCGGGGTGCCTGTTCATCCCCATCTACTACCTGTTCCCCGCGCTGGGCTCGCAATTCACGCTCATCGCCTTCGTCATCACCATCCTCGGGGGGCTCGGCTCCACGCTGGGGGCCATCCTCGGCGGGCTGATCCTGGGGGTGTTCGAATCCATGACCGCCACCTACGTGGGCATGGGCTGGGCCCCGGTGGGGCGCTTTGTCATCTTCGTGGCCGCGCTGGTGTTCCTGCCGGGCGGCGTCGCCTCGCTCCTCAAGACCAGGAAGCTCTCGAAATGAAGAACAACCTCGCTCCGCTCATCGTGCTGGCGGTGCTGGCGGCCCTGCCGTTGCTGGGCCTGAACAGCTACGTCATGCACATCCTCATCCTGTCCATCATGTGGACCCTGGCGGGCATGGCCTGGAACCTGCTTGGCGGCTACTGCGGGCAGGTATCGTTCGGGCATGCCGCGTTCTTCGGCATGGGCGCGTACAGCGCCGGGCTCATCCACCTGCATCTGGGCGCATCCCCGTGGTGGGGCTTTCTGGCCAGCCTGCCGGTGGTGGCGCTGGTGGCCCTTGGCATGGGCTCGGTGGTGCTGCGGCTGCGCGGCCCCTACTTCGTGCTGGCCACCCTGGCCATCGGCGAGGTGCTGCGCATCACCTGCGAGAACCTTACCGATTTCACCAAGGGCACGCTCGGCATCATGATCACCCGCACCTGGGTGGAAAAGACGCAATACTACTACATCATCCTGGGGTTGGCCGCGCTGGCGTTCATCGTCTGCCGGGTCATCGTGCATTCGCGCTGGGGCTACTACTTCGTGGCTATCCGCGAGGACCAGGACGCGGCGGAATCGCTGGGCATAGACACCACGCGCTACAAGACCATCGCGCTCACGGTCAGCGCCATGCTCACGGGCCTGGCCGGGGCGTTCTACACCAACTACATGGGGTACATCGATCCGGGGGTGGTGTTCTCGCTGGGCGAGATTTCCATCCTGATCATCATGGTGGTCATGGTGGGCGGGGTGGCAACGGAATGGGGCCCGGCGCTGGGCGCGGGCATCATGGTCATCCTGGCCGAATACATCCGTTCGCTGCCGCTCATCGGGGTGGCCTACCAGACCATGTTCGGGGTGCTGCTGATCGTGATCATCATCTACCTGCCCAACGGGCTGGTGGGCGACTGGCCGGTGCTCAAGCGCAAGCTGCTGCGCAGGGGGGCTCCGGCATGAGCATGCTCGAAATCCGCAAGCTGTCCATGTTCTTCGGCGGGCTGGCCGCCCTGCACGACGTGAACTTCGACGTGCGCCAGGGCGAGATACTGGCCCTCATCGGCCCCAACGGCGCGGGCAAGACCACGCTGTTCAACTGCGTGAACGGCTTCTACAACCCCTCCGAGGGGCAGGTGCTGTTCAAGGGCAAACCCATTACCGGGCTCAAGCCGCACAAGGTCTGCAACCTGGGCATCGCCCGCACCTTCCAGGTGGTGAAGCCGCTGTCGCGCATGAGCGTGTTCGACAACGTGCTGGCCTCGGCCTTCCTGCGCAACCCCACCCGCAAGGGCGCGGAGGACGTGGCCGACGAGGTGCTGCACTTCACCGGACTGTGGGACGACCGTGACCAGCTTTCCAAGGGGCTGCCCCTCGGCAAGCGCAAGCGGCTGGAAATAGCCCGCGCGCTGGCCACCCAGCCGGAATTCCTGCTGCTGGACGAATCGTTCGCGGGGCTGAACCCGGCGGAACTGGACGTGTCCATCGACATCATCCGGGGCATCAAACAGCAGGGCATCACCGTGATGATCATCGAGCACCACATGAAGGTGATCATGGCCATCTCGGACCGCATCGTGGTGCTGAACTTCGGCCAGAAGATCGCCGAGGGAACCCCGGCGGAAATCAGCGCCAACAGGCAGGTCGTGGAAGCGTACCTGGGGGAGGAGCACGGTGCTTGATGTACGCGGCATAGACGTGGCCTACGGCGACGTGCAGGTGATCTGGGACGTCTCGTTCCGGGTGGGCCAGGGCGAGATAGTGGCCATGATAGGGGCCAACGGCGCGGGCAAGTCCACCATCATGCGCACCGTGTCGGGCGTGCTGCGCCCCGGCAAGGGCGGGATACTGCTGGCGGGCGAGGCCATCCACACCGTGGAGCCTTACGGGCTCATCGAGCGGGGGCTGGCCCACGTGCCCGAGGCGCGGCGGCTGTTTCCCGAAATGACGGTGGAGGAAAACCTGGACATGGGCTCGCTGCGCGGCCGGGCCCGCAAGGAACGGGCGCGCACCAAGGAGCGGGTGTTCTCCATCTTCCCGCGCCTGTCCGAACGGCGCAGGCAGCCTTCCGGCACCCTGTCCGGCGGCGAGCAGCAGATGCTGGCCATCGGCCGGGGTCTCATGGCCCTGCCCCGGCTGATCATGTTCGACGAACCATCGCTGGGCCTTGCGCCCATTCTGGTGCAGGATATCTTCAACGTCATCCGCACGGTGCGCGACGAGGGCATGACCGTGCTCATCGTGGAGCAGAACGTGCGGCAGACCCTGGCCCTGTGCGACAGGGCCTACGTGCTCGAAAACGGACGCATCACCCAGGAAGGCGCGGGGGCAGACCTGCTCCGCGACCCCCACGTGAAGGCCGCCTACCTCGGCGTGTAACGCTGACAACGGCCGCCACAGCCATCCACCCAACGGAGGTTCCCATGCTGGTCAAGGACTGGATGACCACCCACGTCTACACGGTGACGCCGGACGATTCCATCTCGTGCGCGGCGGGCATGATGCGCGAGCGCAACGTGAAGCACCTGCCCGTGACCGAGGGGGGCATCGTCGTCGGCATGCTGTCCGACCGCGACATCAAGGCGTACCTGCCCTCCAAGGGCACGTCGCTGGACATCTACGAGATCAACTACCTGCTGGCCCGCACCAAGGTCAGCCAGGCCATGACCCGGCCGGTGGTCACCATACCGGCCGAAACCCCCATCGAGGACGCGGCCATGATCATGCACGACCGCGACTTCGGCTGCCTGCCGGTGACGGAATCCGCGCCGGGCGGGCCGCGCCTGGTGGGCATCATCTCCGACAACGACCTGTTCCGGGTCATGGTGGACATCACCGGCGTGCGCGGCGGCGGGCACCGGCTGGCCCTGGTGCTGCCCGACCGGCCCGGTTCCATCAAGGAGGCAGGCGACGTGGTGCGGGCGCGCGGCTTCCGCTTGCAGAGCATCATGTCCACCAACGAGAAGGCCGCGCCCGGCACCCGCTACGTGGTGCTGCGCACCCGTGGCGAGGGCGACTGGGACGGCCTGCTGGAGGACATCGGCAAGAGCCCGTTCCACCTCGTGCACGCGCTGTAGCTGGCGCGCCGACCAGACATGCCGAAGGGCCGGGAGACGATCCCGGCCCTCTTTCGTTGCGCCGCCCTCCATCAACATATATGCACCGGGCGGGCGCACCCCTGGCCCGGCGCATCCGCCGCCGATCGGGCCTCTCGCCCCCTCTCGCATGCCCGCCGCGCGAGACAGCCGAGCTCGCCTCCCCCCGCGCCGGGCGCGCTGCCCCCGCGTTTCCCGCTTGCCTCCAAAACCGGCTGCTGTTACAAGTTTGCAAAAATGAATCGGGCTCAACCCTTCATGTTTTGCACGAATTTGTAAATTTTACTGCTTTTTCTCCGGCCCCGTGCGCAGGCCGAATTGCCAACCGCACGGAACACCGGCCTTTTTTTTAGTGGACCGCTTCTTGCTTTTGTTTTTGGCGTCGCACCGCGCCGACACCCGCCACGTGGCACGCGGCGGCTCCGGCACGCCGCCGCACCCCGGCAGGGCGACCACGTGAACAGGGACACCGGCGCGAGCAGGTTGCGCCGGACAAAATGCGACAAATTTGTAAGCATCGCGATTACCGCAACCACCTTTCAGGAGAACGTCCATGAGCGGAATCCAGGCCCGTCTGAACGCGATCTCGGCCATCACCAACTACACGCCGAGCGCGGCCCCCATGAACTTCGCCGAAACCAAGCCCACCGAGCTGTTCGGCTGCAACGTCTTCAACGACAAGGTCATGAAGGACCGCCTGCCCAAGGCCGTCTACAAGTCGCTGAAGAAGACCATCGAGCTCGGCGAAAAGCTTGATCCGTCCATCGCCGACGTGGTCGCCAACGCCATGAAGGACTGGGCCATCGAAAAGGGCGCCACCCACTTCACCCACGTCTTCTACCCGCTCACCGGCCTGACCGCCGAAAAGCACGACGCCTTCCTGGTGCCCGACGGCAAGGGCGGAGCGCTGGCCGAATTCAGCGGCAAGCTGCTGATCCAGGGCGAACCCGACGCCTCCAGCTTCCCCTCGGGCGGCCTGCGCGCCACCTTCGAAGCGCGCGGCTACACCGCGTGGGACGTGACCAGCCCCGCCTACCTCCTTGAAAATCCCAACGGCACCTTCCTGTGCATCCCCACCGCGTTCGTTTCGTGGACCGGCGAGGCCCTGGACAAGAAGACCCCGCTGCTGCGCGCCAACCAGGCCCTGAACAAGCAGGCCCAGCGCGTGCTGAAGCTGTTCGGCACCGAAACCAGGCTGCCCGTGGGCTCGTTCGCCGGGGCCGAGCAGGAATACTTCCTCATCGACCGCAACTTCGCCTTCGCCCGGCCCGACCTGCACATCTGCGGCCGCAGCCTGTTCGGCGCCAAGCCCGCCAAGGGCCAGGAATTCGAAGACCAGTACTTCGGCGTCATTCCCCGCCGCGTGCTGTCCTTCATGATGGAAGTGGAGCGCGAACTGTTCAAGCTCGGCGTGCCGGTGAAGACCCGCCACAACGAAGTGGCCCCCAGCCAGTACGAAATCGCCCCCATCTTCGAAACCAGCAACCTGGCCACCGACCACAACCAGATGGTCATGACCGTGCTGCGCAGCGTGGCCAAGCGCTACGGCATGGTCTGCCTGCTGCACGAAAAGCCCTTCGCGGGCATCAACGGCTCGGGCAAGCACCTCAACTACTCCATCGGCAACGCCGAACTGGGCAGCCTGTTCGATCCCGGCGAAAGCCCGCACGAGAACGCCCAGTTCCTGGTGTTCTGCGCCGCCGCCATTCGCGCCGTGCACAAGTACGGCGCCCTGCTGCGCGCCACCGTGGCTTCCGCCTCCAACGACCACCGTCTGGGCGCCAACGAGGCCCCGCCGGCCATCATGTCCGTGTACCTCGGCGCACAGCTGGCCGACGTGTTCGAGCAGTTCAAGACCGGCAAGGTCAACGGCTGCAAGAAGGCCTGCGTCATGAACATCGGCGTCGACGTGCTGCCGCCGCTGCCCATGGATCCGGGCGACCGCAACCGCACGAGCCCCTTTGCCTTCACCGGCAACCGCTTTGAATTCCGCGCCGTGGGCTCGTCCATGTCCATCGCCGGTCCCCAGGTTGCCCTGAACACCATGATGGCCGAATCGCTGGACTACATCGCCACCGAGCTGGAAAAGGCCACCAAGGGCGATCCCGCGAAGCTCAACGACGCCGTGCAGAAGCTGCTCCAGAAGATCATGAAGGAGCACGACAAGGTCATCTTCAACGGCGACGGCTACTCCGAGGAATGGCACAAGGAAGCCGAAAAGCGCGGCTTGCCCAACCTGAAGACCACGCCCGACGCCCTGCCCGTGCTGAGCAGCCCTGAAGTGGTGAAGCTGTTCACCTCCTACGGCGTGTTCAGCGAAGCGGAAGTGAAGTCGCGCGAGGAAATCTACCTCGAGCAGTACTGCAAGACCGTGAAGACCGAAGCCAACCTGGTCATCCGCATGGCCCGCACCATCATCTTCCCCGCCGCCATGCGCTACCAAGGCGAACTGGCCGCCACCTGCGCCAACCTGAAGGCCGCCGGGCACGACTACAAGGTGGTCACCCTTGAAGACGTGACCGCCAAGCTGCGCGCCATGCAGGGCGCCGTGGGCGAACTGGAGAAGAAGCTGGAGCACGAGGCCGCCAGCACCCACGCCGAAGCCAAGCACATGTGCGACGTGATCCTGCCCGCCATGCTCAAGGTGCGCGAATACGCCGACGCGCTGGAAGCCGTGGTGGCCGACGACCTGTGGGCCCTGCCCAGCTACCAGGAAATGCTGTTCATCAAGTAGGGCCCGCGCCCTGCCGCACGGCAGCAGCAAGCATGAACGATACGGGGCCGCCTTAGGGCGGCCCCTTTCGCGTGGGGCGGCGGCCCCGGCGGTCTTGACGCGGCGTCCGGCCCCGTCTAGGGCATGGACACCACGCGCCGAGTCCGGGCTCCGCCCGGGCATGCGCCCTTCGCCCCCGGTATGCGCAGGCGGAGGGCGGCAACAGGCGCGCATACGCAACCATGAGGATGCCATGGCCAATCAGGAAGAAGACGACGGCTACGACTACCTGTTCGAGGCGGCCTACGAGGCGCTGGAAGAAAGCGGGTTCACCGGCCTGCTGGTGAGCGGCTACGAGGACATGCCCGAGCCCGCCCCGGTGGAGGGCCACATGCCCGACCTCACCGCCACCAACGCCAAGGGCGTGCCCTGCATTTTCGAGATCTGCCCGCGCGAGGCATTCGCCACGCAGGAACTGGCGGAACGGCTGCAGGCCTTCGCCCGCCACGCGGAAGCCAGCAAGGGCCATCTGGTGCTCATCGTACCCGAGGGCGAAGAGGACGTGGCCTGGGCCTTCCTGTCCGAACACGCCATACCCGAAGACCGCCTGGACGTCTGGGAAGCGTAGCGCCGCCGCCCGCACCGGGACGCAGCAGAGGCGCAGCAGGGACGCAACAGGGGCGACGCCCAGCCCTCACCCCCGGTCGCGCACGTCGCCCCGCCACGAGCACAGCGGCGCGCAGCAGCCAAGGCCCTGGCGCAGTTCGGTCAGGTCAGGTTCGGAATTGTCCGGCGACGGGCCGGAGGCAGTGCGGCAAGACGCCGCGCGGGTCGGGGCCATCAGCTGGCACAGGTAGCGGCCCAGCGCGCCATCCCAGACAAGTTCCGGGCAGCGCGCCACGTAGCCGTGCAGATGGTGCGACACCAGACACTGGTCGGAAAGGCAGCACCAGCCGCAGCCCACGCAGGGCGTATGGGACATGAAGGCACCGTGAACAGCTTCGCGGGCAAGCCGTCCCCCTGTTGACGGACATGTTGCGGGGGGTGGCTCCGGGCCGCGCGGGCTCCATGCTCCTTCCGGGGCGGGCACGGTCTTGGGAGGGAATTGGGCCGCACCCTACACCCCGGCCACGGGCATGGCAAATGGACGGTCAGCGCCGCATCGCATGCCGTCCGGGCCTGCCTTGGGATTGACCCGGACTGGCCCGGACTGGCCCGGGCGGACATCAGGCATCATTCAAGGAGGGCCGGGCATCCCATCAAAATCCACGCCCTTCTTTCCGCCATCCCCCCCGGCAACGGGTTACACACCGTTACCATTTGCCGCTTGCCTTCCACCCGGCGTGGCCCTAGAAGGCATGCAACCGGTTCCCCACGCCGCGCACCGGATTCACACCGCGCGCACGCCACGCCGCAAGCCCACCGCAGGTCCCTGCCATGTCCCGCCGCACCAGCCTGTTCCGCATCTGCGCCCTGCCGGCCCTGCTGGCCCTGGGGGCGCTGCTGCACGCCCCCCTGCGCGAAGGGATGGTGGGGCTGGCCCGCTACACCAAGGCCCGGCTGTACGACTACAGCCTGTTCGACGATTCCGACCTGGTCACCGACGTTTCCAACCGCACGCCGGTGCCGCTGGAGCGGCTGGCCGACGGCAACACCCTGTACGTGCTGGTCATGGGGCAGTCCAACGCCGCCAACGAGGTGGACACCCCCCTGCCCTCCGACGACCTGGAAAACGTGTTCATCGAATACGACGGCACCCTGTACCCCGCCGAAGACCCCATGCTGGGCGGCACGGGCGAACGGGGGTCGGTGTGGTCGCGCTTCGCGCGGCAGGCCCTGGCCACCGGGCGCTGGCGGTACGTGGTGCTTTCGGTCATCGCCGAGGGCGGATCGCCGCTGTCCTACTGGCTGCCCGGCGGCCCGGTGCGCCCCAAGCTGGAGGACCGGCTGCGCGCCATCCAGCAGCTGCCCATCCGCCCCGACTACGTGTTCTGGTTCCACGGCGAATCGGACGCGCTCAATTCCCTGCCGCGCCTGCTGTACAAGCACGACTTTCTCGATCTCGTGGGCACGCTGCGCACCTTCGGCATCGACAACCCGGTGCTGGTCTCGCAAACCTCGCTATGCCGCCGCCTGGGCACGGAATCGGTGCGCCAGGCCCAGCAGGAACTGGCCCGCCAGGTGCCCAACGTGACCCTGGGGCCGGACACCGACGAGGTGGGCCTGCCCTTCCGGCGCGACGGCTGCCACTTCACCGACGAGGGCGGCGACATCGTGGCCGGCCTGTGGATGGACGCCATGCTCGACGCGGAGCAGGCAGCCCGATAGACGTCGGCTCGCCCGGCCCTCCCACCCCGCCGCATCCCACGGGATGCCCCGCCGCGCACGTCCGCCATGGAGCGCCATGCCGCACCCTGGCACGCATGCCGCGCCCCGTCGCGCCAGCCGCGCTCGCCAGCCTTCCGCCCTTTCCACCTCCCTCCGCCGCCGTTCCCGGCGGTCCTGCCCACGCGCTGCAACCGGGTTATCCATATAGGAAGCCACGGCAAGAGCGACATGCTCCCGCAAAATAATCTTCTTTCGCCGTTCAACCAAAGCGGTTGTCCGACCAGACAATTTTTCGCGTTCCGCCGCGCAGCACCCGGCATCCGGCCTGTTCCCCCGTTTCTTCCCTGCCGGGGCGGGGGGTTGCGCGCGGCGCAAGGCCAATCCCACGTGAATTTCCAAACATGGTAGCGGTTACTGACATTGCGTGTTATACGGATGATAGACCTTTAGTCCGTTCGGTACGCGAACCAGCCGCCGCCCCTCGCCGGGCGGGCCTTTTCGCGTACCCGGCGATGCCGCGGCATCGTGAATCGGACAATCGAGGCGGCATCGCGCCCGGCGGGCAGCAGTCCCGCGCGTCCGTGACCCCGATCATTTCCGGCAGGCGCCGGATGGGGCAACGGTACTGGCAAAAGGCGCGCCGCAAAGCGGACGCCCCCGCTGCGGACCGACGCCGGGTGAACAGGCAACATGCACGGCGCAACAGCGCGCAATAGTCAGTAGCACTAATTTGACAAACGTAGCACCGCGAGGTAACCCACCAGCACTCCACCATCCTCCGCGTTCCGCCCACCATCGACGGGCAAACGCCAACCCGGCGGACACGGTCGCCGCCGGCGCGCACCGCATGTCAGGCGCTCCTGACATGGCATGCGCACGCAACGGGCAATCCAATGCCGCGGCCGCGCCGTGGTTTCACTGGTTTCCGGAGGTGACCGATGGTCTTCGACATCCTGCATCTTGCTATCATTCTCTTCCTCATCGCGGGGCTCGCGTTCGCGGGCGGCCCGCTCATCCTCGCCATGCTCGTGGCCCCACGGGCGCGCGGCGGCGACCTGGGCATGTCCTACGAATGCGGCATGCGCCCCCACGGCAACGCCTGGTCCCGCTTCGGCATCAACTACTACGTCTACGCCCTGCTGTTCATCGCCTTCGACGTGGACGTGCTCTACCTGTTCCCCGCCGCGGCCCACTACCACCTCACCGTGGGCTGGTCCGCCTTTGTCGAAATCTGCCTTTTCCTGTTCTTTCTCGTGCTTGCCCTGATCTATTTCCGCGCCAAGGGGGTGTTCACATGGCCGCGCAAGATTGCCCTGTAAGGCCGCCGGTCATCGCACCGGCCACGGGCGGGGTCGATGCGCCCATCGTCAACGTGGCGCCGGTGCAGAAGATCCTGGACGTGTGCCGGGCCATGTCGCTGTGGCCCATGACCTTCGGCCTGGCCTGCTGCGCCATCGAGATGATGGCCGTGGGCATGGCCCGGTTCGACATCTCGCGCTTCGGGGCCGAAGTGTTCCGCCCCTCGCCGCGCCAGTCGGACCTGATGATCGTGGCGGGCACCGTCACCCGCAAGATGGCCCCGGCGCTGGTGCGCCTGTATGAACAGATGCCCGCGCCGCGCTACGTCATGGCGCTGGGCAACTGCGCCATCTCGGGCGGGCCGTTCAACTTCGAGGGGCAGTACGCCATCGTCGAGGGCGTGGACAACCTGGTGCCCGTGGACGTCTACGTGCCCGGCTGCCCGCCCCGGCCAGAGGCGCTGCTGGAAGGGCTATTCCAGATCCAGCACAAGATCACCGGCCGCCGCTGGTGGCCGGTGCCCGCCGAAATCTCCGGCTCGATGGGGGGTGGCGCATGACGCCCGAAACGGCTTCCGTGACCCCCGACGTGTTGCTGGCCCCGCTGGACCCCGCCTACCTGGCCGATGAAAACCCGGCCCGCACCGGCCTTCGCTGGTCGGCCTTCCTGGCGGCCGACGCCCTTCCCCGCGCCGCCGCCCTGCTGCTGGAGGCTGGCTGGCACCTGGAGGACATCTGCGGCCTGGACGTGCGTGAAGGGCTGGCGGCGGTATACCACTTCGACCGCATGGCCGCGCCCGGCCGCCTGGCCATCCGGGTGATGGTGGACCGCGACGCCCCCATGCTGCCCTCCATCGCCGACATCCACCAGGGCGCGGAATGGCACGAGCGCGAAACCGCCGACTTCTACGGCATCGCCTTCACCGGCAACCCCAACCCCGCGCCGCTGCTGCTGCCCGAAGGCATGGAGGGCTACCCCCTGCTGAAGGACGCGGCCGCCCGCGCGCCGCTGGCCGCCCTGCTGGCCGTACCCGGACGTGAGGACACGGTGTTGCGCAAGGCCGAGGGGTTCACCCTGCTGGAACCGGCCGAGGACGCCAAACCCGCCAAGGCCGCCAAGGCCAAGCCCGCCGCTGGCGAGGAGGGTTCCGACAATGCATAGCGCCGACACCCTCCGGTCGCGCCCCACGTCCTGTCCCGCCGCTTCGGCGGACGGAGGCTGCGCCGACGACCAGATCGCGGGCGACGGCTACACCTGCCGCTTCGAGCGGGGAGCCCGCCCGGAATCGCTCATCCTGAACATGGGGCCGCAGCACCCCTCCACCCACGGCGTGCTGCGCGTGCTGCTGGAACTGGACGGCGAATACATCGTCCGGGCGGAACCGGTGCTGGGCTACCTGCACCGCATGCACGAGAAGATGGCCGAGGTGAAGAACCCCGCCCAGTTCATGCCCAACATGGGCCGGGTGGACTACCTGCACGCCCTGGCCTGGAACTGGGCCTACGTGGGCGCGGTGGAAAAGCTGGCGGGCATCGAGATTCCCGAACGGGCCGAGTACCTGCGGGTGATCACCTGCGAGCTCAACCGCATCTCGTCGCACCTTCTGTGGTGGGGCGCGTACCTGCTGGACCTGGGGGCCTTCACCCCCATCATGTACGCCTTCGACGACCGCGAAATGCTGCTGGACCTGTTGCAGCTCATGACCGGCTCGCGCCTGACGTACAGTTCGTTCCGCTTCGGCGGGGTGTACACCGACGCAAGCCCCGCCTTCGTGCAGGGCGTGCGCCAGTTCGTTCCGCACCTGCGTTCGCGCCTGCCCATGTACACCGCGCTGGTGACGGAAAACATCATCCTGCGCCGCCGCATCGAAGAGGTGGGCGTCATCCCGCCCGACATGGTCACCCGCTACGGGGCCAGCGGCCCGGTGGCGCGCGGCAGCGGCATCGCCTACGACGTGCGCCGGGCGGAACCGTACTCGGTGTACGACCGCTTCGACTACGAAATCCCCACCCGAGCCGAGCAGTGCTCCATGGCCCGCTACATGGTGCGCATGGCCGAGATCGAGCAGAGCCTGCGCATCATCGAGCAGGCCATCGACAGCCTGCCCGAGGGGGAGCACATGCACCCCAAGGCCCCCAAGCCCAGCTTCAAGCTGCCCGCCGGGGAATCCTACTTCGCGGTGGAAGGGGCGCGCGGCAAGATCGGCGTGTGGATCGCCAGCGACGGCGGCAAGACGCCCTACCGCGTCAAGCTGCGCGCGCCGGGCTTCTCCAACCTGGCCCTGTTCGCCGAATGCGCGCGCGGCACCCTGCTGGCCGACGCCGTTGCCATTCTTGGCAGTCTCGACATGGTCATCCCCGAAATCGACAGGTAGGCCGCCATGAATGCAACCATCTCCTTCGATTCCGTGCTGCACGTGGTGCTCGCGCTGGTGGGCGTGGCCGTCTTCGTGGGGCTGAACGGGCTGCTGCTCGTCTACGCCGAACGCAAGGTGGCGGGTTTCATCCAGCGCCGCCCCGGCCCGTATGAAGTGGGACCGCAGGGCATCCTGCAGGCCGTGGCCGACGCGCTGAAGCTCATCGGCAAGCAACTGGTGCGCCCGGACCGGGCAGACCCGCTGCTGTTCTGGATGGCCCCGGTGCTGGCCTTCTTCCCGGTGCTGCTACTGTTTCTGCCCCTTCCCTTCAGCCCGCTGCTCACCGGGTGGGACGTGAACCTCGGCCTGCTGCTCATCCTCGCCTTTGCCGGGTTCAACGTGCTGGCCCTGCTGCTTGCCGGGTGGGGGTCCAACAACAAGTACGGCCTGCTCGGCGCGGCCCGCGCCGTGGCCCAGTCCGTGGCCTATGAAATCCCCCTGCTGCTGGCCGTGCTGGCCATCGCCTTCCAGGAAGGCACGCTGAGCCTCTCGTCCATCGTGGCGACGCAGGGCAGCATGCCGTGGCAGTGGAACATCGCGGTGCAACCGCTGGCGTTCCTCATCTTCCTCATCAGCGCGCTGGGCGAGACCAACCGCGCCCCCTTCGACCTTCCCGAGGCCGAATCGGAACTGACCGCCGGGTTCCATACCGAATATTCGGGCATGGGCTTCGGCATGTTCTTCCTGGCCGAGTACGCCAACATGATCGTGGCGTGCAGCGTGTGCACCGTGCTGTTCCTGGGCGGCTGGAAAGGCCCGTTCCTGGACGGCGCATGGTGGTTCCTGGCCAAGGTGTACGCACTGCTGCTGGCCATGATGTGGTTCCGCTGGACGTTCCCGCGCGTGCGCTTCGACCAGCTGCTGAACCTGAACTGGCGGTGGCTGCTGCCCCTCGGCGTGCTGAACCTGCTGGCGACCGCGTTCGTCATGAAGCTGTAGGAAAGGGGGAATCGCGCAATGGCATCGATCTTCCGCACCATCGCCGACCTGTGGAGCCTTGTGGTGGGCCTTGCCATCACCGGCAAGGAATTCTGCAGGCCCGGCGTCACCGTGCACTATCCCCGGGCAGAGGTAACGCCCGAGTCGGCCGCCTCGTTCCGGGGCCCCATAGAGCTCATCGGCCTGGACAAGGAACCGGCGAAGCCCCGGTGCATCGCCTGCATGCTCTGCGTGTCGGCCTGCCCCAGCGGGTGCATCGCCGTCACCCGCGCCCCCGCGCCCAAACCCACGCCAGAGGAACTGAAGGCCATCGCAGAGGCCGAGGCGCGCGGCGAAAAGCCCAAGCGGCCCGCGCCGCCCAAGGCCCCCGGCACCTGGACCTACGATTTCTCGCTGTGCAGCCTGTGCGGCAGCTGCGTGGAGGTCTGCCCGGTGGACTCCATAGGCTTCTCCAACGACATCTACATGGTGGGGACCAAGCGCGAGGACTTCGTGTTCGACCAACTGGCGCGCCTGGCCCGCAAGGCGGCGGCACGCAAGGCGGAACCGAAGCCCGCCGCGAAACCCGCGCCCTCGGCAGCGCCGGAGGCCGCCCCGGCCCCGGCGGCCAGCCCCTCCGAAACCGGCGCGGCAACCCCCGCAAGCGAGGCATGACATGGAAACACCGGCAATCCTCGCCTTCGGCTTCTACTTCCTGGTCATTGTGGTCGGCTGTTTCATGGCCGTGGGCAGCGCCAGCCTGGTGCGCGCCCTCGTCGGCCTTGTCGCCACGCTGCTGGGCGTGGCGGGCATGTACCTTCTGCTCAACGCGCCGTTCATGGCCTTCATGCAGATTCTCATCTACGTGGGCGCCATCTGCGTGCTGATCTTCTTCGCGCTCATGCTGGCCCGGGCCGACGCGGACGGCGACGAGGCGGACCCCGCCCCGGCCCCGCGCGTGTTCAAGGGCGTGCTGGCGGCCATGCTGCCCGGCGCGCTGCTGGCCCCCATCCTGCTGCTGCACCCCACGGCGTCGCACCTGCTGCCGCCGGACGTGCCCCTGGCCGACCTTGGACGCAGGCTGATGGAGGACTACGTGCTGCCCTTCGAACTCATCTCCGTGGTCCTGCTCATCTCCATGGCCGGGGCCGTGCTGCTCGTCTGGGAAAGGAGGGACAAGTGAAACCGCTCGTGCTCTATCAACTGGCCTCCCTCGTGCTGCTTGGCGCGGGCCTGGCGGGGCTGGTGAAGCGGCGCACGCTGGTGGGCATGCTCATCGCCGTGGAGCTGATGCTCAACGGCGCGGGGCTGTCCATCGTGGCCGCCACCCAGCTCACCGGGGCGGACCCCGCCCTCGGACAACTGGCCACGCTGCTGGTCATGGGCCTTGCGGCGGCTGAAGCCACCGTGGCGCTGGCCGCCATCGTGGTGGTGTTCCGCCGCTTCGGCCATACCCGCACCGACGCCCTGACCACCCTGAGGGAGCAGCAGTGATGACAGCGCCCAACACCATCGAAACCGCGAGCCTGCTCGTTCCGCTCATCATCACCCTTGTGGCCCCCTTCGCCATCATGCTGGCGCGGGGCAACGCCAACCGGCGCGAGGCCATGTCGTTCATCGCCGCCGCGCTGACCTTCCTTTCGGTGCTGCAACTGGCGCCGGGGGTCATCGGCGGGGCCATCTACACCTACACCGTGACCACCATCCTGCCCGGCGTCAGCCTTACCCTGTGCGCCGACGGGCTGGGCATGATCTTCGCGCTCATCGCCACCTTTCTGTGGGGCTTCGCCACCAGCTACAACATCGGGTACATGCGCGGGCTGAACGAACACGCCCAGACGCGCTACTACACCTGTTTCGCCGTGGCCATCTTCGGCGCGGTGGGCGTGGCCTTTTCGGCCACGGTGTTCACCCTGTACCTGTTCTACGAGGTGATCACCGTCTTCACCTACCCGCTCGTCGCGCACCACCAGGACGCGGAGGGCTTTTCCGGGGCGCGCAAGTACCTGGTGTACCTCATGGGCACCTCCAAGCTGTTCCTGCTGCCCGCCATGGTGCTGACCTACGTGCTCACCGGCACCCTGGACATGCGACTTGGCGACGTGCTGAACGGCATGTTCCCGCCCGACGTCATCGCCGCCCACCCCAACCTGGTGCGGCTAACCTACGTGCTGTACATCGCGGGCCTGGCCAAAGCGGCCCTGGCCCCGTTCCACAACTGGCTGCCCTCGGCCATGGTGGCCCCCACCCCGGTCTCGGCCCTGCTGCACGCGGTGGCCGTGGTCAAGGCGGGGGTGTTCTCCGTGAGCCGGATCATCCTGTCCGGCTTCGGGGTGCAGACCATGGACGTGCTGGGCCTGGGCATTCCCACGGCATGGCTGGCGGCGTTCACCATCGTGGGGGCCTCGCTCATCGCCCTGACCAAGGACGACATCAAGGCCCGGCTGGCCTATTCCACGGTCAGCCAGCTGTCCTACGTGATCATCGGGGTGGCCCTGCTGACGCCATCCGCCGTGCAGGGCGGGCTGATGCACATCCCCCACCACGCCTTCTCCAAGATCACCCTGTTCTTCGGCGCGGGGGCCATCTACGTGGCCACGCACATCAAGAAGATCAGCCAGATGAACGGCCTTGGACGCCGCATGCCGTGGACCTTCGGGGCCTTCGGCCTGGCGTCCCTTTCCATGATCGGCATGCCGCCGGTGTGCGGCTTCGTCTCCAAGTGGTACATCGTCAACGGCTCGCTCCAGGCCGGGCAGACCGCCCTGCTGGTGGCCCTGCTGCTGTCCACCCTGCTCAACGCGGGCTACTTCGTGCCCATCTTCTACCGGGCGTTCATGCTGCCGCCCGCCCCGGACGCCAACATCGAGCAGTACACAGAGGCCCCCGCCTCCATGGTGGTGCCGCTGTGCCTGACCGGGGCCATATCGCTGCTGCTGGGCCTGTATCCGCAGGTGTTCCTGAACTTCATCCAGGCGTTCGGCCACTTCTAGGAGCAAGCTCATGAACGGACTTGGAGCATTCCTTGAACGCCAGCGCGAACTGCGCGGCGCATGGCTGAAGGCCCTGTATGGGGCGCTGGCCGCCCTCGTGCTGCTGAACCTGTTCGTCGGCCCGCACGAACCGCACTTCGGCCTCGATGCCTACCCCGGCTTCTGGGCGCTGTTCGGCCTGGTGGTGGGCGTGCTGATGGTGGTGATCATGAAGCGCATGGTGCAGCCCGTCATCGTGCGCAGGGAGGACCACTATGGAGACGTCTAGCTTCATCCACCCCGCCATAGGGTTCCTGGCCCTGGCGGCGGTGCTGCCCTTCCTGCGCGGCAAATGGTGGAACTGGCTGCTGCCCGCCCCGGCGGTGCTGGCCGTGTTTGCCGTGTTCACCATGACCACCGGCGACCACCTGACCCTGCACTGGCTGGGGCAAACCCTGTTGCTGGGCCGCGTGGACAAGCTGTCGCTGGTCTTCGCCCAGGTATTCGCCGTCATGTCGCTGGCGGGCATGCTGTACGCCATGCACGTGGAGGACAGGGGGCAGCACATCGCCGCGGCCCTGTACGTGTCGGGCGGGTTCGGCTGCGTGTTCGCGGGCGACTACCTGACCCTGTTCGTGTTCTGGGAACTGATGTCCATCGGCTCCACCTTCCTCGTGCTGCTGAACCGCACGCGCGAGTCGGTGCTGGCGGGCTTCCGCTACTTTCTCTACCACACCGCCGGGGGCCTTCTGCTGCTGGCGGGGCTGCTGCTGCGCTACAAGGCCCTGGGCACGTGGGAATTCACGGCCATGGCCCCGGCGGCAAACGCCCCCCTGTACGAATGGCTGATCCTGGCCGGGTTCTGCGTCAACGCCGCCGTGGTGCCGCTGCACGCCTGGCTGCCCGACGCCTACCCGCGCGGGACGGTGACCGGCTCGGTGTTCATGTGCGCCTACACCACCAAGACAGCGGTGTACGTGCTGGCGCGCGGCTTCGCCGGGTGGGAGATCCTGGCGGCGGCCGGCACGGTGATGGCCGTGTACGGCGTGCTGTACGCGTGCATCGAGAACAACGCCCGGCGCATCCTGTCGTACCACATCGTCTCGCAGGTGGGGTACATGGTGGCGGGCATCGGCGTGGGCACGGCCATGACGCTGAACGGCGCGGTGGCCCATGCCTACGCGCACATCCTGTACAAGGGCCTGCTGTTCATGGGCGCGGGCTGCCTGCTGTACGCGGCGGGCACGGCCAAGCTGGACAAGCTGGGCGGCTTGGCCGCGCGGCTGCCGTGGGTCATGGTGCTGTACATGGTGGCGGCCCTGTCCATCTCGGGCATGCCGGTGTTCAACGGGTTCATCTCCAAGACCATGACCATCAACGGCGCGGCCGAGGCGCACCAGACCCTGGTGGCCCTGGGCCTGGAAATCGCGGCGGTGGGCACGTTCATCTCGGTGGGCATCAAGCTGCCCTACTTCGCCTTTTGGGGCGGCAAGCCCACGGACCACGACCGTCCGCTGGCCCCCATCCCGTGGAACATGTACGCGGGCATGACCGTGCTGGCCGTGCTGTGCATCCTGCAGGGCGTGGCCCCGTCCATCCTCTACGCCTACCTGCCCTTCGAGGTGGAACACCCCTACGTGCCGTGGACCGTGTGGCACGTGCTGCAATCGCTGCTGCTGCTGGGCTTCTCGGGCCTGGCCTTCTACCTGCTGCGCAAGGTGATCACCCCGCACGAGGGGCTGAACCTGGACGTGGACATCGCCTACCGCGCGGTGGGCACCGGGGCCTTGCGCTTCGTGTGCCGCCCGCTGGCCTTCCTGGACGACCGCTGGACCGAGGCCTACCGGGTGGGCGGCCTGCGCGGGCTGATGGGCATTGCCCTTGGCTCCGTGTGGTTCGACCGCAAGGCCATCGACGGCGTGGTGGACGGCAGCGCACGCACGGTGCGGGGCATCGGCGGGCTGGGCGCGCGCACGCAAAACGGCAGTCTTCAGGATTATCTGGGACTGGCCGCCTTCTTCGCGCTGTGCGTGTTCGGACTCGTCTGGTACCTGGGCTAGCCGCAACGGGACCCACAAAAAACGGAGATGCCTGTGTATCCTGACATACCGGTCCTCAGCATCCTGATCTTCCTGCCGCTGGTGGCGGCGGCGCTGCTGCTGCCCCTGCGCGACGACGATACCGTGCGCCGCGTGTCGCTGGCGGCGTCGCTCATCGGTCTTGGCGCGGCCTGGCCGCTCATCGCCTTCAACCCCGACGCCGGGTTCCAGTTCGTGGAACGCGCGGTGTGGGTGGCCCGCTGGGGCCTTGAATACCACCTGGCCGTGGACGGCATCAGCATCCTGATGGTGTGGCTGACCCTGTTCACCCTGCCGCTGTGCGTGCTCTGCTCGTGGACGTACATCGGCAAGCGGGTGAAGGAGTTCCACGTCTGCCTGCTGCTGATGACATCCGCCTGCATCGGCGTGTTCACGGCCATGGACCTCGTGCTGTTCTACGTGTTCTGGGAGGCCATGCTCATCCCCATGTACCTGCTCATCGCGGTGTGGGGCGGGCCGGAGCGGCGCTACGCGTCCATCAAGTTCTTCCTGTACACCCTTGCCGGGTCCACCCTGCTGCTGGTGGCCATCGTGGCCTTCCGCATCGCCGGGGGCACCTTCTCCATCCCCGACCTGATGACTCAGACCTTCGGGTTCCGCTTCCAGTACTGGGCCTTCCTGGCCATGGCGCTGGCCTTCGCCATCAAGGTGCCCATGTTCCCGTTCCACACCTGGTTGCCCGCCGCCCACGTGCAGGCCCCGTCGGCAGGCAGCGTGATCCTGGCGGCGGTGCTGCTGAAGATGGGCACCTACGGCTTCCTGCGCTTCTGCCTGCCGCTGACGCCCGAGGCCAGCGTGCACTTCGCCCCGCTGATGATCGCCGTCTCGGTGGTGTCCATCCTGTACGGGGGCGCGGTGGCGCTGGGGCAGACCGACATCAAGAAGCTGGTGGCCTATTCGTCGGTGGCCCACATGGGCTTCGTGACGCTGGGCATCTTCCTGTTCCAGAAAAGCGGCGTGCAGGGCGCGCTGTTGCAGATGCTGAACCACGGCATCGTCACCGGCGCGCTGTTCATGATGATCGGGGCGCTGTACGAACGCAGCCACAGCCGCGACGTGGCGGACAACATGGGCCTTGGCAAGTACCTGCCCGCGTTCATGTTCTTCTGGGGGCTGTATGCCCTGGCCTCATTCGGCTTTCCGGGCACCAACGGCTTCGTGGGCGAGATACTGGTGTTCGTGGCCGCCTTCCAGCAAAGCCTGACCGTGGGCGCGCTCATCGTGCCCGGCGCGCTGCTGGCCGCGGCGTACATGTTCCGGGTCAGCCTGCGCATGGCCTGGGGCAGCCCGTCCACGGCCAAGACGTGGAACGACCTGAACCGCCGCGAATGGACCTACCTGCTGCTGCCCGCCGTGCTGGTGCTGTGGATAGGCCTTGCGCCCGCACCCTTCCTGCGGCTGATCGACCCTTCCATCGACCGCCTGCTGGCCGACCTGCGCGGCCGGGCCCCGGTGAAGGAAGCGCCGCTGGCGCTCAATCACGCGGACGCCCCCCGGCATGAACCGCCCGCCGTCCTCGCATCCGCCGCCATCACCAAGGAGGTGCGCCAGTGAACCTCGACCTTGCCCTGCTTGTTCCCGAATGCGCCATGCTGCTGCTGGTGGCCGTGCTGTTCGTGCAGGCGCTGTCCGCCGGGCCCGTCTCGGTGGCGGCCCACCGCTGGCTGCCCCTGGGCGCGCTGGCGGTGACGGCCGCAGCCGTGGCAGGACTCTCTGCTGACGGCATGCTGCTGTGGGACGCCTACAAGGTGGACGCCCTGTCGCAGTTCTTCAAGCTGTGCGTGGCGGGCGGCTTCTGCATCGCCGTGCTCAACGCCACCCGTCAGCCCACGCTGGAGGAAGGCAAGCGCGCCGACTACTTCCTGTTCCTGGGGGTGTCGGCGTGGGGCCTGATGCTGCTGGCCTCGTCCGCCGAACTGGTGACCCTGTACCTTGCGCTGGAGCTGTCGTCCTACAGCCTGTACGTGCTCATTCCCCTGCGCGGGCGCACCCGCGAGGGGGCGGAGGCAGGCGTCAAGTACATCCTGTTCGGCGCGGCGGCCACGGCCATCTCGCTGTACGGGCTGTCGTACATCATGGCCGCCCAGCAGACCACGTACATCGCGGCGCTGGCCGCGCGCGACTGGTCGTGGGCGGCAAGCCCCATGGCCGTGGTGGGCCTGTCCCTGTTCCTGTGCGGCATGTTCTACAAGCTGGCCCTGTTCCCGTTCCACTTCTGGTGCCCCGACGTGTACCAGGGGGCCAGCAACGAGACGGCGGCCTACGTGGCCACCCTGCCCAAGCTGGGCGCGGTGGTGGTGTTGGTGCGCCTGGCCGCCGTGCTGCACCCCGGCCTGGAAATAACCACGGCCATCGCCTGGCTGGGGGTCATCTCCATGACCTTCGGCAACCTGTGCGCGCTGGCGCAAAAGGACGTGAAGCGCATGCTGGGCTTCTCGTCCGTGGCGCACGCGGGTTACGTGACCGTGGGCCTTGTGTCCGGCACGGCGGAGGGGCTGGCCGCCGCCGCGTTCTACGCGCTGGTGTACGTGGTCATGAACCTGCTGTGTTTCTGGGTGGTGGCCCGGGTGGCCGTGGACGGGCGCAACCTGGTCCTGTCCGACCTCAACGGGCTGCACCGCCGCTCGCCGGTGCTGGCCTTCGCCCTGGGGGTAGGGGCCTTCGCCCTGGTGGGCCTGCCGCCCACGGCGGGCTTCATGGGCAAGCTGTTCCTGATCACGGCGGCGTGGAACCACGGGTACAACTGGCTGGTCATCGCCCTGGCCCTGAACAGCGCCATCGCCATCTACTACTACCTGTCGCTGGTGCGCCACGCCTACACCGAGCCTGACGAAAACGCCTCGCTGCCCGCGCCCGACCAGAGCGCGTTCAGCCTGGGTGGCGCGGTGGCGCTGGCCGCCGCCACGCTGGTGCTGGGCATCGTGCCCGCGCCCCTGTTCGAGAAGGCAGTCAAGGCGGGCATGGCCCTCTTCGGCTAGGGGCTGTTTCCAACTTGTCTTTTCGCCCGTTGGCGTCGTCAAACTTCGCCTGCCATTGCTTTGCTGCCCTTATCCGTAAGACTCGCGGTGCGCGCTCGCCTAACGGCTAAGGCTCGGTCAAATACGAAAAGAGCGCTCTGCGGTCCTCATCCGTAAGGCTCGCAGGCTCGCCTAACGGCTGAGGCATACTCCCTCATGCCAGGCTAGTTTTCCTCGCCAACGAACAAAAATCCTTCGTTGGAAACAAGCCCCTGAAAACCACCGACACCCCCCCGGTTCCGCACGACGGAACCGGGGGATTTTTTACACGTTCAAAGGCGGTGCGCGCTCGACATGCCCCGCAACCTTCCCCTAGCATGGGTGCATCCGCGCGGGGCGCACCTCTCCTTCTTTCCCGTTCCCCGCGCCATAGCCCTCTGGAGACCCGCCATGCCCGCACCCACGCAGCCCGCCACACTCGCGTCAGGCATCCGCATCGACCCGGCCTCCGGTCCCGTGCTGGTGGCGCACCTGGGCGGCCCCAAGACCGGCAGCAGCGCCATCCAGGCCTTCTGCGACCATAACCGCACCCCCCTGTTCCGCAAGCACGGCATCCTCTACCCCACCCTGAACCCGGACCGCCTGCCCGACGACGACCGCCCGGCCATCCCCGGCGACCCGAACTTCGAGCTGCCCCATCACGGGGCCGTCATCATGGGCATGGAACCGGACGCGCAGGACGACTACCTCGCCCGCGCCGTGGCCACCTGCCGCGCCGCCAACACCCCCATCCTGCTGCTGAGCCTGGAGGCCCCCAGTCTGCCGGGCTACGCGGACATGGTGCGGCGCAACGCCACGCGCCTGAACCTGCGCGCCGTGGCCGTATGCTACGTGCGGCGGCAGGACACCTGGATGGAGGACGCCTGGAAGCAGTGGGGCTTGAAGTACGACCAGTACCCCACGCCGGACGACTTCGCCCGCGCCCTCATGGGCCGCGAACTGGACGACGTGTTCTTCCGCGCCGCCGTCTCGGTGCTGGAGCATGCCTGGCTGGATACGGTGTGGGGCTTCATGAACCCCGGCGACGTGGTGGTGCGCCCCTACGAACGCTCCGCCCTGCAATGCGGCGACGTGGTGGCCGACCTGCTGGGCCTGCTGGGGGTGGGGTCCATCGCGCACCTGCCTTCCCCGCCCGCCACCAACTTCAACACCAACCACGGCTTCACGCCGGAGGCCATCAGGCTGCTGCGCATGGTGCGGCCCATGTTCGACGGGGTGTTCGACAACGGTCCATACGAAATGCTGTACGATGCGCTGCCCCGCGCCGCCGCCGCCCCGTTCGGGCATGTGGGGTTGCTGTCTCCGGGCATGCGCGGACGGGTGCTGGATCACTACGCGCCCTGCAACCAGCGCCTGGCCCGGCGGGTTCCCGGCCATGAAGACGGCGTGCTGTTCCGCGAAACGCCGGACCCGCACGCGCCGTGGTGGCCTGACCGCGAACTGACGACGCAGGAGGTGACCACCATGCTCATGCAGTGCATCCAGCGCCAGCACGTGCGCCTTGGCGAGTTGCAGGGCCGCATCGAACGGCTGGAACGGCTGGAAAGAATGGCCCGCCGCAGGCTGGCCGCGCTGGACGGGGGATTAGACGCGCCGGAGTGAACCGCCGGAGTTACGCGTGACTGGGGAAGGGGCAAAGAGGTGGCGGGACGACTGCGGGACGGGGCGACCGGGTGGCAAGACGCCGGGCTGCCTACATGGACAGCCCGTGCCGCATGGCGAAGCGCAGCAGTTCCGCCTGGTTGGTGATGTTCAGCTTGCGCATGGCGCGGGTCTTGTAAGTGCTTACGGTCTTGCCGCTCAGGTTCATGACCCGGGCGATCTCGGCCACGGTGGCCCCCTGCGCCAGCCGGGCGATGACCTCGTATTCCCGCGTCGAAAGCAGGGCCGCCAGCCCGCCCAAGCCGTTCAGGCCGTCCAATCCGCCCGGCCCCGTGCCCCCGCCCGCGCCGGGCATGGCCCGGTGCCGCCCCGTGGCCGCGTCGGCCAGCGCCGCCGCCACCGTGGGGCTGATGTACACGTCGCCCTCCAGGATGCGGGTTACCGCCTCGCGCAGTTCCTCCGGCGCGGAGCTCTTGGTGATGTAGCCGTCGGCACCGTTGCGGAAGGCGTGCACCACGTACTCGTCCTCGCGGTGCACGCTCAGGATCAGCACCGGGCGTTCCGGGTCTTCCTCCTTCAGCCGGGCCAGGGTGGCCAGCCCGCTGTCGTCGGGCAGCGAGATGTCCAGCAGGATCAGGTCGTGCCGCTGGCGCGCGGCCAGGCGCAGTGCCTCGGCAGCCGTGGTGGCCTCGTCGAAGGCCAGGTCCGGGGCCAGGTCGGGCACGAAGTCGTGCACGATCTCGATGATGCCCTTGCGGACCACGGCGTGGTCGTCCACGATCAGGAACCGCATGCTTCGCCCCCTTGCGCGTCCGGCGGGCCGAGTGGAACGGTGACCCGCACGGTGGTGCCGTCCGCACCGCTGTGGATGTGGAATTCCCCGCCAAAGGCGGCCACCCGTTCACGCATGTTGCTGATGCCCAGATAGCCCACGCCGCCCTGCCGCCCGCCGTCCACGTCGAAGCCGTGGCCGTCGTCGGCCACCGTCAGGCGCAGGCAGTCGCCCTCGCGCAGCAGCGCGACCTCTATGCGCCGCGCCCCGGCGTGGCGGGCCACGTTGGTCAGCGCCTCCTGCAGCACCCGGTATACGGCCACGGCCCGGTCGGGGTCCATGGGCCCCAGCGGGTCGCGCCCTTCGGCGTCGCGCGGTCCGGGGGCGTCGAAATGCACGGGGATGCCGGTATTGGCCGAAAAATCCTGCACCAGCCACTGCGACGCCGCCAGCAGGCCGATGTCGTCCAGGTGGCCGGGCCGCAGTTCGCGCGAGATGCGCCGCACCGCCTCTATGGTGTCCTCGGTCAGGCGGGTCATGGAAGCAAGGCGCTCGCGCGACGCATCGTCCCCCGCCAGCGGCCCCCGGCCCAGCCGGTGCAGGCCGAACTTCAGTGCCGTAAGGTTCTGGCCCAGTTCGTCGTGCACCTCGCGCGAGATGCGCCGCCGGATGTCTTCGGCGGCCTGCTGCTGGTGGGCCAGCAGGGTGCGTATCTGGTCGCGCGAATCGGCAAGTTCCTCGTTGGCGGCGCGCAGCTGCTCGGTCTGGCGGCGCACCTGCCTGCGCAGGGCCTTGTTCACGGCCGCCAGGAACAACAGCAGCACGGCCGCCGCGCCAAGGGCATAGGGCAGCCACGCGGGCAGCACCGGCTCGTCGGTGCGTATCCAGCGATTGAGGCTGCGGTGGTACACCGAATCCTTGTCCGCCTTGTATTCGGCCATGCGGCGGTCCAGGGCGTTCATGACGTCGTCGGCCCGGCCGCGCATGGCGGCGTAGCGCATCTCGAACGGGCTGAACACGATGGACGCGGGCTCGGCGGCGCCCCTCCGCTCGTGATGGGTGCCGATGAACCGGGGAATGACGGCGGCATCCACCTCGCCCCGGTTCAGGGCGTCCAGCAGGGCCGAATAGTCGGGGTAGTCGCGCCGCTGGTAGTGCACGCCGAAACGTCTGGCGAAGGTCTCGAACCCGGCGGGAAAGATGCTCATGGACACCCCGCCCACCTGCTTGTCCTCCAGGTCGAACAGCATGTCCACGCGGGTGCCGCGCCGCACCCATATCTGCCCCCAGTCGATGACCAGGTAGTCGCGGTTGTAGCGGTAGGCGGTGCGCGTCTCGGAAAAGGCGATGGGGGCCAGCACGTCGATGCGGCCATCTTCCAGCATGGGCAGCAGCCGGTCCCAGTCATCGTACACGTAGCGCACGGTCCAGCCTTCGTCGCGGGCCACGGCGTCCATGACGTCCACCACGATGCCCTGCAACCGGCCGTCGGGGCCGCGCATGGACAGCGGCTCCATGTCGTAGACGCCCACCACCACCTCGCGGGCCTGGGCCGGGGAGCAAAAGCAAAGGACGGCAAGAAGCGCCAGCAGGAACGGGAGCCGTGAAGGCGTCAGGAACGCCGACAGGCCCGACCGCACGGACGGCACGGACGGCGCGCCATGGGGGCGGCGCGGCTGGCGCAAACGTGCGCGGGCAGGGTCCGGGCGTCGATCAGGCCCCGGACGGACGGGTGATGGCGGCGGGGGACAAGGGTTCCCCGGCGCGCAGGGCGTCGATATCCGCATGCAGGTCCCTTGCCGCGCCCTCGGCCAGCAGGCCCAGCGCGGCATAATGGGGGGTGCGGGCGGCGCGTTGCATGGCTTCGCGCACCATCGGCACCCACATCAGGAGATGATCGTCCAGAAAAGCGCGGGCCGCGTCAAGCGGCCGTGGCGGGAATGCGCCGGACTCCGGGCCAGCCGACGCCGACAGGCCCGCAAGGTGCCCCAGAAAACCCAGTTCGCGGCCCAGATGGTCATCCGGCTCGTTGCCGGGGCGGTCGGCCCCAAGGCCGAAACGGGCGTAGGCGGCGCGCACGGCGAAGGTGGATTCGCCGAACAGCAGGCGGTCCTTGTCGCGCCATACCGATTCCCACGGCGGCACGGCGATCTCCGGGCCGATGAACAGTTGCGCGTGGTCGCGCTCCAGGTCACGGGCCAGCGCGTTCCAGCGGACGTCGTCCCCGCCGGGGTACACGGCCTCCCCGGCGGGCGCGGCAAGCCCGCGCAGCGCTTCCAGCGCCTGGCGGGTGGCCGTGCCGGTGCGTTCCACGGGCCATTCCGCGAACAGCCCGTCACGCAGGGCGCGCACCAGCCCGCCGTCCAGCGGGCCGTTCAGGAACACCTGGCCCAGAAAGCGCAGCGCCACGGCATGGGCCAGAAACGGCGCGGGCGCGGAAAGGGCGTCCGGGACTGCGGACATGACGGGCGGAGCCTGGGGTTCCGGCTTGCACTGGGGCATGGCGTCTCCTTGCACGGTACGGGCGATATGGTCATGCCGGGGGGGCGTCCGCGCCCCCCGGTTCGCCATCGGTCCACAGGGTTCCGAATCTACAGGCCGATCCGGGCATACAGCCCGAAGAACAGCACCCGCCCGGCCAGTTCACCGGCCAGGGCAAGCGCCAGGGCAAGGCCCGCCAGGCGCAGCGCGCCGGGGATGTCCGCCGCGCGGGCGCGCAGCGTGGCGGCCAGCAGCACGCCCGCGCTCAGGGCCAGCAGGACCAGGTGCGCCGTGGCCAACCCCATGCCGCCCGGCACCACGGGGCCGGGCATGGCCGCCAGCAGCGCCAGGGCGTGCACCACCAGCGCAGCCAGGGTAACCAGCGCCGCCAGGGCCAGGGCCGTCGCGCCAGGGCGCGCAGCCTCGCCCCCGTCGGCGTCGGTATCCGCATGCGGCCACAAGGCCGCCACGGCCACCACCCCCGCGCCCAGCAGCAGCGCCGCCGCCACGAAGGCCAGCGGGGTGAGCGGGCCGTTCCACGCGGGCACGGTGCGCAACATGTACACGTTGGTCATGGACAGCAGGCACGCTGCGGCGGCCAGCGCCCCTGCCCCGCGCAGCACCGGGGATGCCCCCTTGCCGCGCCCTTCGGCCACGGCCAGCACCACGGCGCACAGCGCCAGCAGCCCGGTGAACAGGATTTCGCGGCTCAGCCACGAGGTGCCGAGGTGCAGCAGCGTCTTGGGCGCGTTGAGCGGCGTGCCCAGATGCAGCAGCGAGATGAGCAGCGAGGCCGCCATCACCGGGGCGGCGACCAGGGCCACCCCGCGCGAGACGCGCCGGGCGCGCGAACATCCGGCCAGACCTGCGGGAACACCCGAACCGGCCCCGGCAAGACCGGCCAGCGACGCCACGGGGGCCAGCAGCATGGCCCCGGCGGCCATCTGCACCAGCACGGTAAACAGAACCAGCGACCATTCGTGGAACATGGTGCTAGACCTCCTCTGGGTTGGCCTTGAGGCCTGCGGTGGAGCCCACGGGCCGCGCGTCGCGGTGCGGCGTCACGAACAGGGCGGGACGGGTGGCCGAAACGGGCGGCAGCGGGGCCACGGCCATGGGCTGGCCCAGCTTGCCGCGCAGGGCTTCAAGGTCGCCCCATTGCAGCGCCCGCGAGGGGCACGCGGCCACGCACACCGGCGGGCGGCCCGCCTCGATCTCGTCGCGGCAGAAGTCGCACTTGGTCATGCGGCCCAGCCGTTCGGAATACTGCGGCGCACCGTAGGGGCAACTCCATGAGCAGTACTTGCAGCCCACGCATTTCTTCGGGTCCACGCTGACGATGCCGTTCCCGTCCTGATGCATGGCCGTGGTGGGGCAGGACTGAACGCAGATGGGGTCCTCGCAATGGTTGCAGGACACCGACAGGTAGTAGCTGAACACGTTCTGGCGATAACCTTCGGCCGTGCGGGTCCATTCGCCGCCGGTGCATTCCGTCACCCGCCGCCAGCGCACGCCGGGGTCCAGGTCGTTCTTGTCCTTGCAGGCGATCATGCACGCCTTGCAGCCGGTGCACAGCCGCGAGTCGAAGAGAAACGCCGGTCTAGCTGGCATTGGCATGGCTGCCTCCCGAATGTCTGGTCAGTTCCACCAGGGTGGTGTGTTGCGGGTTGCCCTTGGCCAGCGGCGAAGGCCGCAGCGAGGTGAGGATGTTGGCGCTGCCGCCGAAGTCGGTGCCGCCCGCGCCCGGCGCGTACCAGGCCCCCTGCGGGATGGAGATGGTGCCGGGCATGATGCGCGGCGTCACCTTTACCGGCAGCACCGTGGCCCCCCGGTCGTTGAACACGCGCACCATGTCGCCGTGGGCCAGCCCCCGGTCCGCGGCGTCCAGCGGGTTCACCCACACGTTCTGCGGGGCCGCTTCCTTCAGCCACGGCACGTTGCCGTAGGTGGAGTGGGTGCGCTGCTTGTAGTGGTGGGTGACCAGTTGCAGCGGATACTTCTTGCGCAGCGGATCGCCCTGGCCTTCCGTGGCCTCGTCGTATTCCGGCAGCGCGGTGATGCGCTCGCCTTCGGGCAGTTCCCACTTGTGGCCGATGTCCCACAGCCGCTTCGAGAATATCTCGATGCGGCCGGACGGCGTGGCCAGCGGGTTGGCCACCGGGTCGTCGCGGAAGGCCTTGTACGCCACGAAGGGCTTGCCGGGATTCCTGACCTTGTACACGCCGAGCTTCCACGCCTCTTCCAGGGTGGCGGGCAGGTCGGGCAGCTTCTGGCGGGCGGCGGCCAGGATCTTCTGGAGCCATTCGTCGCGGGTGCGGCCCTCGGTGTACTGGTCGCGGATGCCGAGACGGCCGGCGATGTCGGCGCACATGTCGTACACGCTGCGCGACTCGAACAGCGGCTCGATGGCCTTCTGGGCAAAGACCACGTAGCCCATCTCGGCCGTGCTGCCCTGGTGGGCGAAGTCGTTCTCCTCCAGGTTGGTCACGGCGGGCAGCAGCACGTCGGCGAAGCGCGCGCTGGGGGTCATGAAGTTTTCCACCACCACGATCATCTCGCACATGGTGTCGTCCGACAGAATCCGCGCGGTGCGGTTGATGTCCGAGTGCTGGTTGATCAGCGCGTTGCCCGCGTAGTTCCAGATGAACTTGACCGGCACGTTCAGCCTGGGCACGCCGCGCACGCCGTCGCGCTCGGCCGTCATTTCCGGGCCGCGCACGATGGCGTCGGTCCACAGGAAGAACGAGATGCTGGCGGCCACCGGGTTCTTCAGCGTGGGAAAGCCGGGGAAGGGAAGGGAATAGCCGCCCTCGCGCGCGCCGGTGTTGCCGCCGGGAATGCCCACGTTGCCGGTCAGTGCGGCCAGCACGGCAATGGCCCGGCAGTTGTTCTCGCCGTTGTGGTGGCGCTGCGGTCCCCAGCCCTGGCTGATGCAGCAGGGCTTGGCGGTGCCGATCTCGCGCGCCAGGCGCACGATGGTATCGACGGGCACGCCGCAGATGGCCGAGGCCCAGCCCGGCGTCTTGGCCACGCCGTCCGGCCCCTTGCCCATGATGTACGCCTCGTACGAGCTGCCCGCGGGCACGCCCTCGGGCAGGTGCGCCTCGTCGTGGCCCACGCAGTAGGTGTCCATGAAGGCGCGGTCGGCCAAGCCCTCCGCGAACAGCACGTGGGCGATGCCCGCCGCCAGGGCGGCGTCGGTGGCCGGGCGGATGGGAATCCACTCGTCGGCCACGGCCACGGCGGTGTCGGTGTAGCGCGGGTCGATGACGATGACCCGCACGTTGCTTTCGCGCTTGGCGCGCTGGATGTCGTAGACCACCCCGCCGCCGCTCATACGCGTTTCGGCCGGGTTGTTGCCGAACAGGACCACCAGCTTGCTGTTGACGATGTCCGACAGCGCGTTGCCAAGCCCGCCGCCGTAAAGGTAGGGCATGCTGGTGGCGATCTGGGCGGTGCTGTAGGTGTTGTAGTGGTTCAGGTAGCCGCCGAAACAGTTCATCAGCCGGGTGATGGGCGTCTGGTCCGTGGGCCACGACTTGGACATGACCGAGCCGAGGTTGCCGGTGCCGTAGTTGAGGTAGAACGCCTCGTTGCCGTAGCGCTCCCTGACGTCCTTCATCTTGGCGGCGATGACGTCCAGCGCCTCGTCCCACGAGGCGCGGCGGAAGGCGGCTTCTCCACGCTTGCCGGTGCGCAGCATGGGGTACTTCAGCCGTTCGGGCGCGTACACCCGCTGGCGCATGGCCCGGCCGCGCAGGCAGGCGCGAATCTGGTGGGTGCCGTAGTCGTCGGCCCCCAGGTTGTCGGTGTCCATGCGCACCATGGCGCCGTCGCGCACCATGGCGCGCAGCACGCAGCGGCTGCCGCAGTTGACGTTGCACGAGCTCCAGACGAAGTCCTGCCGGTCGCCGCCGCTGGCGGCTTCGGCCACGGCGGGACACAGCCCGGCAAGGCCGCCGGGCAGCATGGCCGCGCCGCCCAGCAGCGCGCACCACTTGAGAAAGGCGCGACGGTTCAGGCTCCGTGCCGCGCAGTCTTCCGGACCCGTTCCGGCGGCGTAGGCCGGGGCCGAGCGGGAGGGACGGGACGCGCCCGGTTGCGGATGTGTGGTCTTCATGAACATTCCTCTCCTGTTGCGATCAGGGCGCGTGGCGTGGCGCGCGCAAGGCGCGCTGGCGATGTTCCGCGTGTCGGCTACCGGGGGCGGCGCTGGCCGCCTCCCCATGCGGCCCGCCTATCCGGCGTGGCGGCGTGGGGCAAGAACGTAGGAAAACGGAGACGGGCGTAGGACGCATCCTACACGCTTCCCAGACAATGCGTGACCGTGGCAAGGACAACCATGGCCGACAGCCACGGCGCCTCACGGCTCTTTGGAGTTTCCCATGGTGACCCGTGGTGTCCCGTGATGACCTAGGGGTTTCAATGTCACGCCACATGGCCGTTCCGTGACTCCCACGCCAAAAGCTGCTAGTGTCCGGCCCAAGGCGGCAATGCCACGGCAACACCCCGGCATTGCCGGACAAGCCGGGCACATCGGCCAGCCTCCACGCAACCTCTGCCTTCAGGAAACCACCACATGCTCATCGGTCCGCACACCCACGACGAATTCATGGAAGTGGCGCGCAATTTCCACGGCTATCCGGCCCCCGGCCTGATCATCGGCGGCTACATGGTCGAGCTGGCCCGCCAGGGCCTGCCGGAGGGCGTGCTGTTCGACGCCATTTCCGAGACCGAACAGTGTCTGCCCGACGCGGTGCAACTGCTCACCCCCTGCACGGTGGGCAACGGCTGGCTGCGCATCATGAACTTCGGCATCTATGCCGTTTCGCTGTTCGACAAGCGCACCGGCGAAGGGGTGCGCGTGCACCTGGACGTGGACAAGATGGGCCCGTGGGGCGAAATCCGCACCTGGTTCCTGAAGCTGAAGCCCAAGAAGGAACAGGATACGCCGCTGTTGCAGGCGCAGATCAAGGAGGCGGGACCGGACATCCTGACCGCCCGGCCCATCACCGTGCGGCCCGACCGGCTGGGCCACAAGGGCAAGGGCCTGGTGGGCCGCTGCCCGCTGTGCGGCGAATACTATCCGGTGTCCTCGGGCGGCATCTGCCGTTCGTGCCAGGGCGAATCGCCCTATCATG